>CAZKYP010000209.1:0-5686 GCA_964556885.1 uncultured Pirellulales bacterium | reverse complement strand
TGATGTCGTTTTGTGGTTTGCCGACGAGGTAGATTCTGTTTTTGCCGCTTCTTTTGGCATCTAACAGCGCCTTGTCCGCCTGTTGGAACAGTTCCTGAATCGTTTTGCCGTCACGGGGAAAGCTTGCCATGCCGCCGCTTATTGTCAGAGTTCCTTTACCTTCCGGCCCTAATTCGCCGAGATTGGCTAATTTTGTATTTTCCAGTTCTCTCGCAAATCGCTTAGCTATTAACATTACTTCTTTGGGATGGTCGGAAATTATCGATCGCCTCTCATCGGCTTTTCCTGATTCGGCTGTTGATTTCTGGCGCGGATCATCCCAAAAAACTACTGCGAATTCATCTCCACCGATTCTTCCGACTACATCGTGGCCGCGACAGCAGCGTTGTATCAGGACAGCGGCCTGTTTCAGGATTTCATCGCCCGCGTAATGGCCGTAAATATCATTGTAATGTTTGAAATTGTCGATGTCGAAAACGAGCAATGTTACATGTCCGGGTTCTTTTTCGGCGCGTTCTATTATCTGCCTGGAAAATTCCCAGATATACCTTCTGTTCTTGAGACCTGTTAAATCGTCCTCTGTAGCCAGTTTTTCGAGCTGTTTTATTCTCGTTTCTATCGTAGCATCGACAATTGCATGTGAAGGGGCTTTAATGTCGTTTCCTGTAGGTGAGTTTGTGACGAGTTCGTAAAGTTCGTCCGGTCGAGTCGGGCAAATCAGGTAGTCATCGACAAGAATTTTGTCATTGTATACGGATTGAACAAGCTGTATCGCCATCGGCTCTTCGTACATCTGGACAAGAAGAATTATTTTCGAATTGCACTTATCTCTCAATGCTTTCAGGGTCGGGCTCAGTTTATCTGGAAGTCCCGACATGACAACGGCGATTGCCGTGAAATTACTCGAAGCAGCCGCTTTGACGGCATCGGCTGCATTCGTAATGACTTCGAAGCGATTGTCCCTGGCGGAGTCGGGATTCAGGAATGCTCTGCGTATATCTCCAATCAGCAGAATCTTCATGTAGTTATCATCGGAGAATGATTCGTGGCTTTTCATCTGTTTTCACCTGCAACTGCACAATGGAACCAATCCCTTATGCGACTGTTTACCGGGGTCCGATTCACGGCAATACAAAAAGGCTAAAGTGCCTCCTGCCAACTCTTATCATAACAGAATTTTCATGTGAGTCAATCTCAATTCCCACAGAGTATTGATTAACGGCGATTATCTATCGAAAGAGGTATCGGGAGAGGACATTAATTTACGGGTAGTCCGTTGAGAATTTCTTTAACTTGTTCGGCGTAAAAACTTTCAGGATAGAGGTTCAGAAAGTTTTCCATGGCAGCCCTGGTTTCCTCCAGATATTTTTTCTTTTGCTCCGTGTTCGAATCTTCCTGCTGGCTCCACCTTCGTCTTGATAAAAGCCCCAGTTCATACAATGCCGATATTCCTCCGTCGGTATTCTGGTATTGTTCATGTATCTGTTTGAATTTCTCGGTCCTAAGCTGCTCGTCGGCAATCAGTTTTGCCTGGGCCAAAAGAATGTTGTCGCGAAGCCGGTCTCCATCCTTTGTTTGCCGGTATAATTCGTCGAGCTGGCCGGCGTATTCCGGGGAGTGGGGATTAAGCATTACAAATTTCGCCAGACGCTCCATTGAGTTCGGTTCATCCGTTCGATTTTCAGAACTTATCAGGATATGCAGATAATTCAGTTTTCTTAGTAATTCGTTAAATTTGGGTATTGTCATCGTCGTATCGGCGGGGGGGCGGAAAAGACCGAGCAGCTTGTCGGTTGGTGTTTGTTCGGCCTGGAGCAGTTCAGGTCGTTTGGTCTCAGCCAGGATTTTTGCTCCTTTGAGAATTTCTTCGGCCTGTTCAAACATACTCCGACCGGCCTGTTGTTTTGCAATACGCCATCGTGCTTCGAGTGATTCAGGGCTGCTGCCGAAGTCTCTGTACAGGTTCCACCATATCTGGCTTGTTTTGTCGTGTGGGTAATCAGAGTAGAAATGCAGTATTTCTTCATGTCCAAGTATGTTAGTGTCCGGACTGTATTCACTCAGGATCGCCTTGTAGTAGAGCACGATTGGCATCCGGTTGCTGTAGGGGCGTTTGCTGATAAATAAATCATATTGTTTGAACAACCATTCACGTTTTTTCTGAAACTCCAGCTCTTCCGGCACCGTAATCCAGCCGGGCCAGCGGTTACAGCTTAGCTGTTCCTGGATTTCCTTTTTTAATTCTGCTCTGCGTGCTATGGGGTCACTCGGGTATGAGGAATCATCCATGTACTGCCGTGTGTCCGGATTTCTCATAATTCTGTCCAGCAGCCCTGCGATGTTATGGTCGTGAAATTCGCTGATGTTTTCGGGATTGTTCTTGGCTGCATAAAGCTGGTAGTCCAGCTCGTCGAAACCGATTTTTGCTTCGAACACTACAACCGAAATTATGAGTGTAATAGATGTGAATATCCAGATAAGACCCGGGCGATAGCGTGTGAAATGACCGATACCGAGTACGAATCCCGCTATAGCCAATCCGTCAATCCATGCACATATCCACGGCGCGAATGAGAATCCCCATTCGATAGGCTCCACTCCTTTTGCGCCGCCGAAATATCCCCAGTAAAATAACTGGGGTGTCGCACACAATGCTATCGCGATAAAGCGTGAGCGGAAACGAAGCGGCCGGCATGCGACGGCAAAACAGCTTACAAGCAGGCATATAGCGAATCCGGGCAGGCCGGCAAGGAAAAACACCGCTGTGATAAACGGAATACTGTAGCGAAAGCTCATAAGCTGGGAAATTAAGACCGGCACGACCGCCAAAATGCCCATCAGCAGCCCCAAAACGAGAATCTGCCAGGGATACTCAAAAATGCTCACGCCGGTTGTTATTAACTGGCCCAGGCGCCAGAATTTTGGATTTGTCAGGTTCTGGATATTGAATGACCAGAATAAACCGGTCGCGATCTTTGACCAGAAAAGACAGCTTAAACCGAAAGCAATAACCGCAAGAATCCAGCATCTCTGAACATTCTTGTGGCTGTAGTGCAGAGTCGGTCCGACGCTTAAAAAAGACTTTGAGACTGCTATTTGCGTCTTTTCTGTCTCTTTTTTATCCATAAGCTTTCACTATCATGGAATCATGCAAATCTTGAAGCTCGCCTCTGGTGAGATGCCGGATACTGACAGCGAAATTTAGGTTCCTTCACCACTGGAAGCGAGGTATGCAATCTGCTCGGCTGTAAGCTTATCAATTGTGATCGACATGGATTTAAGCTTTAGAGTGCTTACTTTATGTTCGATCTCCAAAGGTACATCATGGACGGCAACAGTGAGTTTGCTTTGATTTTTTATTACGAATTCGGCCTGTAACGCCTGCGTTGCAAAGCTCATATCCATTACACTTGCCGGGTGTCCCTCGGCGGCGGCAAGGTTGATCAGACGCCCTTCACCGAGAAGGTGGATTCGCCTGTTGTTCTTGAGGATGTATTCATCAACGTGATTTCGCACATTACGATTTATCTTTTTGCTTAGTTTTTTGAGGGCCGGTATATCTAATTCGACATTGAAATGTCCGCTGTTGGCGACGACGGCCCTGTCTTTCATAACACGGAAGTGTTCGGCCCGTATAACGTTTTTATTGCCTGTGAGTGTTACGAACAAATCGCCGATTTTTGCCGCCTGTGCCATCGTCATTACTTCAAAACCGTCCATGGCTGCCTCAAGCGCCTTGACGGCATCCACTTCCGTCACTGTTACGATTGCACCCATACCTCTTGCACGCATGGCAAAGCCCCGGCCGCACCAGCCGTATCCGGCGACGACGACCTTTTTACCCGCTAACAGAAGATCTGTTGCGCGTATTATACCGTCGACCGTAGACTGGCCCGTGCCGTAACGATTGTCGAACAAGTGCTTTGTTGCGGCGTCGTTTACCGCGACTACCGGGAACTTTAGCTTGCCCTCGTTTGCCAGGGCACGAAGTCGGATAACACCCGTTGTGGTTTCTTCCATACTTGCGATGATTCGTTGTGCGTCTTTGGTTCTGCGAGTATGCATCTCGTTGACGAGGTCGGCGCCGTCGTCGAGTGTAATTACAGGCTTATGGTCGATAGCCGCATTTATATGTTTATAATAGGTACTGCGATTTTCGCCGCGGACGGCAAAGGTCGCTATCTTGAAATCTTTCACAAGAGACGCCGCTACATCGTCCTGGGTGCTCAGCGGATTGGATGCACAAAGTACGACGTTTGCTCCACCCGCTTGTAACGTTCTTGCTAAGTTTGCCGTCTCAGCGGTTATATGCAGACATGCAGATACGTTTTTGCCCTTGAGCGGCTTGTTCTTTGCATATTGTTTTCGAATTGCCGCAAGTACCGGCATATCGTTATCCGCCCATAGTATTCGTTTCTTGCCCATCGTCGCCAATGAGAAATCAGCTACATCATATTTCATTAAAAGATCCTTTCAAAAATGAGTGCAAAACGTAACTATATAGCCAATGAACGTGATTTGCAACTTTTTTGTCAGCAGAATCACGGCACCTAAGGTTTTGTTATATCCCCGTTCGGAGTCTAAGTGTAAATCTCGATTTGCGCTATAGTCATAGTAAATATAATGATTTGTTGAAGGAAGTCAACTGTTATTTGCCTATTTGTCCGATAAAGATGTGCAATCCAATTCTGGAAGATGGATCTGTAAAGACATTTTTTTATATTGTGTAATTTTCATTCGATGGTTTTTAATACATTAGGTCTTTTAATGACTATGTAACATGAGCCTTGATTTATGCCATGTTGTTTGACGGTTTTCCCCCAATTATCTGTGGAATTTTATTATGTATTTCTTGATTATATCGGATTTCGGGATTAAAATTGCAGTTTCGCTTTAGAAAATGGTTGCTCTGAGACATGGCTCTAAAAAGGAGTGCAATGGTGCAAAAGCGCGTTTCAATCCTGTTCAATTCGATAGTAATTCCAATCGTATTTTTGTGTTTTTTTTCCAATCCAGCGGCTGTTTATGCTGATTTGCTGGCAAACATCACCGTTGATGCGGGAGAAAATGTACGAATCGATACTCCCGTGGCAGTTATATTGTCAGGAATACCTATAGGATTTAAGGGGGATAATTATCGGCTGTTAGAGGTGAAAGGTTCGGAGAAAATCGAGGTTCCTGTTCAGCTTGAGGCGGGCAGTCCCCCGCGATTGTGGTGGATTCTATCGGGTAAAACTGCGGCCGGGAAAAAAAGATTATATGAATTGCATTCAAGTGATTTGAACCCTTCGATTGCTATCACCGTAGAAAAAGATGAGAAAACTCTTACTGTAAGGGAAAAGGGTGAAAATATTTTAAGTTATAATCATGCAATTATGCCGCTTCCGGAACAAACACCCCGTATACCTGCCGATAAAAGGCATTTATACGAGCGAAGTGGATTTATTTACCCGATATGGTCTCCCAAAGGCAATATTGTCACGGAAATACACCCATCGGACCATGTTCACCATTTCGGAATTTGGATGCCATGGACGCATACGCGGTATGAGGGCAATCTGGTAGATTTCTGGAATATTCAGGACGGGACCGGTACGGTTCGATTTTCAAAATATCTGTCGACGACCGAAGGGCCGGTCTATGGAGGCTTTAAGGTCGAACAGGACCATGTAGCATTAAAAACCTC
>CAZKYP010000208.1:0-5738 GCA_964556885.1 uncultured Pirellulales bacterium | reverse complement strand
TTATTACTAAACGAAATGTCATAAATTTTTTCATTTTTTATCTCCTTGTCTCCTGAAAAGACAATAAATCAAAATAGAGTAATTAATATCTTCATTACGTAAAAATTAAGGTTTCTCATAAGACGAAATGCGGCGGGCCGCGGATAATGGTGACCAATACAAGCTCGGACCTGACATAAACAGACCACGCGGCCCATTTATGCAGGCGGTTGACAATGCGACTGATGAAAGGAAAAGGCTTTGTTATTATTGCTGATAAATGTGTTTGATATTGTTTTTTAAGAGGTGCCTGTACAGACGTACGGGGATACGTAAATCGGGCGGGTAATTGTATCGCAAAACCGAGTTTCTGCAATTGAAAGAATGATCCGTCACTTTTCGGTATTCCGGCCAGATAATGAAGCAAACCTATATAACAAGTACCGTCAATATCGCTGCGCAGCCGATCTTGCCGGGGCTGGTAAAAAATAGCGACATCAGAAGACGGTAATTCAACTTGTTTTCTATTAGATAAAAGCTGGGCCAGGTGCGGCAGAACTGCAAAACCGGCCTGACTAAGCCCAAGAAGACCAATCAGCACTGTCAGCCACGTTTTGCGGTCTCTAACCAACGAAACGCAAATGAAACCTGCCAGGACCATCAGAAGTGTGCCGGGTATCGGGGGCAAAGACTTCACCCGAGCCTCGGCAGATGGAGAATCCGAATCATCGATGGGCGGTTTATTCAGTTCGGCCGCAATGGCTGCCAGGCGCGAATCGACAGGTCCGGTAATAAGCCTCGTTTCAGGTTTGGTATAATAATACACATCCTGACTTGCCGACGAGACTGATAAAACAAGACTCATGTTGTGGCCGTTTATTGTCGGTGCGGCGTTTGTCGATGTCGCCGCGAAAAACAACAACAGCATTACCATTCCATTGGTATTTTTGCCTCGCACCATTTCTCCGTATGTCCTTCCTTGGGGTGCAAATTACCCGGGCAATTTAATTGCTCGTGATGTTTTATCGGACAAGTCGGTGCGAAATCTTTAATTTTACCGGCACATTTATCGCGTACATGTCATTAAGATTTTTGTATCGACAAAAAACGATACAACTAAGAATATACAAGCGCAAAAAAACAGCCGAACCGGTGAGATTCGGCTGTCTGGTTTGCTCGGTGTAGCTAAGCCTTCAGGAGGACAAGCGGCTTACTGAAAAATCCGAGCTCGGTCGTTATCTTTTATCGATTTTTATGGAACCTTCGTCAACTTTAAGTGAAACGCTGCGGCCGCCGCCCGCGGTCTCGACCTTAGTCGTCCAGACGGCGCCATCATCCTTTCGTGTCGCACTCGAAGGACCATCCGCGGGGAACATCCCGGCCGGAGCGGAAAGCCGGATATCGCCTTCCTCGATTCGCACATTGATCGTGCAATTTTCCGGAACCGCGTCGGCATAGCCTATTGCCACTGAGCCGTCTTCGAGTTTGAATTCGAGATTACCAGCGACTTTATCACAATTAATCTTGCCGCTTTCCATGTTAACGAGACATTTAGTGAATGTGCCGTTTTTAATTGTGACATCGCCGTCTTCGCCTTTACAGACAACACTATATTTTTCAGACACATTCTCGGCATAACCAATTGAAACAGTACTGTCTTCGAACTGGACATCGAAGCTGCCGGTAACATCTTCGCACCGGATAGTTCCATCTTCCAGCCTGATGCGGCAGTTTGTCATCCTGCCATTTTTAATAGCAATTTTTCCATCTTCAAGAGCAAGGTCGATATCTCCAACGATGTTTTCGCACTCGATGTCACCGTCTTCATGACCAACCTTTATCTGTCCGTTGATGTTCTTAATTTTAATATCGCCGTCTTCATGGCTAATCCTGAGCTGTCCGGCTATGTCCGTAATCTGAATGTCACCATCTTCGTTACGGACTGTCAGATTCGTATTGCGGGGAACCGTTATCTTAAAATCAACCTGATACGAGTTGTTTTTAGGCATACTTTTCGGATGAGCCACACTTAGAGAAAGCCCTTTGTCGGTCGGTTTCATATCCAAAGATATTTTTTCTGACAGCTCCTTTACCGCCTCGCTTGTCGGTGCCTTGATAGTGAACGTTGCCTCGACCTGGCATTTGTCCGTATCAGTACCTTGCACAGTAATATCGCCGTCTTCGTTCGTGACATCCAGCTCGGAACCGTCCGACAACGGCGTAGCCATAAGCTCGATACGCTCGATTACACTACGGTCGCCCTCGGTCTTCTCGCTGACGGATTTGACGTCTGCCGTGACTTTCGGAAGTTTGACTATCGAGGACAACTGCGCCATAACGGCCCTGGCGGCGCTGTTCGGCTCTTCCATATCCTGAGAAGCCGGCGATTCGATATTGACACCGGATGAATCCTGCGAGCTTATTTTTATCGAACCGACACTGGTTGAAAGAACTATATCGCCTTCTCCGTCGCCGAAAGTACCGGATGCCTCGGAAGCTATGAAATTTTTCTTATTAATTTCAAGCGGCACATCGCTCTTGATGGAACCGTTATCCGTCTTCGCCCGCAGCCTGGCGGAAAAATCCTTCGGTACTACGAAATCTATGCCGCCGACACTCGTTGTCAACTGGACATCGCCGCTCGTATTCACGGCCTTGATTGAGCCGACACTTGTGACACTTTTAATCTGTCCTTTGAGGTTGGACAGTTTTATACTGCCCACGCTGGTCGAGACGTCTATCTTCGAGCCGAGCGGCACTGAAACGTATAAATCCACGTTCAGATTGTTCCAGTTGTCCTTGTCCTGCTTAACCGGCTTGATAAAAAACTTTTTATCCGTAGAATCGGTACTTATCGAAATTAAATTGACCTTTTCACGTGCCTGTTCTTCTGTGTCGGCCTTGCCTCGAATAACAGCCTTCATCGAGCATCTACTATTCGGGCCGGGTTTTAGATCGATTGAGCCGATGGTATTTTTTATTTCGATATCGGCACCGGATTTAACTTTCAAATCAAATTCCATTACGGTGACAGCGGTAAACTTACCTTCATCATCCTTTTCAATTTTAACCTCACCCGGCGTCGGGAGTATCATATTCGACGAAGACATTTTCGCATCAGGCAAGTCTGCAACAGCAGTAGCATTTATATTCAACCGTGATTTCGGTAGTGACACGATGTCGACATCATCCACAGATACAGATACATCTGCATCTTCGGGTATTTGTGGCATTCCGGCTATATGCGGCATTTCAGGCATGGCAGGCAGAACCAGTCCCTTCGACAATTGTTCGAGATTCCCTTCACCGGTCCGAAGCGATTCCCCGAAATGTTGCAATTGTTTCTGCCATTCGGCCATCTGCTCCCGCCACTGTTTCATATCATGCTGCCATTGTTTGGCCTGCTCGCTGTCGGGGTCATGGTCCCAGCTCAAACGAACTTTATTATTTTTATAGTTATTTAGCTGATCAGACCACTTCTGCGTTTTGGAAAGGGCTTTTTGCAATTCCTTTGCTTTTTCCAGGGTATACTTTGTTTCTTCAGCTTTGTTTTTTGTTTCAGAAAGCTTCTGAATCTCCGCTTCGAGCTTTTGTTTCTCAACTTCTAACTGCCGCAGTTGGGCATTAAGAGCTTCAAGCTGTTCTTCGGACACACCTTCACCATCGGTATGCTGCGAGCTTGTTGTAAAAGCATAAGGTGTTTCTTCATGCTCAGGAGCGGTAATGCGGCCGTGATCCGTACTCTCCTGCGCTTTGGACATCGGCAGAACAAAGGCCAGCATTAATCCAACTATTGTTATTACTATTATATTTTTCATGTTTTTGTATCTCCAGGTTTCCTTTTCGAGCCAGTTCAGGCGGACCAGCAGCCTGTTGGAATCTTCGAACAGGCCGAGCAGTCCCAGTCCCGGCTCGACGGATTTGGTCAGGTATCTTCGTGCGACATCAATTAAGGTTTCGCGATATTCATACGTTTTATTTCTTAATAATCTTGCTACGGTAGCATCGCAGCACAGCTCCCGCAGATGATGCAGTTGCTTTCGGGCCAGCCACAAAAGCGGATTGAACCAGTAGACAATCTGCAAGAGGATATAAAGGCCGTGCACCACCGAATCGCCTCTTTTTACGTGGGCCAGCTCGTGCAGGAGCATATGCTCGACGTCCTTTCGAGAAAGTGTCCTCAGGTAGTTTCTGGGCATCAGCAATACGGGTCTGAATACACCGAATACCGCCGGGCAGACAATCTCGTTCGTAATTACTACGCGCGGCAGCCTGTGAAGCCCCAGCCGCTCGGCACACCGTGACATCGTTTCATAAAACGATTGCGGCATCGGGCAGGCGGAACTTCGCGACGAACCGGCGCTCAGACGGCGCAGCCTGGACAGCAGCCAGCCTCCGAGCACCAACACACCGAAAAGCCAGACGGTCATTACATAACTTTGCCATGACAGCTTTGGTCCCGGCGGTTCGACTGCCGATACTTCGATTGTATGGTCTCGAATAACCGGCTGAGTCTTTGGTAAATCGATTGTAGTTTGCGATGTAGAAGTAAAAGATTGTGCCGGGGCAATCAGAGGACGCCCGGACACAAGGAGATTTGGCATTTTTTCTGCGGCCCTCGGTGCAGGCTCGCTTGTTGTATATTCGATAAAGCGACCGGCCAACGGACGCAACCTGCCGGTCATGCTGCCCGGCACGGCGAAGCTCGGCGGAAGAACAAGTTTTAGCAGTACAAGAAGCCAGAGCGCATGACGCAACTGCGGCCAGGCCCACTTTTTTATGAGAGCGTCGATACATGCAATCACAATAATAAGAAGGCCGACCTGCCAGAACATAGCCAACATATAGTCCCACCACAACAGCGAGATACTGTTTATATGGTCAATCATTTTTATTCTTCCTTATCTTTGTTCTTTTCCTGAAGAACGGTAACGATTTCTTCCATTTCTTTTTCGCCGAGCTTGCGCTCTTCGAGCATGAAATGCATTAGCGGCCCCATCGCGCCGTCGAAAGCCTGGTCAAGCAGTGACTTGAAGGCGCTCGACCGGGCCTTACGCTGAGAGATCAACGGTTCATACAGGCTTATATTGCCGCGTTTTTGCTCGCCGACAACATCCTTATCGACGAGTCTGCTGAGCATTGTCTTGACCGTCGTATAAGCCCATCGAACACTTTCCGGCAGACGCTCCATTATCTGTCGCGCACTCGCCGGATGATTTTCCCATAACGCATTCATAACTTGCCATTCTGCTTCTGTTAATTTCATATCCAAATCTCCTTCTACAATCGTAGAAGTATTTTACTACACTTGTAGAAGGCGCCAATAAAATTTTTGGGATTTTCATAAAAATTCTTCAAACATCCTCATTATTAGCCTTAAAATGCACAAAAAAAGCCGGACTTTTTTTCGCCCGGCTTTTACTTCGTCACCAAGTTTTTTAATTTTGTAATTTTTCTTCTAATTCAGTCAGCCTTTCGGCGGTAACATCTTCAGTTCTCAAATCCCCGAAAATTACCCGGTATTCGTTCAACAAAAGAATAATAAGCAAGCAGTTGGGGCAATCCTGCGTGGCCGGTTTAACTGATATCAGAGCGGCCAGATCGTGCCGCACTTTTCAGCATAACAAAAAGTCCGAAGACGCCTGAACAGAAATAGCCCAAAGGCAACAATTTCAGGATGACGCCCGATCCGAAACGTTCCGCTGCAGGGACCACCAGAACCATGAAAATAACATAAGCCATTGCCCACGTACCCCCAA
>CAZKYP010000207.1:0-5743 GCA_964556885.1 uncultured Pirellulales bacterium | reverse complement strand
ACACCCAAAGCAGCCAGCGGCAGGTTATGCCCCAGAATGGCCCGCGGCTTACCGTCCGGACCGTACTTTCCCACGCGAGGGCCGAGCATGACAGCTCCGGCCAGGGCCAGCCAGCCGCCGATCGAGTGAACCACAGTCGAGCCGGCAAAATCATGGAATCCAAGTTTTTCAAGCCAGCCGCCTCCGTCGAGCAAGCTTCCCCACGCCCACGAACCGAAGACAGGGTAAATCACCAGAGAAATCACGGCACTGTAGCACAAATATGCGATAAACTTGGTTCGTTCGGCCATCGCACCGGAAACAATCGTAGCCGCTGTCGCCGCGAAGACGGTCTGGAATATCAGGAAAGTCCACTTCCAGTCCATCCCCGGCTCGACGCCGCTCATCCCAAAAAGAGTCGTTCCGAACAGACCATTTGTCTTGCCGAACATTAACCCGAATCCAACGAGGAAAAACGCCAGCGAACCGACCGAAAAATCCATCAGGTTCTTCATAAGGATATTCACTGCATTCTTGGCCCTGGTAAAGCCGGTCTCTACCATTGCAAATCCGGCCTGCATGAAGAACACCAGAAACGCCGCTATACATGTCCAGACAATATTAATGTTTGTTCCCAGTTCTTCTTTGACCGCTTCTATGGTCAACGCTGCTCCGGACGCATCATCGGCTCCGAACGCCGGCACACTTAAAGCAATCATCAACAACAATACTAATGATATTTTTTTCATTTTTATGCCCTTTATTCAAAAGAAACATCACTTCTTAAAATCCTTTACTTGCTCCAATACCAGCGAAGAAATAATCGCTGGACGTATCATAAGCATCTGTATTACGTATGCCGTCGCTAACCAGCGTTACATAATTCAGGCTCGGTGTAATCGTCCAGCCGCCTATCTCGAATGGAAAAGAGGCTGAGAGTACAAGATCATTCAGCTTAGCATGGTCGGTGCCCCAATAGTACTTATTGTACGAACTACTACCCCACCCTAAACTGGCACCTGTTTCCATTGCGACCGGAACGTCCGGCCCAAGCTCGCAGATTTTTTCTATACTATATCCGACTCCTACATTAACATACGAACCCTCAGCCTCATCTAAATCGAGATACCATGTAACGGACGGACTCAGAGGTAAATCAAAACTGAATCCAAGATATGCCTCAGTTGTGTCAAATAATTTGGTATTCGGAAAATCGTAATAAATCAAACCCACAGAATAACCAACACCTTTCATACCTGGCACATCATCTGAGTAATCAAGTGAATAATCGAACTCTGTAAATTCATTCCTGTGATCGCTGAAATCAGTCAACTCAAGGCTGCCCCAGATGTCAACAGTCACGTTTCTCCAGCCGACGCTTACACCAGGCTGAAATACATTGTCATCATTCAGGTTCTGACCTCGCCAGATGTACTTACCAAAATAATCCGCAGAAAAGTCTATAGCCACTTCATCCTGCCCCCAGGTTGCCCCTGTGCCGGAAATAACAAGACCTATCACTGCCATCAACAATTTTACTTTCTTCATTTGTGCCATCTCCTTGTTAAAACTCTAAATATTTTCGTTAGAACATTTCCAGTTAACCGAAATAAAACATGTTAAATCTCTACAAAGCAATTGATGTGCCAGAATAAAAAGGGATGTTAACTGAAACACCTTAGTGCTTTCTGCACAAAGTGTTATGTAAATAATGGGAAACTATAATCCATATTATACAAAACTACAATATTGTAATTATATTCCATTTCATCGACATTATTGTAGCTTTGAGTAGCTGATTAAATATATTTGGGATGGATGTTGTATTTGCTGATTTTATAACCTAACATGCGCTCGGTTATAGCTAAATCCTTTGCAGCCTTGCGCTGCTGGCCCCCGCATTTTTTCAAAGCATCAACAATCAGTTCCTTTTCCAGATTCTCCACTCTTTCGGTCAGCGAAAGCTTGTCCGACAACTCGTCTTTCTTGACCATCTGGAGAGATGGTGGCAGATGTTCCGAACGAATAACCTCATCATCACACAGCAGAACCGCCCTTTCAATGCAGTTTTCAAGCTCCCTGATATTGCCGGGCCAATGATACCTCGTGAGCATTTCGATTGCAGGCGTCGATATCCGGGAGATATTCTTGTTATTTTCTGCGGCAATTCTTTCAAGAAAATAATCGGCCAAAAGCATTATATCGTCCTTGCGCTCTCTTAGCGGCGGCAGATAGATTGGAAATACGTTAATCCTGTAATAAAGGTCTTCACGGAATAATCCTTCTTTGATCTGTTCCTCGAGGTTTTTATGTGTGGCAACAACTATCCTGACATTTGTCTTTATCGTCTCGGTACCCCCGACCCTTTCGAACTCCCTGAACTGAATAATCCGCAACAGCTTGACCTGCAGATTCATTGAAAAATCACCAATTTCATCAAGAAAGATTGTTCCACCATGCGCCATCTCAAACCTGCCGATCTTTCTTTCAGATGCACCTGTAAAAGCGCCTTTTTCATGTCCGAAAAGCTCGCTTTCCAATAATGTATCCGGCAGGGCCGTGCAGTTAACCTTTACAAAAGGTTTTTCCGTCCTCGGGCTGTTATAATGAATTGCATGGGCGACGAGGTCCTTGCCCGTCCCGCTTTCGCCGCGAATAAGAACCGTTGCATTACTGTCGGCAACCTGCTCGATAAGCCGGTATACCTCCTTCATTGCATTGCTGCTGCCGACCATATTGTGAATGTCGAACTGTGACTTCAACTCGCGGCGTAAACGTACATTCTCGTCGCGAAGCTGCCTGCGGTCTGACTCGACAAGCTTATTAAGCTTGACCGCCTGGGCAACCATCGTCGCAAAGACATTCAGCAATCTGATATTAGCTTCAAAGTCGTCTTTTATTCCAACCTGCTTGTCCGCACTAAGAGCACCGATTGTTTCTCCCTCTAATTTGATGGGAACGCAGAAGAACGCCACCTTTTTACCTCTCTCCTGCCCGCGAGAACCGGTTCTGGATAAAAAACGCGGATCCTTGGATATATCCGGCACAATAATTTCCTTGCCGCTCTGCACAACCATGCCCGTGATACCTTCACCCATCCTGTAGCTGGCTTCGCTCTTCGACTTATTGCTGAGTCCGTGGGCCACCCTTACGTGTATCATCTCGGTATCCGGGTCAAGCAGGGTAATAGTACCACGACGCAGCTTGAGGTGTGTATCAAATAACTTGAGTATGGATTTCAACGTCGCTTCGAGGTCAAGCGACTCGGCAAAGGCCTTCGATATATCACTTAAAAGTAGGATTTCACCTGTCAGTTTAGCTTTCATAATATTCCTTTCGCAGGAAATAAATCGATATAATAACAAAAATGTAGATTTATTACAATAAAATACATTTTTGTTGCTATTGATATATCGGAACCCATCTATTATTATATTATCATTTGAAAAGGAGTAAATAATGAATGCGATAAAAGGATTCTGGCAACACAGTAACGGTAAAATATACGCCATAAAGAGCACTTCTTTGGGAGAAATCCTGGGCGGGGCCGGCCCGCTTGACCCGAATGATCTCAAAGACCTGGACGAATATGACTATAAACCCGCAATAGTCCAATGGCTAAAAAGGGTGATAGAGGAGCATAAACTTCAAAGAATCAATCCAAACAAATGACAATCTATGAATTAACTGTCCGAATAATCCCCAAAAAATGTTTATAAACGGTTTGTATTGCAAACCGATAAGTTGATAGAAAAACATTGATATAAATAGATACAATGTTAGACTTTTATTGGCTCTTTATAATATGTGCCTTAGTTAGCGTCAGGATTTTGTCGTATCTAATTGGCGTTAGACTTTCCACAATATTAATTGTGAGAGGAACCTGTAATGACAGGATATTCTGTAAGTCCGACAGGCGAGCAGTTTGCTATTCCACAACAGGATGAGTACGCCACTGAATACCAGCGTATCGAATCACTGACAGAAGCGGCCCGCAGTGAGGGCAAGGAAATCGTCGTTGTAATGGGTGTGGGTTTTGTCGGCGCCGTTATGGCGGCCATTATCGCCGATACCGTCAATAAAAATACCGGCAAGCCGAGCAAGTTTGTCATCGGCTGCCAGCGACCCAGTACCCGAAGTTATTGGAAGATTCCATTGCTCAATCAAGGTATATCACCGGTAAAGGCCGAAGATCCCGAAGTGGACCCGATGATTGCCCGTTGTGTACTCGAAAAGAAAACGCTTATCGCCACCTATAACAGTGACTGTCTGAAACTGGCCGATTGTGTAGTAGTGGATGTCCAATGCGATTATACAAAAAAAGACCTCGGCAATATGCGGACAGGAACAGCCGAAATGGGAGCATTGGAAGCAACAATAAAAACCATTGGTGATAAAATTCCACCGAACTGCCTAACCCTGATTGAAACAACTGTGGCGCCCGGCACTACGGAATTCGTAGCATGGCCGATTATGAAAAAGGCCTTCGCCGCCCGCGGCATCCAGACCGAACCTCTTTTAGCACACAGCTTCGAGCGTGTGATGCCGGGTAAACATTATGTCTCATCCATTCGGGATTTCTGGCGAGTCTGCTCCGGCTGCAACGCACAGGCCAGAGAACGTGTCGAAAAATTCCTGCGAGAGGTGCTGAATACAGAAAAGTTCCCCCTGACGGTTATGGACCGTCCGATAGAATCTGAAACGACCAAGATCGTCGAAAACTCATACCGTGCGACGATTTTGGCATTCCTCGATGAATGGAGCCTGTTCGCCGAACGCAACGGCGTGGACCTGATAAAGGTCATCAAGGCAATCAAAGTCCGGCCGACTCACTGCAATATCATATTCCCCGGCCCGGGTATCGGCGGATACTGCCTGCCGAAAGACGGCGGACTCGGCTACTGGGCGTATAAACATATTCTTGGGTTCGATGACGATATATTTAAAATAACGACAACCGCGATCGACGTTAATGACACTCGCGGCCTGCACGTGGCAACACTGACGAGGGATGCACTTCGAAATATGAATCAGCAGATAGCAGGCGCAAGCGTTCTTCTATGCGGAGCAAGCTACCGACAGGACGTCGGCGATACCCGCTACAGCGGCTCGGAGGTGGTCGTGCGAAAATTGACCGAGATGGGCGCCGATATCAGAGTGCATGATCCGTATCTCGAACACTGGTTCGAGCTTGAAGAGCAGGATACATATCCGGCGCCGGGTCATTCGCTCGCAAGGTTTTTCCGTAACCAGGACAATCTGGTCAACATCCGCGTCCAGAAAGACCTGGCCGCCGCACTCGCAGGTGCTCAGGCAATCATATTAGCAGTACCTCATTCACCTTATATGGAACTTAATCCGGATAAAATAGTCGAGTGGGCCGGCGGGCCGCTGGCGGTTATCGATTGTTTCGGGATTTTAGATGATGATAAAATCCGCAGATATTTCGAACTCGGCTGCGAGGTGAAAGGCCTCGGCAGAGGGCATATACAGCGGATAAAGAAAGAATCCAGAACAAAGACAGTGAGCTAAAGTGAACTAAAGTGACAAAAGTGGGTCACATTGTGACAACACGGCTCTAAACTTTAGACACTTACCAATATGGATATCAAGAGCAAACGGATTGCTGTTTTGTCGCCGGTCGCGTGGCGGACACCACCGCGGGCATACGGCGCGTGGGAAACCGTTGCAAGCAACATCACGGAAGGACTCGTAGCCCGAGGCTGGAAGAACGTGACGTTGTTCGCCACCAAAGATTCCATCA
>CAZKYP010000206.1:0-5785 GCA_964556885.1 uncultured Pirellulales bacterium | reverse complement strand
TCCCTCAATCCCCGTTCATTATCACGCGGCGGCCGAGTTGAAAATCGATTCAATCTTTGTTGCATCTGCTGATCCTGTGCTCCTGCTATCGAAGCTGCCAGGCAAACCAACAATACACAAATAACTATTCTCCTGACCATGGTGCTGCCTCCAATAACTCATACTCCCCGCAAATTAAGTCGATTTTCAAAAGTGATATGATACTTATCAATAAACCCAGGGGATAAATCGATACCTTACCTTTTTACAATACGCCACGTAATCCGGATCACGCATCAGGAATCTTTCCTCCGTAATCGAACGCAGGAAATACAGCGTGCCCCAGCCTAAAAATCCCCAGACTATAGTAGCACAATACAAAATATAAGCAGGCCATGCAAAATACGGGTCGGCTTTATTGGGAACAAATGCGGGAATCAGCGTCATAAGCCAGAACATGTTCTTCGCAAAATAGCCGGGATGACGAATAATGCGGTACGGCCCCCAATCAACAATGCCGCGATTAGTAAGGTTGCTGGCCCTTGTAAACATCGACAGGGATGAAGACAACAGCAGCAGCAGGAAAAAAACACCCAGCCCCCGCAGTACCCAGGTCATCGGATGCATTATGTCACCACTAAACAAAATATAGGGATTTTGATAAGACGGGCCGAAAAACGCCCCTGTTGCCATATTGAAAGGACTATAACAAGCTATACATACCAGTATGTGCAACGGATTTGTTTCTGCATAACGCAGCTTATTCCTAAGAAACCATGATTCACTGTGATAACCAAAAGCGAACATGGACGCATCCAGCAGAAATACGCCGTGAAATAAAAACACGTAGCCTTTGTCAATAAATTCCAGAGAAAATTGATGTGTATGCTGAAGCCTCTGGAGTGCGGGCAGGAGCATATTGTACGAACCAAAGGCGGAATTTATCATCAGAGGTCCATAAAACATCTTGATCAAAAGGAACATCATCGCGTGCTTTTCTTCGTACGTCGGCCGCCATGTACCTAATTCCTGCCTTGTGCGAGGCAGTAAGCACCATCGAATCAAACGCCCGAAATATCCGGCTATGCGAAGATTCTTGGAAATCCAAAGCGAGCGCGGTCGAAAGATGAAATATACAAAGGGAGTTATTACCAGATATGATACATAAAGATAGCGATATATAATATACGCAGGACAGCCGTAAAAACCGACATTCAGCAGGTCACGGAACCACGGGCTGATTGTGAGAATAAATAACGCGCCGCCGTAAATCACCGCCGAAGCAACATAATGCTTCAATGCCTGTTTTAACGTAGCCCGCGGCAGTTCCGGATTCAGATAACCAACGTCATATTTTTGAAAAGAGGTCTCTTGCTTATCCACAAAATCAGTCCGTCGACAGGATTCCATTTTACATAACTTTATTCAATTTTCCATCCAGAGAAACTGATTCGCTCGGTGATAATGTCAAGTTTATAACCTTATCTGCGTAACGAACCTTACACTTTTGGCCTTTAACACTAAAGATTACGGCATTTGTAAGTTTTCCGTCCTTCCACTGCATATCCACTAAAAAACCGCCTCTGGTGCATAATCCTTTAACAGAGCCGCTCGGCCAGGCTGAAGGCAGCGCGGGCAGCAAATGAATCTCTCCGGCGTGACTTTGCAGAAGCATCTCGACTATTCCCGCGGTCGCTCCGAAATTACCGTCAATCTGGAACGGCGGATGCGCATCGAAAAGATTAGAATAAACTCCACCGCCGGTAACATTAATCTCCTTAAAACCAACCGGTGTCAGCAGATTCCGAAGCAGCAGATATGCATGGTCTCCGTCGAGCAGCCGCGCCCAGAAATTAATCTTCCACGCCCGGCTCCAGCCGGTTCCACCGTCTCCCCTCGCTCTAAGCGAAACCGCCGCGGCTTCTGCCAGTTCCGGCGTCTTCGAAGGTGAAATCTGGCGGCCCGGATGCAGACCGAAAAGGTGAGAAACGTGTCGGTGCTGGTCGTTCGGATCGTCGCGGTCCTCCATCCATTCCTGTAACTGTCCCCATCGACCGATTTTTGGACCGACCAGCTTATCTCGTATTGCCGCTATTTTGTCATGATAAGCAATATCGACATCTAAAACATCTGCGGCCTCGACATAGTTTGTAAAAAGGTCCCAGACAAGCATTTGGTCGTATGTAACTCCCTGTTCTTCCGGGCCGTGCTCAGGCGACCAGCCGTCCGGTGTTACTAAACGACCGTCGGGCAGTTCCACCAGCCTGTCCTCCCAGAACTCACAAACCTCCTTAAGAACCGGATAGGCAGTATCCCGCAAATACGCCTCGTCCATACCGAAAGCATAGTGCTCCCACAAATGCCGGCAATACCAGGCGCTGCCTGGCGGATTCCACCGCCAGCTCGATCCGCCGTATATATTATTTTCCGTTTGTACGGTCCAGCCGCGTTCGCAATTGTAGTATTCCTGTGTTGCCCGCTTTCGTACCTCACGCAGGCTGTCGATATATTCAATAAATTGCTCGTGACATTCGGCGAGGTTTGTCGGCTCGGCCAGCCAGTAATTCATTTCGATATTGATATTGGAATGATAATCGCTGCGCCATGGCGGATTGTTACTGTTGTTCCACAACCCCTGCAGGTTCGCCGGCAGTGAACCCGGACGCGAAGAGCTTATAAGCAAATAGCGTCCGTACTGGCAGAACAATTCCTCAAGATCGGGATCATTTTGACGGTCACGATGATAGTTCAGGATGCGCCGGTCCGTCGGTAAGGCCGATATATCATCCGATGTAGTCCCCAAATCCAAACTGAAACGGTTAAATAATCCCTGGTAATCCTCGATATGCGTACGGCGAAGAGTTTCGTAGCCCTTCGCCGCGGCCTTGTTAAGAATATCCGTCAGTCGCTCATGCGGATGTTCGCCGCGCCAGCCTTTATCATACCGGTTGATATAGTTCGTATCGGCCGATAGCAGAACAATCAAACTGTGGGCATCGGCAAATTTCAATCGTCCGTCTTCCGCCTGTATCTTCCCTCCCTTGCATAACAGCCGCACCTGCGCTTCATACTTTAAACCATTATCCAACTGCCCGGAGGCCGTCAATGTGCTCCCAACAACCGTCACTGCGGCCTCGTGTGCATCAACCAACTGCAAAGAGCCGTTATAACAGCCCGGCTTGTCGGCGGTACATCGTATAACCATTACCCGGTCCGGATAACTGCAAAATGCGTCCCTCTCATATATAACTTCGTTCAACTTATAACGTACATTGTGAATTGCTGTGCTTATATCCAATTGACGACGATATTCCGCCGGAGAGTCCTGTGGTAAATCAAAATTTATCAGTAATTCCCCGAAATTCTGATATGCACCGGTATCTTTTTCGTCACCGGTCCACAGGCTGTCCTCGTTAAACTGGACACGCACCCGGTCAACCTCACCGAATAACATACCGCCCAGGGAACCGTTTCCGATTGGAAGGGCCTCGGTCATCCAGTCCGCCGCAGGTTTGTCGTAATGTAAAATCAAATCAGCCCCCGAAGCCGGACTTACAAAGGCAAAAACAAAAACCGCGACCGGATAAAGTACATAATGCCTCTTCATATTCATCAATTCTTTCAACTACCCTCGGGAGTTTTGTCGGTTTTTACAGGGCTGGCCGGCATCACAAATTTATCAACCGGATCGGGATGGTTAGGATCGAATCCCGAGTAATCATCAACAATATATTTCGCCAGGTCCAGCTTGCTATCTTTTATACCTTCCACGACACATTTAGCAAACTCATAGCTGCCGTAGTTATTGTGATGTGTGCCGTCCTGAAAGGCCCTGTCTAAGTTATCCCCTAACGCCTTGTATAAAACCTTGCTGACAGAATGCAAATCAATAAGTACAACATTATCTTCTCTCGCCACCTGCCGCACGGTTTCGGGATAATCTCCCAGAGTGTCCCTCTCGACTCCGGCCTTACGTTCCATACTCGTAATCAGGACAGGCGTGGCGCCTTTTGCCCGTGTATCCAAGACCAGTTTTTTCAGATTCGATTTATAAGTCTCAAGTGCGTTCGGCGAGCGGTCTTTCATATCGTTATGACCGAATTGCATTAACAGATAATCACCTGGCTTTATAAGGCTCATAACCTTATCCACCCTCCCGGCGCCGAGAGAGCTTCGGATTGATTCACCCGATTCGGCATGATTAGCCACAACTACATCGGGCTTCAAGAATCGTGTTAACATCTGCCCCCAGCTATTCCACGGTTCGAGCGGCTGGTCGCACACAGTGGAATCGCCAAGAATATAAACCACCGGAATATCCTCCACTTTGAAAATCTCCAGAGCACAAATGCACGAGTGATTGCCGTTGAATTCCAGAGTCAGTTTATCATCCCACGCCCATGATTCTGACGTTTTTTCCCTATCTTTCAATCTTACCTGGCCATCGTTAGGAATATTCGGTGTCCGTGTGTTGACTACAATCGTTCGGGTCTCAAATTTTCCTGCCGTTGTTTCGACATCTTCCAGCATCAAACGGCGCAACTCGGCCTTTATCGTTGTTGCTGATTGACCTTCTTTATCACCCAATGTCATTGTTATTTTATAACTGCCTTCCGGCAGCTTTACGGAGAAATAAAATGGTTTGTCACTCGTACAGAAATCTCCGCGGAGCGCATCTGTCCCACCCCGGTCAATCGCTTCGATTTGCGCCCCCGGCTCGAATCCATATCCGGACTCATCCGAATAAACCGAAGCCGGTAAAATCTGAGTATAATCCGATGCAACCTTGCCGGAGCCAAAATCGAATTTATAAATGGCTTCTTCTGTTTGTGCAGCAGATAATTTCTCAGACGAGCATCCAAAAATACAAAATACAATTAACACACATATCGCATTACATACATATTGTTTTTTCATAATCGATTGAATCCTTAATTAATTATGGCATTCGTTTGAGTCCTTCCCATCGCACATTCCATTTTCCATTATCAGGAAAACCGGGCGCCGAACGTTCCGGGCAACCGTCCCAGCCTGCGGCCATCATGGCAACCGCCGTCAGCAGACCGCCGTTACCGGGAAGATACAGAGGAAGCCGGGCCGACTGGTAATTGTGGCCGTTCGCAAGGTATCGATTTTTTTGCGCATCCATAAACAGTGCGTCTATCGCCTTCTCCGGCTCGCCGATACGGGCCGCAGTCATCGCCAGCATCGGGTAATCCCACCCCCATGTGCTCGGCCAGTCCCATGACTCGAATACGAAATCCAAAGTCCTTTTCATTACTTCAGGATCGATAAGTGGAGTCTGTTGCACGAATCCCAACGCCGCCACCATAGAAGGATGATCTTCGGTAATCGTATACGGCTCAGTTTCAATTCCGGTATATACTCCATCACGGATGGTCGGACGAGATAAATTCTGAATCACCTTGTCCCAGTTCGGCTCCCGCTCCATACCCAATCGCTGCCGCCACTTTTGCGCGGTCTCAAGCGCCCAGTACCAATAGGCCAGCTCGTATGTCGGATTCAAAGTAGTCCTCAGATACCTTCCATAACTTTCCTGGGCCGGTATCAAAGCCGGTCCGAGGACATAACGATTATTTTCTTCATCCCAGACCGGGTAAGACGCCATAAACTCAGCCGTCTCGAATACAATATCACGGTATCGTTCAAGTGTTTCACGGTCGCCGTGGCCGCGATAACACAACTCGGCATAATAAATCGGATGCGGCTGCTGCCAGATAAGAAACACTCCGACCGAACTGGGACTGTCCCGTCCATCCGGGGAAACCATCTTCGGCCAGCGAAC
>CAZKYP010000205.1:0-5787 GCA_964556885.1 uncultured Pirellulales bacterium | reverse complement strand
CCAAACCACCAGGTCTTCGGAGCACATACGCGGGTAATGAGAAATTGCCGCCGGCCAAACTCGAAAAGCCCACGCCAGCTCGTCGATTCATACGAAGCTACCAGGCACGCCGGAACAAAGGCGACCTTCAAACCGGCCTTCTTCGCCGCTGCACTGAGCGATAAATCATCGCTAAGGGCGTTTACCCACAGCTTGTCCAATCCGATTTTACGGAAAACATCGACACGGATGGCCATCGACCCGCCCCACGCCTGATTGAAAATCGTATTGCCCAGCAACTGGGCGACCTTGGCGTTTATCACCGACAGGGCCAGGCTGGCAAGGTTGTTTTTCGTCGGTACGAACCAGCGATAGCCGCTGGCGGCGCCGTTCTTCGACTGCCTGAGAGGATAAACCAGATGATTTAACCAGTTGTCCCGGACACAGATATCGGAATCGGCAAAGGCCAGAACATCGATATCATCCCCAATTTCCCGATAGCAGTATAATAAATTATGGATTTTCTGGCTGCATGACTGCCCTTTTCCGGAAACAAAAATCCGGACGTCCCGGGCCTGTGAGCTCCCTTTGAGCTGCTCGGCCAGCTTACAGAGTTCCGTATAGGCTGGATCCGACTCTTCGGCCACCACAAACCAAAGCAGATAATTGTTATAATCCTGATTATAAAATGACTCGATGTTCTTATGAAAGTTCGCATCCAGGCCCTTACATGGAATAATCAGAACCGTTCGAGGCCGATACCACCAGCGCTTCCTTTTATATTTATTAAGGGCATATCTGTAATTATTATATATCTGGAGCGAAAAGACCAGTTGTGAGATAATCGCCCCCAGGGCTACATAAAAATACCAATCCATTGTCTTTTCTTTTTATCCGATATTCCAGTGGAGCAACTCTTTCACGAAAGTCGCCCACATTAGTAGACTTTTGTCAGGCTCCTGTATTTCACGATATAGAAGCTAACGGCACAATCAATTCTATAATCTGTTCAACATTATAAGATTTTGCCAATTCACAGCAGATTATACAACCATGATCGTGATCGGATGCAAGAATTATAAGATTTTTCCCTGCCCGGTACCATCCCTGTTCCTGCGGCTGATGGCCGAGAATGAAAGTATCGACATCAAAAGACTCCGCCAGTTTATCAAGTAAATCCTGTTTGTGCCCTCTTCCCCAAGTCAGCAGGTAAGCCGAGCCAGGTCTGACCACATCGTTAATCTTTAATTGTCTATTCATAATCTGCGGGTCGAATTTATTCATCATCCTCTCGCCCGGCAGCGAATGTGACGCCCAAATTCGATTTTCGCAACGGACCGCCAGCGGCTGTGAAAACAGAAACTGCCTGAATGCCAGCTCGACCTCGGCGCCTGCATCGGAAAATTCATTTTCCAGGGCCAGATGCAGTGCTCGATTCATTTCTCTGCCGTTTTTCATTACCTCGCTGTTATTTATGAAGGCGGTATCATGGTTTCCCATAATGACGTGAACGTTATCAGGGTAATTCAGCTTGTAGCGTACAACATCGAGTAATAATTTATACGACAGACAACCTCCGCGAGGATCTTCAGGACCTCCATGAATAATCTCCTGCAGGACGACGTGCCTGTTGGGATTGTTTTCCAAATCGGCGAAAGTGATTATTCTCTCGAAATTCCGACAGTGTCCGTGTAAATCTCCCGTTATCACCAAATCCCCGGCTGCGGGTAAATGAATCACATTTCCATGTCGGAATATATCCGCATTGTTGGCTTCTATGCCTTTTTTAAGCAAGTCAATTACTGTTTGAGGCATTTTTGTTCGTTTTAATCTTCCCACCGAAAATACTATGCACCATAGAATCCAGTCGTGATATAACCAGCGCCATATTAGCCGGCCGGCTAACCGGATCGTTCTCGATGCAATCCATTACAAGTTTTGATATTGCAATTGGTAACTGTTTTTTCAACTCTTGAGGTGCTCGCCGAGGCTCTGTAACAGGTATACCATATTTGTTCATTTTCGGTATCAAAGTCGGGGCATGTCTGCCCGTAAGTGCCCAGTACATCGTTGCGCCAAGGTTGAATATGTCCGTCTTTGGGCCGAGCGGCTTGCGATTAACCTGCTCGGGTGCAATATAATCGGGAGTTCCCTGAATTCTCGTTTTCGTCGTACCTATTTTGCAGCTTTGTCCAAGATCGATGATTTTAATAGACCCGGACTTGTTCATCAGGATGTTATTGGGTTTGATATCGCAATGAACGAATCCATGCTGGTGCATGGCGTTCAGGCCGCTCGCGACCATCCTGAAAACCAGCAGAACATCACCCAGACTCAACGTGGGACAATCTTCGAGATTCCTGCCGTCGAAATACTCCATAGTAAGCAGAACCTCCCGGACCTTAAACATGCTGCGTCTCTTCTTCAGATCGTAGCATTTGCGAACATAAGGGTGGTTAATCTGCTTAGCAACCTTGTATTCCGCCTCTACCTGCTCGAAGATTCTCAAATCTTCGGGTTTTTCATATATGACCCGCTTTAGTGCAACCTGTGTATCATCAACATCATTGGTGGCCAAATAGATTGTGCTGCGAGCCCCGGTCCCGAGACGTCTGAGTATTGTGTAACCACCAACATCAAGAATATCATTTGCCATATCATTAAAACAACAAAGACTTTATAAACTTATATCACCCTACGAGCGTAAGATGCGCCGAATTGTCTTTTTGTTCGATAAATGCGCTATAAAATCGGCCATTATAATATCGAACGATTGATTTCCTTACTTAAAAATTTTGTAAAATCGGAAGTATACAGCGGAACCCATAATACATCCAGTATTAGCCCTGTTGTTTGAGGTTTTTATCCAACAATTTTATTTTGAACATTAATTTTATATACATCCGTGGAAATAGCCCGTTTGTCGCCATGAAATCGAATTTGATATAAGGCTTTTCAGAAAAATGCCCATTTTAATAATCTTTCTCCCGGCCATATAAACGAGATGAACAAACCGCCGACTGTACAGGATTTAGGGCTATCAGAAGCACGATTCTTCGCTTACCCAAGAAAAACGGGCAAAAGCCTGATATACCCCGCCTTATCAATTATGGTCAGTAACGGCATAGATAATACCATAATGAAAATCACATTTATTACAAAACAAGTTGACGGATTCAGTCTCTACATGTAAAATTTCGCGATTTGTAAATTAACCAAAATTATAGGAGGTCATAGAATCAGATGAGTAATACAAAAGAACTACTAAAAAGTAAGCTGACAACTGAAAACTACAACAAGCTGACAGCCCTGGACAATCCCAGGATTTATGATTTCGTTGCAGATGCGATCGAACTGACAGGAGCATCGGATATATTCGTATGTACGGATTCGAAACAAGACATCAAACACGTACGGGAAACAGCTATTAAAACCGGTGAAGAGCAGCCTCTGAAAACACCCGGCCACACCTGCCACTTCGACGGATTCAACGACCAGGGACGCGACAGAGAAGTAACGAAATACCTGGTTCCGAAGGATGACTCACTGAGCAAAGCCCTGAACCAGATTGAACGGGAAGAAGGTCTAAAGGAAGTACGAGGCCTGCTGAAAGACTCCATGAAAGACAGAACAATGATTATCCGGTTCCTGTCGCTGGGACCGGCCGGTTCGGTCTTCAGCATCCTGTGTTTTCAGATCACCGATTCCTGGTACGTGGCACATAGTGAAGACCTCCTATATCGAAGCGCGTACGAGCAGTTTCGCAAGATAGGAGCAAAGGCCGAATGCTTCCTGTTCCTGCATTCAGCCGGTGAATTAAATGAGAATATGGTCAGCGCTGATGAAGAAAACAAACGCATTTATATGGATTACACAAAGGGCAAGATTTACAGCGTCAATACGCAATACGGCGGCAATACAATCGGACTTAAAAAGCTTGCCCTGAGACTTACAATTCGTAAGGCTGACAGGGAAGGCTGGCTTGCCGAGCACATGTTTATCTCGGGAGTAAACGGCCCCAATGGACGCAAAACCTACATCGCAGGCGCCTTTCCAAGCGCCTGCGGCAAAACCTCTACGGCCATGCTGCCCGGTGAGACAATTATGGGTGACGACATCGCATACTTCAGGAAAATCAACGGCCAGTTTCGCGCCGTCAACGCCGAATTCGGGATCTTCGGAATTATACAAAATGTCAATTCCAAGGATGACCCCGGTATTTGGGATGTCCTGCATCGACCCGGCGAGGTGATTTTCTCAAACATACTGGTTACAGATAATGAACCATACTGGCTGGGAATGGGAAGCGATACACCGGATAAAGGCATCAACTTCTCGGGCGAGTGGTTTAAGGGCAAAAAAGATGCAAAGGGAAACGATATTCCGTTAGCTCACAAGAACGCGAGATATTCGGTTACCTTAAAGGCGCTGCCGAATTGTGATCCTGAGCTGGACAATCCTGACGGCGTTATCCTGGGAGGAGTTATATACGGCGGACGTGATGCCAAAGCCTACGTACCGGTCCAGCAGGGTTTCGACTGGGCGCACGGCATAGTGCTTTACGGCGCCTCGCTCGAAACCGAAACCACATTCGCCACCATCGGAAAAGAAGGAGTACCGGAAATCAACCTGATGAGCATCCAGGATTTTCTTGCGATCCCTCTGGGCAAGTATATCCAGAATAATATCGACTTTGCCAAAGGTATCAAGAAGTCGCCTTTGGTATTCGGCGTTAATTACTTCCTCAGGGACAAGGAAGGCCGATTCGTCAATGGGGTGCGTGACAAACATGTCTGGGTGAAATGGATGGAGCTTCGCATCCATGGAGATGTAGATGCAGTTAAAGCCCCGACCGGCTTGATTCCGATTTATGAAGACCTGGTTCCCCTGTTCAAACAGGTACTTAAGAAAAAATACACCAGGGAAGACTATGTAAATCAATTCACCATCCGGGTGCCTGAAAATCTCGCAAAAATAGAACGAGTAGAAAAATATCACAGGGAAAATATACCCAATAGCCCAAAAGCTGTGTATGACACACTGGAAGCTACACGCAAGCGATTGAAAGAAGCCCGTGATAAACTTGGTGATTATATATCTCCGTTTGATTTGGCCGAATAATCCTAACCTGCACCAATATTAATTATCTACTGTAGTTTATCCGCTGCCTCATAAAGGCAGGATACCTGTGATATTTAAATTATCGGCCGTTAATAACCCCATATCTTACAAAAGTATGTTGACTTATTGACTAAAGTGGACAAAAATACAGCCTTGTGAAACTTGTTCTTGTGAAATCTTGATCTGATTCGGAGATCAAAAATATGGCGTTGAATAAAAAAGAGCAGAGCACATCAAATCCAGCGGCTAATCGAAACCAGCAAGTAATGCACATGAATCCCCGCATCGAAAAGGACCGTCAAATGCTCCTTGACGCCCGGAAAAAAGGTACGGGCGCGGTTATAAAATCTTATTTAAGATTGTCAGGACCGGGCTGGCTGCAAAGCGGCATAACCCTGGGCGGCGGTTCATTGTCTTCAAGCCTGTACCTCGGTGTGCTTGTCGGCTTTAGTTTTATGTGGCTTCAGCCGCTGGCGATGATATTAGGCGTTATTATGCTCAGCGCCATAGCGTATGTAACACTCTCGACCGGTGAGCGGCCCCTGCGGGGCATCAACGAGCATGTCAGCCCGGTACTCGGATGGGGCTGGCTTATCGCTTCGATGATGGCGAACCTCGTCTGGTCGCTGCCTCAGTTCGCACTCGGAACCGCCGCGTTACGCCAGAACCTTTTGCCGGGCCTTATCG
>CAZKYP010000204.1:0-5824 GCA_964556885.1 uncultured Pirellulales bacterium | reverse complement strand
GCACTTTTACTGGTTGACGCGACGCAGGGTGTGGAAGCCCAGACCGTCGCCAACTCACATCTGGCGATGGAGAATAATGTAGATCTGATTGCTGTAATTAACAAAATAGACCTTCCGGCCGCCCAGCCCGAAGTTGTTTCAGAAGAAATCGAGCATGTAATAGGTCTCAAGAAAAATGAATGCTTTTATATCAGCGCCAAGACAGGTAAGGGAGTTCCGGAGCTACTGGAAGCGATTATAATGCTTCTTCCGCCTCCTCCGGATCGAAGCGGCGAGCGGGCAGCGGCGATGATTTTCGATAGTCACTTTGATGACTATCGCGGCGTAATATGCTATGTCCGCGTATTTGCAGGAAGTCTGGCAGTCAAACGTAAAATTCGCTTCATGGGTAATGGCGGGACTTACACAATTTCCGAGCTGGGCAAGTTCACGCCGGCGTTGACTCCTGTGGATAAATTAGGCACCGGAGAAGTTGGTTATGTGATTGCCAATATTCACGAACTGAGTGATATCACTATCGGCGATACGATTACCGACGATGCCGTACCTGCCGAGAAGGCCCTTGCCGGCTATAAACCGCCGATGCAGATGGTGTTTTCGGATTTTTATCCCGGAAATAATACCGACTATTCCAGGCTCCGGGCGGCGTTTTCGAAACTGGCGCCCAATGACGCGAGTTTTTCTTTTGTCGCCCATAATTCACCTGCTCTGGGCTTCGGTTTTCGGTGCGGTTTTCTCGGGCTTTTACACATGGATATTATTCAGGAGCGGCTCGAACGCGAATATGATATCGATGTCGTACAGACAGCTCCGACGGTGAGTTACGAAGTTCTGACCAGGGACGGCAAGGAGATAAAAATTGATTCTCCGAGCGAATTGCCTGATATTACAAAAATCGCCGAACTTCGCGAGCCGTTTGTCCGGCTGGAAATAGTTACGACAAACGATTCTATAGGTGAAATTATGAAGCTGGCCGAAAGCAGGCGATGCAAACTGCTCAAGACCGATTACATAAGCGGGACAAGGGTCATGCTCGAATATAAAGCACCGCTTGCCGAGATAGTATATGATTTCTATAACGTCCTCAAGAGCATAAGTCACGGCTATGCGACCATGGACTACGAATTCATGGATTTTGAAGCGAGCGATCTGGCTAAGATGGATGTTCTTGTCAATAAAGTTGCCGTTGATGCTCTTTCTGTTATCGTTCATCGCAGTACCGCGGAAATTCGCGGCAGAAAACTGATTACCCGCCTTCGCAAGTCAATCCCCCGGCATCAGTTCGAAATCCCGCTCCAGGCGGCTATCGGGGCAAAGATTATTGCCCGGGAGACCGTCAAGGCTTTTCGCAAGGATGTTACCGCCAAACTGTACGGCGGCGATGTCACTCGAAAAATGAAAGTGCTCAAAAAGCAAAAAGAAGGCAAGAAACGCATGAAAAGTATCGGCTCGGTGCAGATACCGCAGGAAGCTTTTATGAGTATTCTGGATTCAAAAGATAATGAATAAGTCTTTTGAAGCTGTGTAAAGAATAAAAGAAAATATCTGAGAACCGGCAGATTATCCATGTTGATATGGAGGCCTTTTATGCTTTAGTGGGAAAAGGCCTACAACGTTTCCACAACCGTACAACCCATTATCTATCAATTTTATTAAAATACTCATTTCATAAGTTTATTAATATTAGCGGATTTTAAAAATCATAAAAAATATAAACATCTTCAATGGCACGCCGGGTCATCTATAAAGTTGTGTTTTCAGACAAAAACGACAGATAATCAAAAAAAATCCACCTTTTGTAAAAAATTCTTGACGAAAAACAGAGTATATGCTAATCTCACGTTATATCACACGTCTGATATGCGTTTTTGGCGTATAAATGTGGCTGTAATAACCATGAAGCAGGTAACAGTAAAAGATATTGCGAGCAAGTTGAATTTGCACCATACAACCGTCTCGAAAGCGTTACGGGGCCATCCCGATATTAGTACTGCTACAAAGAATCGTATACTCTCATTAGCCAAAAAGTTGGATTATCACCCCAATTCTATTGCCAAGAGCCTCAAGAAGCAAATGACCTCTACTGTTGGTATAATCGTGCCTACGATAAATATCGATTTTTTTTCAGCGGTTATCAGCGGCGTCGAGGAAATAGCCTATGGAAGCGGTTTTAATACGGTTGTCTGCCAGTCCAACGAAAATTTCAGTCGGGAAGCCATTCACATCCATACTCTGATATCCAACAGGGTTGCAGGAGTACTAATCTCTCTGGCTCAAACGACTACATCCGGTACTCATTTGAAGGTTCTTCAAAAACAGGGTATTCCTCTTGTCTTATTTGATCGGGTTTGTGAAGACGTCGAAGCCGATAAAGTGGTTGTGGACGATTTTGGCGGTGCTGTCAAAGCAGTAAGACATCTTATTCAATCCGGTTATAAACGAATTGCTCACGTGGCCGGTCCCAAAAATACTACTATCGGCAGAGACCGTTGCAGGGGATATATGGATGAACTTGAAAAAAGCGGTATTGAGATTGATCCCAAATTGATAATATACGGCGGCCTGAATGAAGAGGATGGGATTGCAGCATTTCGCAAACTAATGTCTAACGGCACGAAACCTGATGCGATATTTGCCGTTAATGATCCTGTGGCTATCGGCATATACGACGAAATTAAGCGGAATGGCATGGAAATTCCGAAAAATGTGGCTCTTGTAGGTTTTGGCAATGTTAAGCTTTCGTCATATTTGAGTCCGCCGCTTACAACAGTTACTCAGTCTCCGTATGAACTTGGGAAAGTTGCCGCGGGTATATTAATAAGAAGGATTGAGAATCCACAACCTGAGAGGATACCGGAAGTTAAAGTGATTCAAACCGAATTAATGTTGAGGAATTCCGCATAATCGAGTACAATAAAAGTTGATTATTATATATGGAGGTAAGAAATGAAAGTTAAGGCTTTTACACTTATCGAATTACTGGTAGTTATCGCCATTATTGCTTTACTCATGGGGATTTTAATGCCGGCCCTGCAGAAAGTCAGAGACAAGGGTAAGCAAATACAGTGTGTATCCCGGGTCAGGACGCTGGCGTTGGGCTGGTGGATGTATAAGGGCGACAATGACGACGAGCTTGTCGGGGCTATGATCAATAATGATTCATGGGCATGGGCTCATCCTGTACCAGGCAGTGCTGCTACGGTTGAGCAGGAGATTGATGTGGCTATAAGACAGGGAGCATTATTTCCTTATGTCGGCAAGTCAATTGAAGTCTATCGCTGCCCTTCCGACCAGAGAATGAAAGATCCGAGGCAAACGGCATATCGAAGTTTTTCCATTGCCAATGGTGCAAACGGAGAAAAATGGCCGGATCCACCACGGAACCATACGGTTGCAAAGAAGGCATCAGATATAAGACAACCTTCCTCGAAATATATTTTTCTGGAGGATGTTGATCCGAGAGGTTCGAATGTAGGTTCCTGGCAGATGTATTTCGGCCCTCCCGGCTTCATCGATCCGGTTGCAATGTGGCATAGTAAACAAACAACGTTGGGTTTTGCAGATGGTCACGCCGATTCCCATCACTGGGAGAATCCGGGTTTCATAGAATGGTGTAACGGGGCTATGTATCAACCACCGCAGAACTTCCAGTTCAATTACCAAAATCCGTCGGATCAGATTGAAGACCTTGATTTTCTGGCAAAGGGATTTCCATGCAGATCTCATGCCGGCTCACAATAGCGGTTGTTCAATAATAAAAGTTAAGAATGATAAACAAGGAAAGAAATATTTCAATTTATACGATGATTTTCTGTTAAAAACTTGCCGTTTTCACCCAAAAAAATGAAATATTGACATTTTTCCGCCTTTCTTGTATCATTAATTCTGAAGAGAGAAGCATATTTGTAACATTTGTCACTTTTTTAAAAGGACAGATAACAATGAAGAGGGCTGGTTTTACATTAATTGAACTCCTGGTCGTGATTGCGATAATCGCTTTGCTTATGGGAATACTGATGCCGGCTTTACAGAAGGTCAGGGAGCAGGCCAAAGGTATCCACTGCGTCAGCAACGTCAGGTCTCTTGCAATGGGTTGGTTCATGTACCAGGACGATAATGACGGCAGGCTGGTTAATGGCAACGTTCCCCGCAGCATTAAATTCAAAGAATATAAACAATCATACTGGGTTGAACCGCCGCAGGATGTCGCTGGTACTTATACCGGCGACCCGGATCCGACCCTTGATGATGAGCTGAGAGGCATAGAACGTGGGTATTTATATTCATATATCAAGGATGTGGATGCATATCGTTGTCCATCCGACGATAGGAAAAGGAATCCGAACAGAGCTACTTTCCGCAGTTTTTCTATCGCCGGTGGAATGAACGGGGAATTAGGTTCCCAGGCTGTTAAAAAATACGCTGAAATAAGAAATCCATCAACGAAATATGTATTTGTCGAGGAAGCCGACCCGAGAAAATGGAATATGGGTTCCTGGGTTGTGAATCCCACGGGAAATCAATGGATTGATCCATTGACGGTCTGGCATGACGAAAGAAGCACTCTCGGCTGGGCCGACGGCAGAGCTGAGATGCACAGATGGATGGATCCGCGCACAATTGAAATGTATGACCTTTATGTCGAAGGAGGCTGGAGCCCGACTCATCCGGACAGCGAGGACCTGAAATTTATGCAGAGGGGTTATCAGATAAAAATTACGTCTCAATAATCCTGATATACTGAGTGATAAAAGCGAGTTCGAAAGTAACCTACTATAATTTAAGACCTAAAAAGGTATTATAGGCGGATGTTTAATGTTTTTGAGCAGCCCTGGACATTAACTGGTTTGTCGATCCTGGTTTTGCTGGGGATTTTGACCTTTCGCAGCGTCCTGCCGGAAAAACGACGCTTCTGGCAGTGGCTTATACCGTTTTTTTTTATTATTTCTGCTTTTGCCCTGGATTTGTTCGTTAAAACCGACCTGGAGAAAATCAATACAGTAATCGATACCGGCATAAAAGCGGTTGAACGGCTCGATTACAAGGCCATTGAGAGTGTAATTTCCGATAACTATAGCGACCGGATTCATTCCACAAAAGAAAGTCTTATGGTCCATTGCAGACGGCGATTGGCGAACCTGCAAATCAGTAAAAATAAAAAACAGGCCCTGCAGGTAATTTTTTCAGGAGATACTGCAACTGCTCATCTTTTTACATTAACAACGTTCGATAAAAATAGCTTTATCTCCCAAAACTACAAGCCTTTTGTAATGGCGCAATTCGAGATCCGACTCCAAAAACAATCCGATGGTTCCTGGCTTATTAACAGAGTTGAGATACGTCAGGTTGATAAACAGCCGGCCAGTTGGTCTGATATATAGGTAGGTGGATTAGGATTATAAAAAATCCAGGTAGCTGTTTCAATCATTGTCTGAAGATACCTGCCACAGAATTCGTAAAACCGGCATAAATCATATAATCCAAATGACAGGATTAGGTAACTGTTCATTTCTTTTAGCTTTTTATTTCTTTTTATACAATCAATAAAAGTCTCCCTTGGAATTATCCGATAGGAGGAGGGTGCAGTTTCTGTCATAACTTCCACGGAGAGTAGTTAAATGATTTTTTCCAGATTAAAGAAAGATAAAGTATCATTGGAACCGAAGCTATATACCATACAATGGTATCCGAGCAACAGGAGTTGTATAAATTCAGGGAATCACAGAATCAAATCACAGCAAATGCCGCCGTTAATGGTCCGCAAAGCCGAATGGCGCCGCTGAATCTCCCCTCTTTTGTTCACGTGTAATTCTTTTGTTTTGTC
>CAZKYP010000203.1:0-5839 GCA_964556885.1 uncultured Pirellulales bacterium | reverse complement strand
TGGGCATATCTATGCCCAACTGGTTCATCGTGTCCTTGAACGCCTGTCGGTCCTCACCTCGCTCGATCGCGTCTGCCTTGACGCCTATAATCTGGACGCCGTACTTTTCGAGAACGCCCTTGCGATACAGTTCCGAGGAAAGATTCAGGCCGGTCTGTCCGCCCAGGTTGGGCAGCAGCGCATCGGGCTTTTCCCGGGCGATTATCTGTTCGAGGGTCTTTACGTTGAGCGGCTCGATATAGGTGACATCCGCCATACCCGGGTCCGTCATAATGGTCGCGGGATTCGAATTGACGAGAACAATCTTATAGCCTAATTTCCGAAGTGCCTTGCAGGCCTGCGTTCCAGAATAATCGAACTCGCACGCCTGTCCGATTATGATGGGACCTGAGCCTATAATCAGCACCTTGTGGACATCCTTACGTTTTGGCATTGGGTCTTCCTTTAACTTAAGGGTTCCGGTGATAGTTTTACAGCCATGCGGCCGCAACAAGTTTTTGAGGATTCTATCGAAGCCTGTTAGAACTGTCAATGATTACATACGCTTTCAATCAGCTTACGAAAATAATCCGGTACCCTGGTTTCAAAAGTCATTTGTTGACCATCAGTGGGATGTTTGAAGGAAATCGATTTGGAATGAAGCGCCAAACGTTTGTGTCCGTCCCCGGCCTTTCCATATTTTCTATCGCCCACAACCGGATGTCCCTTATCGGCCAGGTGTACACGTATCTGGTTCTTCCTGCCGGTCAAAAGATTAATCTCCAGCAGACTAAACTGCGCGGTCTCCTTAAGCACCTTATAACCGGTGTGTGCAAGTTTGCCTTTTGCGGCGTCGGTCGTGGAATAGACGACGTAAGCTTTGTTCTGAGCGAGGTATGAGGTAATAACCCCCTCTTTCGGAGCCGGGCGGCCATGAACCACCGCAAGGTATTTCTTTTGGGTGTCTTTCCACTGAGCCTGCAAACGAAACTTGACTTCTTCGCTTTTAGCGAAGACAAGTACCCCGGAGGTCCACTGGTCCAGCCTGTGAACAATGAAAATCCGGTTTCGTGATTTCGGACAGCCTTTGCGTACATAATCGGTCAGAATATAGTAAGCCGTCCTGGTTTTGTCGGTCAGTGTCCTGACTGTCAACAGCCCTGCCGGCTTGTTGACTACAAGGATATCCTTATCTTCGTAGAGTATTTCCAGTCCTCTCGGCAGATGTCTATTGGTCGAACGTTTTTTCTTCGGCATACTGAGTACTCTTCTATCTGATGCGAGTTCAGAGCATTAAATTTACCATGAACGAACACAAATAAACATCAATTTTTCCAGATACCAATTTCACTATTTGAAATGATAATCCACCGCGGAGTGATCTGACTCCGAATTATGTATCAGCCGGGATTAGAAGAACGAGACTGACTTAGAAAATCTGGGATAATAGTGACAGGTAAGTGCAGGTAATACAGTTAGGGCACGATGAATCGCACCAATTATGTAAAAATAAATACATACCGGACTACAGATGAAGGTTTCATAATAGAGGGGCATATTTCTATACCATCGTGACTTGTTTTTTGTTGTGGGGCCGGATTCTTCGGCGGAGATTAAATTGGTGCGAAATATCGTATTTTATATTGCTGTAGATTTCTTGACTTCTTCCAGATAATCTTCGGCATAATCTATCATTTTCTTTGTTATGCTTAATATAGATTGTGTATTCTTTCGTTTATGGCTGTATCGATGTGATATTCGCAGATTTTCTGAACTATCGTCATACATAAAATCATAACGTCCACAAGACCACACTACGCCTGTTCTTCCTATTTCATCCGCCTTTTCCTGCGGCTTTACCTGTAGTCTTTTCTGCATATTCTCCATGACTTTTTTGATATCAAAATCCGCATTAATGCTGACAGTGAGTGTTATCGAAGGTCTTCCGACATCATCGTATTCGAATGCTTCTTCCAAGTTAAGATCTTCACCGTACTTGGTATATAGCTGGTTTAAGTGCTCAACCAAAGCGTCAGGACTATTGACCGTTTGTGGAACTTCCATGTCGATTGATTGACTAATCCGTGAAAGAATCTGTATAGTGTTATCTATTTCCATAATCTGCGAAGGACCCAGGTTACTCCGAATATTCTGTCATATTATAGCATTACCCTCTAAATGAAAGTGATTTTACCAAATGGCCGGCATTTTGTCGACCCTGTTTTCTTTTTTTCCAGTAAGAGATTGTTTGAGAAAGAAATAGATTGTTATTTAGGAGCGATGCTGATACAATACAAATTATTAGATCTCACCAATTTTTTATAGAGGTCGTTATGAGATATGCAGGACTTACGGATGAGCCGCAAAAAAGTAAACGGGAACATGGAAATCCCCGCGACTTCAGAATAATACAGCAATTCACTTCCGAAACGGCCGCCCGGCAATGGGTAAGGAGAATGCTGGCCCAGGGATGTGAGGAAGATAACAGCGGCAAAAACTGGAAATACGGCTACACCTTTTCAATTCGGCATTAGTTCGTTATCTATCGGGAAATTTGGGTAAAACAGGGATAAAATAATAAATATTCCTGTATTTCTTTTTTTCAGGTTAAGAGATTGTTTGACAAAATCCAATAATGTGATATGATATAAATAATACAATACAAAAGATTAGAAAATCTTTAAGCCGCATGGGAAGATAACTAACCTTTGTGGCTTTTTTGTTTAGTGCTCTAACTAACAGGAGTAACGATGGGAAAAACACTAAAGACTTCGGCTGACGGCAGGAAATGCGCGTTTCCGCACTGCAAGCGTCTATTGAGTATCTATAACCATGAGACTTACTGTCATATACACCGCAACCAGGTATCTCAGGAACAAATAAATAAGATTCCATACCACCATGCTGTATAAAACTTTTCTATTGGAAAGACTTAACCGGCTCCTTTCCACCTGACACATTTAGATAAGCTCGATACCTCTAAAATTAAAAAATGGAGGAAAATTCGGGGGGGGACCTCACATATTTCTCCGTCGAGATTATGCCTACAGGCAAATTAAACCTGTCCGATATGCCGTAAAATACTCTACAAGACTTTTATCAAACGCCGGGCGGTATGAACCCGGCCAAACATGTCTGTCGACTGGACAAAAATAAAATGCACTCCTTTAGGCAAATCCTCCGGCAGGTTTGCACGGAAGATATGTCCACTGTCATACGGTTCTGCGGCCCATGAGACCCTCGGAAAATTATGCTCATCTTCAAATTGACGCATTTGAACAAAATACGGGTCCCTGCGGGTGACTCGTTCCATATCTATCCATCGGCCGTTTTCTGTCACCTTCATCCGGACTTTCGAACGTTCCGAGCCGGCAAAAACATTCACGATGACTTCCGTAACCGGGGCATCTTCGGTAGATATCTGTTCGGGAGCCCAGATATTCATCTGATAATCGGCCGGCCTGCTAAAAACCTTATAGCGTATAGAATAACGATTTTCGTCGAAGCTAATAATAGAGTATCCGTTCGGCACACCGTCCTTCATCATAGCATGCGGCAAGCCGAGCTCATTGGGCATTCCGGTCCACCAAGCCCCACATACGGCGCCGCCTATATAGAGATGATGCGGCTCCAAGCCATACCATTCATGGTCTCCGCCGAGGAATACATGCTCTACCCGGTGGTCGTGCCCGGCTATAGAGATGGAGTAAGGATGCTTTTCGAGCACTTCGAAAAGTTCACGTTTACCGCATTTGAAAACATTTTCCGCACCGTGCATCAGCAGAACAACAAGCTGGTCTTTATCGAGCAGGTCAAGGTCGTTGCGAATAAATTCAAGCTGTTTTTGGTCGAGTCCTTCCACGTAATCAAGCTTTTCTTCCCCATAACGTTTGGCAACGATACTGTCCAACACAAGGAAGTGAACTTTTCCGTAATCGAAGGAATAATATCTCGGGCCGTAAATCCTGTTGAAGGTCTCAAGGGAATGCTCATCCGATTCGGCGTAAAAATTCATATCGTGGTTGCCGGGTACGTTATACCAGGTAAGACCGATAGCTGCGATGATCTGGTTAACGGCCTCGAAGTCTCCAATGTTATTTCCTACTACATCACCGAGACTCACACCGAAAGCCGCATCGATTCCTGCAACCTCCTCAACTACATCATGTGCCAGGTATCCAAGTTCTTCCTCTTTGCTTACCTGCGGGTCGCCAAATACCACAATGTCGAAGCGTTCCGGTTCGGTGTGTTTGTAAAGTGCAAAGTCAATCGACTTGGGCTTCGGACCGGTAGGCGCTACGCCGGGATATTTTAAGCCAGCCGGTGAACCTTCAGGTTTATAAATATAATAAAACTGCGGCAGGTTGGTCTGGTTTACTTTTGTCATCCACCCTGCCGGCTTGATTACGAAGATAATCGTATCATCTTCAACATTGAGGCAATACTGCCCCTCGCCATCTGTGAGGACAATATCTGTTCCGTTGGATACCTTTACGCCACGAATTCCCGGCTCATGCAGGTCCCGATGGCCGTTACAGTTAAGGTCATTGAACACTACGCCGGTAACATCTTCCGGGGCAACCGGTGTAAGTTGAGGCGAGGTTGAAGCATATCCACTTAGAAACAGAGTTGCGATCATAAATACTGAAACAGCCGGGATTTTCATCTTTAATTCCTTTCAGTACCCAATGTAAGGTTTTATTATTTGCACAAGTATCCTAACCGAAAATACTCCAGGAATCAAAAAAAGCTTTGGATGAATTTTCTTGTATGCGCCTTAATGTGGTTGTTCGTATATACTATTTGAACGATGAATCGACAATACCCCGTTTCAGATGAAGCCTTGATTAAGGCCGCACAAAGCGGCGACAGGGAAGCCGCGGTGTGGTTGTATCGACGCCATGTCGACCGAACCCATCGAATCTGCTACCGGATAGTATTGGATGCTTCACAGGTACAGGATTGTGTTCAGGAAGTATGGCTGAAAATATTTAGAAATCTCGACCGGTTCAGACCGGAAAATTCGTTTGTCGCCTGGCTGAATACCATCACAGCCAATACGGCAATCGATTACTATCGGAAATTGACAAGACAAAAGAATCTCAGTGATATTAAGGAAATTTATGTCCAAACATCATCACCGAAAACTCAGCAACATGATGAAGCTCTCATTCAACAACATATTCGTGAGGCGCTGGAAGATATAAGTGTGAATCAGCGGACGGCCTTTGTCCTGCGATACTTTGAAGATATGCCGACGGCCGAAATTGCCCGGACGCTGGGTTGTGCCGAAGGTACGGTGCGGGTCCACATCAGCCGGTCGTTGCTCGCATTGCGAAGTAAGCTGGCCGGGAAATTAAATAAGCAGGGGTGAATATATGAATAAAGAACATTTTTCATTTGAAGAATTCAAAATCCTTTTTAAGGTCAGATTCGAATCACAGGAGGAATTAATACGAGAATACCATACCTATCTGCAGATTTTCGAACATCTTGATCAGACAACCGTGCCCGAACTGCCTGATGAAGAAAAAGATGAAATTTTCAAACGGGCCTGGCGACAACGATCACAAAAATCCTCACGGTCACTGACATGGTTTGATTTTCTCTGGCAGCCTGCGGCTGCTTTTGCTCTCGGCATTATTTTTGGATGTATAGTAATGTTCATGGTTATGAATAATCACGTTAGCTTAACTCAAACTGCTTCAGCGGAGCCGCTTTTGACTGTTGAGAGTACGAGATACTCAGAGACATATAAGGGTAAAATCATAGATGACTTTTACTCGGAATTCGAGAACCCGAGAATCGTGCACGAAAAAGCCGGAGAGTCCTCGCCGTCACAACGGACACTCTACGGAAC
>CAZKYP010000202.1:3480-5871 GCA_964556885.1 uncultured Pirellulales bacterium | reverse complement strand
CCAAACACATCGTCCATCAGAGCCGCACCATCGATATCACCGCCGCTGCTGGTAACGATGGGCTTGAGGTCCTGCATCAACGTCTCATCCGGCGGAGTTCGGAAAGCAACGACAGCACTGTCACGGTAGAAAGCCTCAACTGCCTCGTCACCGCCGCGTCCGCCACGAGCCCCATCTGCAAGCGCGCCGCGATCAGCGGCGGTTCCTCGCAGACTGCTGAGCATCCCGCGGCCCGAGGGAGGCTGCTGGAGCTTATCATTGAACTTCATCGGCCCCTGGACTTCTGTTGTGCTCCAGACGAGCTTTTTCATCGCCTGTTCGGGTTTCACCCAGGGACCGCCGGTCAGGCTCCAGCCGGAGGAACTGAAAATCGCCATTTCAAGACCGAGTCGATCGGCTTCCGAAGCGGCGTATTTGATGGCGTCGAACCATTCAGGCGTGAAGAAGGAAATCGGCTTTTCGATGGTCTGCCCGTCGGCCATTCCGATGTCGGCCGCCTGCGCGCCGCCGATACCGACGCGCTTCATCCACTCCAGGTCTTTCGTGATTCCCTCCTTAGTGACATTGCCGCCGGTCCAGTGCCACCAGACGCGCGGCTTGGCCGAATCCGGCGGATTCTTGAAACCTTGATCGAGAGCATCACCGGTATCCTGAGCCAATGATAAACATGCAAAGATTGACAATTCAATTATGATTACTATTAAAATGAGTGCTTTACAGGCATGATTCATAATCGTTGATCCTTTCGGCGCCGAGTTTCGAATTCGAACCATTCTTGTTAATTATCCTACCCGATAAAAATCTCACTGACAAGCAGTTTTCGAAGTTTCATATAAGCGGTTAATAGACCATTTCAACGGATTCCAAAACAAGAAAAGAAATATTTTCACAATTTCAATACTAACAACTTTTTTTAATCCTTATATTTTCTCGCCGAATATGGTAAACTTGTTGTTTGTGATTATTGTTTTGTTGTTTAAGGAGACATATCATGAAAACAAACTCTGCATTCCTTTCAGCAATCATACTTGCAATATCAATATCGCCATACAGCCTTATCTACGCACAAAACGAATCCGGCACAGCGGTGAATCTTGCTGTAGTTGCCGAGCCATCCGGCTCTTACGTATCCGGTGATACTTCGCTTTCTGCGCTCAATGACGACAATACTCCAAGGAACTCGCAGGACAATCGCCGCGGTTCTTACGGCAACTGGAACAGGACGGGCACACAATGGGTACAATACGACTGGAGCCGGCCCATAAGCACCAACAAGATTGATGTCTATTGGTGGGCGGACCGTCAGGGTGTCCATGCCCCCAGGGCCAGCAAGCTTTTATACTGGGATGGCAGCTCATTTGTCCCGGTTAAAAATCCATCCGGCCTGGGCGTAGAGGAAGATAAGTACAACACCACGACCTTCGACGAAGTGACTACATCCAAACTCAGATTGGAAATCGATTCCAACGATACGTTCTCGACAGGTATTTTAGAATGGAAGGTCTATGATTCCGGTAAGTCGCCCGACTTCCCGCCTTCCGTCATCGCTGATGTCGATCGTGTAGTTATGTTGGGAGGCAAAACTTATCTATCCGGCACCATTAAATCTCTAAAAGGCAGCACCAGCACACCGATAAAGATTACGTGGAGTAAAGAATCCGGTCCTGGTTCGGTTAGCTTGGAGAATGCAGACTCACCAGTGACTACGGCAACATTCTCCGCTCCAGGTGAATATGTTCTGAAGTTGACGGCCGGAAAAGGTGAATTGAGCGCTTCGGCCACCATGAATGTCAAGGTTGAGAATCCACCACCGCCAGACCGCCTGGATGTAGTCTATACGAAGAACTACAAAATCGACAATCCACTCTGGAACTCAAGGGCCAAGGCACTGATCGTCAACTGGATTCCTCACTGCATCGACAAGATCAATGACCCGAACCTTCGTGAGGGTGGCATTAACAACTTCATCGAAGCAGCCAAGAAGCTCAGGGGCAAGTCTGCAGAATTCCACGTTGGTTATCCCTTTTCGAATGCCTGGGTTTATCAAACAGTTGAGTCAATGTGCATCGCTCTAATGGTCGATCCACAGGGCGATCCGGAGATTACCAAGGCCCAGGAGAAAATGAAGACAACTTTGGAGGACTGGATTCCCAAAATCCTGGCCGCCCAGGAGCCTGACGGATACCTCCAGACCCGCTTTACCCTGGGAACCCGTAGAGATCGCGGTCCCGTGGAGCATTGGAATCCCCGGACCCGGAGCGAGCACGAGGGCTACGTGGCGGGCTATTTCATCGAATCGGCCATCAATCATTACACGTTGACCAACGGCATGGACAAGCGGCTCTATAATGCGGCCAAGAAGCTCGCCGATTGCTGGGTCGCCAACCTCGG
>CAZKYP010000202.1:0-3380 GCA_964556885.1 uncultured Pirellulales bacterium | reverse complement strand
ATGGCCGACGTAGCCGCAGAGACACACGATATCGACTACCAGAGCGCGGTTATGAGCCTGTGGGACAATATCGTCAACAGAAAATATTACGTCACAGGCGGAATCGGCAGCGGTGAGACGTCCGAAGGATTTGGACCTGACTATTCTCTGCGCAACAACGCATATTGCGAATCCTGCTCGACCTGCGGCCTGATTTTCTTCCAATACAAGATGAACCTGGCATATCACGACGCCAAATATGCTGATTTATACGAAGAGTCGTTCTACAACGCACTACTCGGTTCGATCGATCTTGAAGGCAAGAACTTCTACTATCAGAATCCACTGGACTCACGCGGTCCCCGCTACCCCTGGCATGCCTGTCCGTGCTGTGTCGGTAATATTCCACGAACACTGCTGATGCTACCCACATGGACCTATGTCAAGGACGACAGCGGCATCTACGTCAACCTGTTCATTGGAAGCACGATCAACGTCGAGAAAGTCGCAGGCACCAACGTTCAGATGATTCAGAAGACCGATTATCCATGGAGCGGAGATGTTTCAATCACCGTTAATCCTGAAGTAGAAAAAACATTCGGCGTCAAGATTCGCATGCCGGACCGTGAAGTAAGTGAACTCTATACCGCTACACCGAAATCGAACGGTATCACATCAATCTCAGTCAACGGCTCGGCGATCAATCCTCCGGTTGAAAATGGATATGCTGTTATTATACGAAACTGGAAAGCCGGTGACACAATCGAACTGATATTACCTATGAAGGTCCAGCGAATAAAGTGCTGCGACAAAATCGAGGCAACCCGTGATAAAGTGGCCTTACGATACGGGCCTCTGATTTACAGCGTCGAGAGAGCAGACCAGGATATTGACAAAGTCCTCAGTCCGAATGTTTCCTTGTCAACCGAGTGGAAGCCCGATTTGCTGGATGGCGTAATGGTTATAAAAGGCAAATGGTCCGACGGCTCTGCATTAACGGCAATCCCCAATTATGCACGTGACAATCGTATTCCCGATGTGAGTACAAATGATAATGTTGGTAATCGCGGCCGCCGTGGAGGCCCAGTTAACTCGATTGTCTGGTTGAAAGATAAATAAGTAAATATCTACAGATCAGAATCTACTGCTTTTTCCTGAATAATTGGCGAAATAGTGATATATTATAGGACAATAAAAGGCTGTTAAAATTAAAAATATCGCCTGTGATATTTTTGCCCCCGGCAATAATGTTTTGTATATTTTAATTAAGATACACACATGGATTAAACACCATGTAAGCACATACAGGAGGTAATAAAATTAACAGTCGAGAGGGGTATTATTACCACATGACAGGATGGGGGGTTTCCATGACTACGGGAGCAAAAATATCGTACTCTAAACTACAGAAGATTTCTATAATAGTTGTATTATTTATTGTAACACTTACCATGAGTAAAAGCGGCACGGCGGCGCCGGCGGAGAGAATCAATTCATGCGGCTCATTGAGGTCGATGGCGAGAGTTTACATGGCCTGTGGTGCTTATGAAAAGGCACAGCCTCTTTTAGAGAAGGCGTTAAACCTGGCAAATAGTAATGAGGCCTCTGATTGTGAGTTATGCGCCTGCATGATTGACCTGGGATATCTGTATAAGAACCAGGACAAGCTAACTGAGGCCGAGGCATTATGCCGGGCAGGCCTGGAACTGCAGGAAAAGGTATATCACGAAAACCACTCATACGTCGCATACACGCTGAGAATCCTGAGTGAGATCTACCGGGATCAGGCCAAATATGCGCAGGCAACGGCCGCTCTCGAACGGGCAATAAACATCATGAATCAGGCAAGCAGAGGAAATGACCACCAAGTCGCACCGTTTATGGCCGATATGGCTCGCCTGCTCGCTGCCAGCGGAGATTATGTAAAAGCCGAATCTTATTTTAAGGAAGCAATCAGGTCTATCGAGGACAGCTATGGTCCCAATCATTTGTATACCGCAAAAATATTGAGCAATCTGGCAACATTATATATAGAACAACAGCGATATGATGAAGCCAATGCATTGATTCTAAGAGCGCTTCCCATACAGGAAAAAGTCTTTGGCAAAGAACATCATTTTCTTGTTCCTGTCTGGCTGTTGATGGCTGAGATATATCAAAGCAAAGGAAATTTTGCGGATGCCAAGAAGCTGCTCGATCAATCTCTGCGAGTGATAGAAAATCAGGTTGACTGCGGTTATCTTGTTCATACTGACGTCCTAATATGCCTGGGGCAGTTTTATATAGAAACCAAAGAATACGAGAACGCCGGTGAAGTGCTGGAAAGAGCATTACAAGTCATGGATGGTCTTGACAATAGTAACAACGAACGTGCAGCAATCGCTTTGAACTTACTGGCAAAGGTGCATATGAATCAGGGCGAATACTCCAAAGCCCAAAATCTGTGTAACAGGGCATTGGATATCCTCAACGATATTTTCAACCAGGACCACCCGCGTGTCATTGAGGTTCAAAAGACGCTGATTCAGTTACATCAACAGACCGGCAATATGGCCGAGGTAGCAAAAATTCAACAACATATAGGTTAAATCGACCTGCACAATCAAGCTGCCTATGGGCTGATTGCAACTATCGAATAATGTGTAGTCGCCGCTGCTGAGTCCGGAGTACGTTATCCTCCCATAGCGGCCAATCTTATCGCAAGAAAATCAATAACACTTTCATCGGTAGTTCCACTTAAACGGAAAATATATCTTTCCGCGGCAAACATTATCGACTCTTCTTTTGAAAAATTCATTTCGCTATTCAAAATGCCAACGTATTCGGCAAGCGCGTCAAGGTACTTTCCGGATATTGCATATTGCGTACCACCGGTATCGATATTGTTTGCTATTGCATCTGCAATCATTGCCATCTGCTCTCCGGACGGCGGAGCATTGCTCGAAGCAAACTCATTAATTACCTGCGCCAGAGCCGCAGTATGAATCCCTTCGCTATCCTGCAAAATCGCGGCCGCTTTCTTTAGTTTCGCACATGTCAGGCACGGCTGTGTTTCTCTTGCTGATGCCAGGTCACGCTTCGTCCAGATTTGCATAACTCTTGTGTCAATACCAAGCTCGTCCGCAGTCCACTTCATCAATGCCGGACAACCCGAATAATCTACTTCTTCTTTCTCCGGAATCGGTATTGCCTGAACCGTAACAGATATTGTATCGTTTGATGGTGGATCGTCCGGTGGATCAAAAGGCGGCGGTGGATCGTCTGGTGGTGGACAGTCAGGTGGTGGACAGTCAGGTTTCGGATCTGTATCTGGACACTTTGGTTTCGGATAGTTGTCTGGTTCTGTGCATTTTATATTATATGTAGTTTCCTGTTCGATATCATCATTAATCATTACAGTT
>CAZKYP010000201.1:0-5926 GCA_964556885.1 uncultured Pirellulales bacterium | reverse complement strand
CAGCCGAAAGACGTAATAAGTCTTGAGAAAACCGGGACCTGCAAATGGGTTTATCATGTGCTTGGCGGCCATATCGCGCCGCTCGAAGGGACCGAGCCGAGCGATTTGACTATAGAGCAGCTCGTACAAAGGATACGTCAGGGTGATGTGAAAGAAGTGATAATGGCGACCAATCCCAATATGGCCGGAGACGGCACAACTCTTTACATAAGCTCACTTCTAAGGACCACAAACGTTAAGATAACCCGACTGGCAAGGGGCCTTCCCACCGGAAGCACCATAGAGTACGCAAGCGGTAAAATGCTTACGGACGCTATAATCGGCAGGCAGCAGTTAGAGTAATTTTTTATCGAACCTGCGTAAAGTTACTCAATTGCCGTTCAATTCTTGACGAAATCATCTATTGCATCTATGATATAACAGGCAGGAGCAACGAATTGAATTAAGTAACTTTCTCAGGGGTGTTTATGAAACTGGAGATGAGAGGTCAGATGCGGATGGAGCAGCGAATGAAGCTCGCTCCGCATATGATACAGTCGATGGAGATTCTCCAGCTTCCTATTCTTGCCCTTCAGGAGAGGATCGAGCAGGAGCTTAACGGCAATCCTGTTTTGGAGATAGACGAGTCTGAAAGTCCGGAAGCACAGGAAGCCGCCCAGGAACGGATTCGGGAAGACACAGGCGATTCGACCGGCGGTAAAAGCGAAGATTTCGAGCATCTCGAAGACCTTGGCGATGTATTCAGGGACTATATAGACCAGGCAGGCCAGTTGCGGGTACGCGGCCACAGCGAGGAATCGGACAGGAAACTTGAGGCGATGCAAAACACCGCCGCTCCGCCGCAGTCGCTGCACGAATATCTTTCCGATCAGTGGGGACTCATCGAGGCACAGGAGCCTGTGAAAAAAGCAGGCAGCATGATAATAGATTACATAGATGACAGGGGGTATCTTTCGGTCCGGCTGGAGCAGTTGTATAACAAGGACAGGAGCGATTTTACAATCGATGATTTGAAAAAGGCCCTGGAGCTGGTGCAAACCTTAGAGCCTGCGGGCGTCGGGGCGAGGGACCTGAAAGAGTGCCTGCTTATCCAGATGGCCCAGAGCGGCGAAGATATGAGCTTCGAGTCGCATCTGATTTCCGAGTATATGGAAGAGCTGCTGGAAAATCATCTGCCGGAGATCGCCAAAAAGGCCAATTGCAGCATCGAGACGATCAACAAGGCCATCGAGCGCATGAGCAAGTTTGACACCTCACCGGGTTTGCAGATAGGCCAGGACCACAATCACCCGGTCAAACCGGATGTGATGGTGGAAATCTCGGACAATCCCGGAGAATATATCGTGCGTTTGATCGATACCGGTCTGCCGAGATTAAGGATAAGCGATTACTATTCGAAGATGGTGAAAGACCCGACCGTCAGCGAAAAGACAAAAAAGTTCCTGCAGAATAATCTGCGTTCGGCGCAGTGGATTATGGACGCTATCGAGCAGCGTAATAATACGCTATTGAAAGTGGCCAAGACGGTGGTGAAATATCAGAAGGATTTCTTCGATAAGGGCCAGCTTTACCTTCAGCCGCTGCCTATGTCGAAGGTCGCCAAGGATGTCGGCGTGCACCTGGCGACGGTATCAAGGGCTGTTGCGGGTAAATACATCCAGTGTTCAAGGGGGATATTGCCGCTGAGGAAATTTTTCGGCGGGGGCAGGGATGATGTCAACGGTCATGCGCGGAGCTGGGAGGCCATAAGGGGCAAGTTGCAGCAGATTATAGACGCCGAGGACAAGACCGATCCGCTGAACGACGACCAGATACGTGAGAAATTATCGGCTGCCGGTATTGAAAACCTCGCCAGGCGCACGGTCGCCAAATACCGCAAACTTATGAACATTCCCGCCGCAAGGTTCAGAAAAAAGTATTAGCTACAAATCTTAAATCGTTATTTTTATGATTTACTTACAAATTTTGTTGCAGGATCTCGTTGACAAAGGGCTAAACTATTTTAGTATATTTACAGATACTTAAATGAATTAAACCTATGAATCAGGATCAAAGAATAGCAGAGATAAGCAAAGTTCTTGGGGTGGATACCCGTGTGAAAATGATTCGCCTTCTAAGCGAGAAATCTTTATGTGTGGGAGCTTTATCACGACGGCTTGGTATTACCCAGGGAGCGGTTTCACAGCATCTGAGAGTATTAAAATCTGTCGGCCTTGTTGTGCCGGAGAAGAAGGGATATTTCGTCCATTACAGTCTGGACGAAAAGGCGTTGCAAAACTGGAAATCAGAAATCAACAAATTATTTACTGTATAGCAGAAATTATAATGTGCTGTTGTAATGAAAAAGCGAACAGGAAACCTATGAGATAACTGCCTTATAATTAATATTTTTGGACATAATGATGAAAGAGTACAATAACATTATTGAAGTGAAAGGGCTTTCAAAGACATTTGAGAGCATAATTGCTGTAGATAGCATTTCTTTTTCAGTTGAGGGCGGGGAGTTGTTTGGTTTTCTTGGGCCAAACGGTGCAGGCAAAACCACAACCATCAATATGCTGACAGGTTTGGCGCGGCCTGATAACGGAACTATTCGGATTAGCGGTATGGATTGCAGCCAGAAACACATTGCGGCTCAGCATCTTATCGGTGTTGTGCCGGATGAGAGCAATTTATATCCCGAATTAACCGGTTTCGATAACCTGTGCTTTTGCGGGGCACTTTATGGATTGCAAAGGCGCCAAAGGCAGGAAAAAGCTCGGGAACTGCTGGATACTTTTGATTTGGCCAAAGCGGCTTATCGTAAATTCGGCGGCTATTCCAAGGGAATGAAGCGAAAGCTCACCATCGCGGCAGGAATCATACACGAGCCTCAAATTCTTTTTCTTGATGAACCCACCACGGGTCTGGATGTCGCCAGTGCCCGGCAATTAAGGCAATTGATTTCAGATTTGCATAAAAGCGGCACTACCATATTTCTGACCACTCACTATATCGAGGAGGCACAGAGACTTTGTGATCGCATTGCTTTCATTGTATCAGGTCGTATTGTGAAAATTGATACGCTTGAGAATTTGCTACAACCGTTGCAGGATAAACATGTTGTCCAGATTGTATGTGCAAATACAGATAACGACATACAGAATAAACTGTCTGAATCTTTTCCAGATATGAAATTTACTTTTGCACAAAAAGACCTTATTCGAATTGAAGCAGACAGATTGATTCTCGCCGGAGCAGTGGTACGTTTTCTTGAAGAACAGGGAGTCGAAGTATCTGAAGCCCGCAGGATAAGACCAAACCTTGAAGATGTTTTTGTAAAAATTACAGGCATTGAAGCCAATGATATGAAAAAAGAAAGGGAAAAATCAGGAATGGGAGGAAAAGCATGAAAGCCTGGATTGCATTCTGGAATATTCTGGTTAAGGATATGCGGAGTTATTACCTCAAGCCGCCCAATATAAGCTGGGGCCTGCTTTTTCCGCTGGTCTGGATAACCATGTTTTTCATTCGTTCGGGTCTTGGAATGGATAGCTTGCCGGATCTGCTGCCGGGGCTGGTGGCACTTAGTATCCTGTTTGGGACAACCAGCGTACTTTCGGTAACTGTAACATTCGAGAAAAAAGGTCGGTCTTTCGAGCGTTTGTTGCTGGCACCAATCTCTTTAGAAACTTTAATGTTAGCCAAAACATCCGGAGCAATCCTGTTCGGAACCATAAATGCACTGGTGCCTATTTTCATTGCCATGTTCTTAGCAGATCTGTCAGCCATAAACTGGACGATCTTAATTCCTGCTATGATACTTATCGCCATCAGTTCGACTTTCTTAGGTCTTTTCATTGCCGTGTCGGTCAAAGAGGTTTTCGAGGCCCAGACATTTTCAAATTTTTTCCGTTTTCCGATGATTTTTCTGTGCGGCCTGTTTTTCCCGATTGAGCAATTTCCAATCTGGCTAAAGCCTTTATCATACATTTTGCCTCTGACTTACGGAACAGACATTTTACACAGTTCTATCAATCAAGCTGGCCATCTGCCACTATTGCTGGACTTCAGTTTGTTGATTGCATTTTGTGTAGTATTGTTTTTGGTGAGCTTGAGAAACATTCGACGCAAGTGGATTTTGTAAATATTGTTCAAATCCGGATTTTGAGGCACAACCTTTGTGTTATCTAAAAATTTTATGATTTTTTTAAAATGTCTATTTTTCCTTGAACTTTATATGAGTATGTGAGTATATTATCACATAGTTATATATGGAGGATTGTTAATGCCGGATAAAAATAGACAACAATTGTATGAAAAGCAGGCGGAAATCGCCAAGGCGATAGCACATCCCTTGCGGATAGCAATAATTGATTTTCTCAAGAATGGAGAGCAATGTGTCTGCGATATTGCCGAGTACGTCGGCTCGGAACGTTCGAACGTGTCGCGGCATCTTTCGGTAATGGTCAGGGCCGGATTATTGGAATATCGCAAGGAGGGATTAAAGGTCATATACACACTCAAATGTGTCTGTATCACAGACTTCTTTGCGTGTGTTGTTGGTGTTTTGAAGCAGCAGGCTAAAGATAATCAGAAGCTGCTGGGAATTTTATAGCGCAGGGATTTTTATGAGCATAAAGACTGAATGGAAAAAAATATTGATTATAGCGGCGGTTTTTCTTGCCTGTTATTTTCTGCCCGTCGGGTCGGCCCGATTCGATAATGCAATCACCGAATCGCTGGGTCTTGTCAAATGGTATGCGAGGGAGCACGTTTTGTTATGCCTGGTTCCGGCCTTTTTTATTGCCGGGGCCATTTCGGTTTTCGTCAGCCATGCCTCGGTAATGAAATACCTCGGCGCCAAAGCGAACAAGGTCCTTGCCTACGGTGTTGCCGCCGTATCGGGAAGTATCCTTGCGGTTTGTTCGTGTACCGTGCTGCCGCTGTTTGCGGGCATCTATAAGATGGGTGCCGGGCTTGGTCCTGCAACCACATTTCTTTATTCCGGGCCGGCTATAAATATTCTGGCAATTATTTTAACAGCCAGGGTTCTCGGACTCGAACTTGGTATAGCTCGCGCGGTAGGGGCGATTGTCTTCAGCATTGTGATCGGTCTATTGATGCATGTTATTTATCGCAAAGAAGAAACAGAAAAAATTAACGCCCAGATGGCCTCACCCGAGCCGCAGGTCAGCAGGCCGCTATGGAAGAATGCTCTCTATTTTGCATCAATGGTTGGGATTCTGGTCTTTGCAAACTGGGCGCGCAGCGGTGACATCAGAGCGGTATTTTTATGCTGCCCGGGCGGACTGACCAGCTATAAGGTCGAAGGAACTTTAGTTGACCGGACCGATGAGGCTGTAATCGTTCGGGATACCTCCGGTACAACTCGCCAGATACCTGCGGAACTGCTTGAAGAGCTTGAGGACGTCGAGAAGAACAACCTGTATGAATTTATCTATCGCGTCCGCTGGATTATAGTCACAATCCTCCTTGGTGGTTTCGTAATGATGGCCCTCTATTGGTTTTCTCGCGATGAGCTTGGTCAGTGGGTTGGGGCAAGCTGGAGTTTTGCTGTGCAGATTTTGCCTTTGCTGCTGGGCGGAGTTCTGATTGCCGGCTTTCTTTTGGGCAGGCCGGGAAACGAAGGCGTAATCCCCTCCAAATGGGTTAATGCGGCGGTCGGCGGTAACTCAGTCTGGGCCAATCTGTTCGCCGCTGTTGCGGGGGCCTTTATGTACTTTGCGACATTAACGGAGGTTCCGATTTTGCAGGGCCTTATCGGGGCCGGAATGGGTAAAGGGCCGGCGCTGGCTCTGCTTTTGGCGGGTCCTGCATTGTCACTGCCTAATATGCTCGTGATACGCTCGGTTATGGGGACGAACAAGACGATAGTCTTCGTGACACTTGTTATTGTGATGGCGACTGTTTCTGGAATTATCTT
>CAZKYP010000200.1:0-5955 GCA_964556885.1 uncultured Pirellulales bacterium | reverse complement strand
ATGGAAGCGCTAAGATACGAATGATTATCGATTAATGATAAATGATTAATAAAGGAAAAAAATGAGTACCCTGATTAATGACATTAAATATGCTTTTCGGCAATTGTGTAAGAGTCCGGGTTTCACTGTTGTGGCGGTACTGACACTTGGACTTGGCATCGGGGCTGCTACTACCCTTTTTAGTGTTTTCAAAACATGGGTTTTTAATCCGTTTCCATACCCTGATGCAGACCGAATTGTCCATGTTTGGTCAAACGTTTCCGCAAATGGCGAGGGGCCGCTCTCAGCGCCTGACTTCCTCGATATTAGAGAGCGGAATAAGTCATTTTCCGATATAGCGGCTTATAATCTCGAGCGGGTTGACCTCGGGGGTGATAAACCGGAATCCATACATGCGGTCCGTACTACAGCCGGCTTACTGCGTGTATTTGGTATGCAGCCGGTACTCGGGCGATTTTTCGACAAGGTTGATGAGGATAATTCTGATTCAGCACATGTGGCGATTATCAGTTATGGATTGTGGAAGAGGCTTTTTGCCTGCGACAAGGAAGTTATCGGGAAGACTCTGCGACTTAACAAACAGGAGACTACAATCATAGGGGTCATGCCCGCTAACTTCGAATTTTATACGTCTCGACAAGAGGGCCGCAACTATGAAATCTGGCTGCCTCGTATGCTGAGGTCACAGAATCGAGGTTCTCAATGGTTATTGTGCATGGCACGGTTAAAAGATTCAGTGAGCTTCGAAGAAGCAGAAGCTGAAATCAAAACGATTGGTTCACAGCTCGAAGCAGAGTATCCTGACACAAACCAGTCCCGGCCGTTTTGTCTGCGATCACATCACGAGGAGATAACCCGCAATGCTAAGGGCAGTATGTGGTTTCTTTTCGCAACGGTGGTATTGTTACTTCTGATTGCATGCGCTAACGTCGCCAGCATGCTGCTGGCCAGGGGCACTGAGAGACAGGCTGAATTCTCTTTGCGTTTTGCTATGGGAGCCCGGCGTTCGGACATGCTCAGACTTCTGTTTGCTGAAAGTTTCTTATTGGCTCTTTTAGGCAGTGCTTCGGGTATTCTGCTGGCTGGATTTGGTCTGGCTTTCGTTAAACGCTTTATTCCGCAGGCATCAATTCTTGAATCGCAGAGACTTGCTTTGCAAATAGACGGAATAGTCCTGATGTTTTCGATAGGTCTGGCCTTGTTGACGGCTTTGCTGTTTGGTTTACTGCCGGCCTTTACGGCAGCGCAAAACAAAGTCACGGAGATGATTAAACAAGGCGGCAGGTCACAAACCGGATCGAGAATCAGGCATCGATTCCTTAGGTATCTGGTCGTAGGGCAAATCGCTTTGGTGCTTGCTATTGCGAATTGTTCGATACTGCTTTCCAAGAGCTATCTTAATGTTATGAATGTCAATCAATTACTTGTCTCAGAGCATGTGCTGACATCCAATATCAATCTCCGTGGTGAGCGTTATGAGAGCACCGAAGCGAGGGAGCAATTCTGGAATCAATTGATCGAACGTATTGATGCCATATCCGGAGTCAGCTACGCGGCGACCGGAACAAATATTCCTCTGGAGGGTAGTTTCAGTTGTCCAATTATCCAAAACGAAAAGTCCGTCGATCCTTCCATGTATCGTTCGCTGCCGCTCGCGGAAATAAGTTATATCTCACCGGATTATTTCAAAAGCTTTGGTATACCTCTTATCCAGGGGCGGTCTCCGCAGAAGATGGATAATGAAGGTGAATTTATTGGTGTTGCTGTAAATCGTGCCCTCGTTAAGGCGATGTGGCCTGAGCAGGAACCTATTGGCAAGATGTTTAAACCTCCTTTCCCGAATCCTTTTTTCAAGGCAAAAGTTGTAGGCGTGGTAGAAGATGTCAGGCAATGGGGCGCGGAAGTACCGGCGCTGCCGCAGGTATACTTCCCGTTTCAAAGCGGTAGTATGAACAGGGGTACGTTGGTGATACGAACAACTGCTAAGGCAAATGCATTTGTTCCATTGCTTAGGCAGGAGTTGTCTCAAATTGATCCTGATTTGCTCATGGTCGATATCCGTACTATGAAACAGGCTTTGGAGAGTTCAACCAGCGGCCGGCGTTTTTATACGATTGCCACTAATGCATTCATGGGCCTTGCATTAGCTGTTACAGTAGTTGGGATATACGGCACGCTTTCCTATAATCTTATGCAGCGTAAACGTGAGATTGGTGTACGTATTGCTCTGGGCGCATTACGCGGCAACATCCTTGGATTTGTTGTTCGACAGGCGGGCTTGTTGTTGGTTGCCGGATTGGCTATTGGCTTAGTACTCACAGCCGCACTATCTTTTGTTTTGCGTTCCTTAGTGTACGATATAAGCCCTTTAAATCCGTTATTTTTATTGCTCGGGTTGGTCATTATAAGCGTCGTTTCCTGTTTGGCATCTCTTTTACCTGCAATCCGTGCCACACGAATTGACCCGATGGAGGCGCTGCGCTATGAATGATTAACTATTAATGATGAATAGAAAGAAGAAATGAGTAATCTTGTTAATGATATCAAATACGCCTTCAGGCAGTTATGCAAGAGTCCCGGATTTACGGTCACGGTGATTGTCGTTCTGGCGGTTGGCATCGGGGCCAATACTGCTATCTTCAGTGTTGTTGACGCCGTGATGCTCCGCCCGCTTCCGTTTGCGCAGCAGGATCGTATTATGTTCGTGGCCTACTACGACAATGGGATACTTGACACAATGTCCGGCCCAGACTATCTGGATTGGCAGCAGCAGAACCATAGTTTCGAACATTTGAGTGTTTTTACCTGGACGACTTTAAATCTGACTGGTCAGGGTGCTCCGGCGACACTCAGAACCTGGGAGGTGACGACGAATTATTGCCAAACCTTAAATATGCGGCCTGAATTGGGACGTGGATTTTTGCCGGAAGAAGGCGTTCAGGGACGGCATCATGTGGCCATGTTGGGTCACGAACTCTGGAAGGAGCGTTTTGGAGCCGATGAACAAGTTATTGGTAAGCAGATTCTTTTGGACGGCGAGCCTTATACCATAATCGGCGTGTCTCAGAAAGACCAGGGTGCGATTGGAGCAATGTACCAGATTCTGGTTCCGCTGGTTAATAGCCGCTTCGAAGGGCGGCGCGATTCTCATTCTTACCTTGCAATCGGAAGACTTAAGGATGGTGTCACTCAGGTACAGGCCCAGGCCGATATGCAGACAATTGTCAATCGCCTGGCGCAGGAGTATCCAAGAACCAATGCCAATACCGGCGTCGAGGTGATGCCGCTGAAGAATATTCTGACACGCCAAATCGGTTTTATGCTCTGGGCGCTTTATGGTGCGGTGTCACTGGCCCTGCTCTTGGCTGGTATAAATGTGGCAAGTCTGCTTTTGGCGCGGTCTGAGACAAGACGTCACGAGATGGCCGTGCGAAGCGCGTTAGGGGCGGGGCGGTTCCGGATTATTCGCCAGGTTCTTACCGAGAGCTTAATGTTTTCGATACTGGGTGCCGGCGTTGGATTGCTGTTGGGTTACTGGGCCGTCAGCGGCCTTAAGCACCTGCTGCCGGCAGAGCTGTTCGGCGGAATACGCTTGTTCGACCATATCGGTATCGACATTCGTGTTCTGGGTTTTATCAGCATTGTTGCTGTTGTCACCGGTGTTTTATTCGGCATGGCTCCGGCTTTTCATATAAGTCGCGGCCGCCTTCCTGATGTGCTCAAGCAGCGGGCCGCAGCGGCGGTAGAGCTGGGTCGTCATCGGTTATTAAATTTGTTGGTTGTTTCCGAGGTCGGCCTTGCCCTGATTCTGCTGGTGGGTGCGGGCTTGCTCGCAAAAAGCTTCGACCGGTTCCAGGGTGTCAGTCCCGGTTTTGACAGTAAAAAACTGCTATGTATCGAGCTGGACCTGCCAAGTCAAAGTCAATATCGAACCGCGGAACAGCGCCGGAACTTTAGTGAACAAGTCGTGCAGCGACTGTCGAATTTGCCTGGAGTCACTGATGTGGGTGTCACAAACATGCGTCCGCTTAGCCACGTTAAGTCGTTCCAGGGTTTTCGTATAGAGGCGGACACCCAACAACCGAACGGGCCGCGTCAGGAGGCCGAATACCGTCGAATCAATCCGGCCTTTTTCTCGGCCATGAAAATACCGCTGAAACAGGGCCGCTTTTTTAATGACAATGATAACGGCAGCCAGCCTGTAATGATTATCAATGGGGTCTTTGCTCAACGATTCTTTCCGAACCGGGACCCGCTTGACAAAATCGTCAACTTCCGCGGCAGGCAGTGTCGAGTTGTGGGTGTTGTGGGTAATGTCAAGACGCACGGTATGGGTTTGAACCTGGTGGAATATCCGCCGATGATGTACGAGCCGCAAACTCAGGATTGCGATTACAGTTTGGCCTTTATGGTAAGAACCAAAGTGCCCCCACTGTCACTGGCTCAGGCAGCGAACGAACAGATATGGCAGGTGGATCCCGACCAGCCGATCAGGGACTTGCAAACCATGAATAGCATTGCCGGAGAATCTGTTGCTATTCAATATGTTGCCACTTTGTCCATGATTGTAATTGCGGCCGGAGCATTGATCCTGGCCGTGACCGGCATTTACGGCCTGTCCAGTTATATTACAAACCAGCGTACCCGCGAATATGGAATTCGTTTGGCATTGGGCGCGCAGCCCGGAGATATCCATCAACTGGCTATAAAAAGAGGTATGATTCTTACAGGTTCAGGACTATGCATCGGTCTTGTTATTTACCTGGCTCTGGCTAAAAGTTTATCAGGTTTGCTATATCAGGTCAGTGCCGTCGATCCTCTGGTAATATCAGGTGTCCCTTTGCTTCTGGGTATAACCGCTTTATTGGGATGTCACATCCCCGCCCGGCGTGCGGCCAAGATCGATCCGATGGAGGCGCTGAGGTATGAGTAATGAATTTCGGATATTGAACAAGAGGAAATTATGAGTACTTTTATAAACGATGTCAAATATACAGTTCGCCGGTTGCGGAAAAGCCCCGGTTTCACGACAGTTGCGATTCTGACACTGGCACTTGGTATTGGGGCCAATACGGCTATTTTCAGCCTGCTCAATGCCATAACACTGCGTTCCCTGCCGGTACGTAATCCGCACCAATTACGTATCGTCACTTGGGAGGGCAATATTAATCCCCCGATAAACTGGACCATGTTAAGGACCGTCTTTTCCTATCAAACATATCAGGAATTTCGCGATCATGGTGCGGGTCTGGAAGAGGTCTTTGCATTCTCAGATATAAGTGGAATGTGGAACCTGACGGTTTTTGCACGTGGTCGGGCCGACGCCGCTAATGGTCTGATGGTCTCTGACAATTTCTTCCGCGGTTTGGATTTGGATCCTTTAATGGGTCAAACGATCACCTCGGACCACGACAAGCCCGGTGCAGAACCGGTCACAGTAATTTCCTATGCCGCCTGGCAACGTTATTTTGCCGGTGATCCTCAGGCCATTGGAGAAACCGTGATGTTAAATAGGCATAGCTTTACCGTCATCGGCGTGCTCCCCGAAGGCTTCCATGGACTGGTTCCGGGTGAAAGGAGAGATTTTTATATTCCCATGTCGGCTCATCCCCTGATGCGTAACGGTTCTGCGGAGGAAACCACATACTGGTGGGTCCAGGTTATGGCCAGACTGGCACCGGGGGCCGGGGAATCCCAGGTCCGCACCTCATTGGAGGCCCTGTTTGCACAGACAACACGTGATGTCCCTTCGAGAGATCCACAGAAAGACCTCCGTGTTATTTTGAAAGACGGGCACAGCGGCCTATTAGCATCTCAAAGAGACCTGATTAAGTCCCTGCACATCTTATTGGGATTAGTAGGGATAGTACTATTGGTCACCTGCGTAAATCTGACGGGACTCATGTTAGCAAGGGGAACCACACGTCAACATGAATTGGCTGTGCGTTCTGCTCT
>CAZKYP010000199.1:0-5958 GCA_964556885.1 uncultured Pirellulales bacterium | reverse complement strand
CGCAAGGGATGCCTAACGGCAAAACCTTGAAAACTTGTACCTTAGGTAAAGGAACTTGGCTGGTCCTGTTATCCCGATGTACATCGGGATTATGATTGCCCCGACTGCGGCCGGGCTATCCCGATGTATGAGCAAATGGCCCGCGATCTTGAGGGTAACGAAGAATTTCTCCGAATTGCTTTGATAGCCGTACCGCCTTATGGACAAGGCCCGGTCAGCGAAAACAGCCCCTGCATCCTCGGCCGCTTGCCCGAGACAAAAGAATGGTTCGTAACGACTCCTGCTGTAGCGTTATTGACTAATGGCCAGGTAAAAGCCGCATGGGAAGAAAAAGCCCCGGATTTTAATGAAATTTTACAGTATTTCGCAAGAAGTGATGAAAAATCGCGTTATTTAGCATCAACAAATCCATCGACAGTTTCGCTGTATATAGAAAGGAGGTGAAAGTTATAAAATTAGAGCGATGCTGGAATTATTGGATGATTGAAATAGGAATTAAAATGGAATATGTGACTATTATTTCAAAAAAGTGATTTTAAATTAATTGGAAAATGAAAGGAGAAAGCCATGTATGCATGTGTAAGAAAAGGATTTGTATTGGGTGTAGTTTTAATTTTTTGTCTTTACATAGTTAATTTTTTCTCAAGTAAGAGTGAACCGAGTGATCTTGAGCTTTCCGGAGTTTGGGGTGGTGAAACCTTCACCTGTTGGGCATGTGAACAGTATGGGTATGATTGTGGTACCCCAACCGATGGATGCACCTATGATAGTGAATTCGAAATGTGTTTTGGCCAGAAAGTCGAAGGTAGTTGCTACGTTAGTACTGGTGGAAGCTGTGTTGAAACTGGTAATCCTTATCATGAATGTACGCCACATTTAGTACATTGCCCCACCGATTATATTAAGGTCTCTGGTTGTACGGAAGACCCGCCTCAATCTGGACAATGCAAATCGGATGGGGCTCAGGAAAGCTATTATTGTGATGACGAGGAGTTTCACAGCTGTTACGGTAATATTCTATAGACGATTGATACTTGGTAATACTTTATTACGTTTATAAACGTTAACAAATGTTTGCCGGGTATTTTTGGCCTTTCTGTAAAAAAGAGATAATATATCGGCTAAACATGCCCAAAATATTAATTTATATTGTTTTTTTTTAACCAATATCATGAATAAGAACCTTTGTAAGTGATTATTTAATATTCGTAGACTATTGAATTCTTGTTGTGTTTTATGTTAGGGCTAACGGGCAGGTAAGCTTTTTATAGAGGCAAGTGGTTTTAGACCAGACAGCTTTGACTCAACTTCAAATGCAATCTCAGTTGATAATAGAAAAAGCAACCAACAAAGCATTTTACTACATGAATATGTGGAATATAAGAAAAAATTTCTTTGACCTTAAGGTCTTGTAGTCCTACAATAAAAAATAGCTGAGGAAGGAACTGATAGAGAGTGAGTGTACGGATAATTTCACAATAATTATTCTATGAGAGGTTGTGAAAATGAATTTTAAGATGATATCATCTGCTAAGTATTCTCTTTTGCTGACATGTACCTTTGTTGCCTTGGGATGTTGTATGCTCATTCCGGGGAAGTGTAGGGCAAATGATAGTAAACAGGAAGCATTTTTGGATGCGCAAATGCTCGTTGACGGCTGGGAAGCAAGTTATTGTCATATAGACTCTCTAAAAGTGAGTGGTACAAGAATCCTGATGGATGAGAAAGGTCACAATCCATTAAATCGTCGACAAATCCCTTACTATCATCATGAGAGGATTCAAGATGGAACGAAATTCTTGGTTCGGGTTGCCGCAACCCCACAAGGATTTGACGATAGTGCTGATTATAGGGCCAACTCGTTTGATGGCAGTATTGGCAAAGAATATGTTAATGATCCGGATAGTCCGCTTCGAAGTACAGGTTCGGTTTATCGAGGTTTGAATAACAGGTCTATTGAAAAAGATAATATACTCGCAGACTTTCTTCAAACAATGCCCAATTTATTCCCCGATCCTCCGTCAGGAGAAGACGAACCGTGGAAAGTGAAGCTAAGTCAGCAATACCCTCTGGGAATTCCTTTTTTTCTCGAAAAGTACAATAAAGCACTTGCAGTGGGGGAGGTAAATGTACGCCCACACATGGAAACTGTGGCCGGTGAGGCTTGTCATGTGTTGGAATTAGATCTTAGAAGTCGTATCGAGACATTTTGGTTAGCCCATGAGAAGGGCATGCTACCTATGAAAACTATGTACGTTTTGTCTCCGGATCGTGTAACTCGAAAGATAATCACAAAAGAAGTCAAAGAAATTACCAGTGTATCAACAGAGACGGGTATCTTATGGTATCCTCGTGTAATTATGGAAAATTCAGAAAGAGGAACGGATTACTCGTATGTCATTAAAGTGATTATTGATGAATTTGTACCTCATTACAAAGCCCCCCCCGAGACCTTTAGCTATGTATTTCCCAATGGAACACTTGTGTACGACAAAATCAAAGACCTGCGTTATAAAATAGGACCAGGTGAACTCGAAACAGAGATGAATCCGGTTGAGCTGGATATTTTGGAATCTGATCCTGTAGTAAATGAAACCATGCTTGTGTCACAAGAAAAAGACGATGAATCGGAAGGACACGAAGATGGCAGTTCGCATGTAGCACAAATACAAACTGTGCAAACAAGTAACAATAATAAAAGTCAGAAAACAAAGAATTATGTTATGTTGTGCTTATTTGCAATTGTTGTTGCAACTTCTTCTCTCATCCTTATTAGGCGAAGGGTATTATCTCAAAAGAAAGTGATTAAAAAGCCGGAAGAATTATGACAATTTTACGATCACGGATGACGATAGTAAGTATATGTTTGGTACTAGTCTTTGCCATGGTCGCAAGTGCTGGGAATGAATCACTCCGTGAACATAACGATTATAGCTCAGCGTTATTAGTCCCAGATGCGGCATGCGGTCCCAGATGTCTTAGAGCATTGTCACATTTAACTAATATTGGCGAGGGAAATTGTGACATAGAAACAATTTACAGGTTTATAGGGATACCCGTTAATACACCTACCAACCTTAAGCATCTGAAGGACGCTGCAATAAAAATGGGTTTTAAGGTGCAAGCTCGCAAGTTGACTATTAATGACTTGATGAAATTAGAGGCATATGCCATACTACCTGTTGGACAAACTGATGGAACAAAAGAAGATCCCCTCCACTTTGTTCTGTTTGCCGGAGCAGAGGGTAATCAAGCAAGGCTTGTTAATACACTATCGTTAGAAGTGGGAACAATCCCATTTCAAGAACTGGGCGAGGAATGGAAAGGGCTCACTCTTGTTATTCCTTCAGATGTAAAAGGAGAACGAATATTCAAACCAATAGGCGGAGATGAGGACAAGCGTGGACAAATTATAAATTTGGGTGAAGCCGACGTCGGTTCAACGTTAAACAAACAAATAGTCGTCTGGACAAAAAATGATCAATCAAAATGGAAGGTAGCCCTGAAAAGCTGTAGCTGTCTTAATGTCAAATTAAGACGAAATGAACGAGGACATGTTTTGATTGATGTCAAGATAGATGTCAAGACGGCCGGTTTACATGGCGCTCAGATCGTTGTCATCAGCGAAGATTTGAACATTCGCAAAGACTATCAATTTAAAGTTTATGGAAAAAACTCATATCAGCTGTCACCCACTGCAGGTTTTCTTGAGGTGCCAAAAGGGCGTGCGCAATATGCGATTGTTCTGGATTATTATGTAGGGACGGTAAACGACGAAGTTTCTTTTTCGGGATTCAAGACTGAAATTAATCATTTAGAATGTGAAGAAGTAACCAGAGAACTAATTGCCGACGAAAACTTACCTCGTGTTCGCTTTAACATTACACTGGCATACTCAGTTCAGGATGCATCGAATGAAAAGAGAGAAGATGGACGCGTCTTTTTTACACTTACCACACCGGATGGAGAAAGAGAAATTCCCCTCAAAATGACAGTACATGCAGGAGAATCAAACATAAGCATTACTCCTGCAAAACTTTTTTTTCTTGTAAGTAAATCTCATTTTGAACAAAAAGAAATGGGAGTGAAACTTAGCTCTAAGAGGGATAATCCAGTGCAAAAGTTGGATTTCGAAATGATTAAGCCTTTGCTGTTGAAAATCTCACCACAGAAAAAAACTGAGAACGAGTATTTGTTGTGCATGACATTAATCCCTGATGAGATTAAAAAGAGGCCCATCGGGATATACAAAGGGGAAATAGTAATTACACTAAATGGGAAAAAAACTACTGATAAAATCAAGCTCCCCGTCTCCATTTTCATACGTGACTGAAATGTATTATCATTAGGTAGTGTAGTTTTACTCCATAGCAGGAGATCAGGTAAATGAGTAAAACTTTAGCATTTGTTCGGGAGAGCCTGATAGCTATTGGCTTGTTTGTTTTTATGTTTCAACCGGCTTATGTTCTTGATGCAAATCAGATTGGTGGACAAGGTATACAGTCCGATGTTACAATGCTTTTGAACAGATTAGCAGCAACTGTTGAAAAAAGAAAAGCAGAGAGTATTAGAAATTCCACTGTAGGTCATCAAGCACCTCTGTTGACCACAAAAACTTGGTTAAATAGAAAAGAAAAGATAACTATTTGGCCTCCCAAGAAGTTTACGATGTTATACTTTTGGAGTTTGGATTGTGGTTTTTGCATAGCAGATATGAACAGTACGTTAGAAACAGCGAAAGATGTAGCCTTAAAAGGAGGGGATTTTATTTCCATTCATGCTTTTACAGATAAGATACCGGAACTAACACAAGTTATTAATAAGAATTATATCGAATTTCCGGTTGTTATTGATTCTCCAGATGAAACAAAATGCTTCTGGTTGAGTAAAACATTTAAAGCGTATGGAGTAGACACTCTTCCCATGTTTGTTAGTATTGGGTCTGATGGTAGTATTCTGAAGTATCAAATTGGAAAAGCGATAAAGTGGCAGAGGTTATTAGAGAAAGAGCCCGTTCAGATAGGAATTAATCCTATTCGTGAAGTTCGGCCGCTCACCATTATTCCTGAAGGGTGGTTTATTGAAAACGTTGAGCCCAATTCTACCATTTCGCAAAATTTTCTCATCTATCAGCCGGATACCCCAGAACTTAGAATACATACATTGATGAGTACTGATGCAAGATTATCGATGGATTATTTAAAATACTCTGAAAAAGATCAAACTGTCTATAAATTGTTTTGTAATACAACTGTCTCTTTGTGGAGCCAAGTTATTGAAGGATCAATCCACTTAGATTTAGTATACGAAAATAAAATTAATAAAGTTGATATACCATTTAAAATATCCTCAAAACCTCTTTTAGTATTCAGTTCCAATGTTTATCTTGGTATAGCTAAAAAAGATGAAGAGATTATCAAGAAAATTATAATTAGATCAAATGTACCAAGAGAAAAACTTGAGATCAAGGAGAACAGTGTTCCGAATAACCTTGTAGTTCAATTACCTCAATCGTTTGGAACTGGTACCGGGAAAATCCCAATATTGCTTAAATTTCAGAGTTCTGAGGTGGGTACTTTCAAAGAGGAAATTAATTTGCAGGCTATTTATGACAAGGGACTTTCTGAGCAACAGATAAAAATTGAATACACTGCGATTGTCCATGAATAATTGAACTTTATAGAGGGCTATTTTACTGTCGCACTTGTTAGAGAAGGCCACATGGTTGATATGGCCTGCTGTGTTTTTTGTTCTTTTTGGCTATTACCTTCTATAAGGCAATAGCAGGTTATGCGTCCTGTCCCAATGAATCGGGACTTCGGTTCGGTGCATTTCAATCCCTGGATTACCCTTCGGGGTCTTCTTCTGGGTTTTGGAGGACGCCTAATTCTACGAGGGCGTTCAGAGCGGCCTTTTGCTCGGCTTCTTTTTTGTTCGTACCCCATGCACTCGGGAAGT
>CAZKYP010000198.1:0-5982 GCA_964556885.1 uncultured Pirellulales bacterium | reverse complement strand
TGAGTTTTGCCGCTGATGATGTTCCTGATTCTGTTGGGAAGGCGATTGGTGTTGAGATCGACAACATCTCGGCGACGGATTCCTGGATTGGTATGGAAAACGTTAGACTAAGTGTCAAATAAAATGTCTGCTGATTACAGAACATAAACAGGGTTTGCTTTTTGGGGCCTATACCGATAGATTCCGTATAGGCCCTTTTATTTCGATAATAAAGTTAATCTCGCAGCTATTACTTGTAATGTGGCCTTTGCTGATGATATAAATTTAACCACAACGTGGTAATTTGGGGCTTTCAATTAACAAAATACCGTGGAATTTATTTTTATAGAAAAGGAATCATTATGAAAAGTGAAAAAGCCGGTTTTACATTGATCGAATTACTGGTAGTAATTGCGATTATTGCCCTGCTGATGGGAATTCTCATGCCCGCTCTCACCATGGTCAGGGAAACAGCCAAACGAATCGTCTGCACCAACCAGGTCAAGCAGGTCGGCGTGGCTATGACAGCTTACACATCAGACAACGACAATCACATGCCGGTATATAACTCCAACAATACAAACAGCAATCCATATTTATTAGTTCATTCCTACGCCTTATATCGAGACGATAGTATCTATCGCGATGCCGGCGGCAAACTGCTTCCAATGAAGCTGGCACTACTATACGAAGAAAAGTATATAGCAGATCCGAAAATATTCTACTGTCCGTCCAATCTCTTGGACCTGTATAAATACGAATCTTACTGCAATCCCAAACCCTGGGGTTCACTTCCACAGAATTACAATACAATGGATGCTCAGGGCGAATCACATAATCAATGGATACGTATGGGATATACCTATCTTCCTATAGACCCGAAAACACCAAAGAACAGTGCCACCAAGATGCCTGACGAAACAGCCAAAAGCATCGACGATCTTGATCCTTACATCCCTTATATGACGGACATAATTCGTCATTTGGAGCACATAAGTCACAAGAAAAGCCGCAGTTATGCAGTCAACTCCCTGTTTAAAGACGGTCACGTGGAATTATGCACCGACGAGAAGGTGTTCAATAGCAGTGTGTGGGAACAGTTGGAAAGCGGTGCCATATCGGAGTTAACGGCTAACTATATAGTTTTTCAGTTGATCGGCGGCAGAACACCTTCCGGCTGGTAGGATTTCCACCGTTATTATCCGGTTGTTTAACATGAGTAAATTCACCTATTGCTGCATTATAATCCTGACCGGACTCCTGATTTCACAAAACAGCCACGCTCAACCTGCCTTTCCCGGTGCAGAAGGTTACGGCGCCTCAAGTATCGGCGGCCGCGGCGGACTGGTCATCGAAGTCACTAATCTAAACGACAGCGGCCCGGGCAGTTTGCGGCAGGCCGTCGAGATTAACGAACCCAGAATTATCGTTTTTCGTGTTTCTGGCACTATAGAACTGCAATCCCGCCTGAAAATCAGCCATCCTTATATTACTATCGCCGGCCAGACGGCCCCGGGAGACGGAATATGTCTGAAAAATTACGGCCTGGTAATCTCGGCCGACCACGTGATTGTTCGTTATATACGGTTTCGTCCGGGGGATGATGAAGGTGTGGAGCAGGACAGTATTTGGGTTTCAAAGGGTCATAATATTATTATAGACCATTGTTCGACAAGCTGGGCTACAGACGAAACATTATCTGTCGCCAGTTCAGAGGCAGACCTAAATAACGTGACAATCCAGTGGTGCATTATTTCCGAAAGCCTGAACTGCTCGGTCCATTCCAAAGGATGTCACGGTTACGGCTCTTTGGTCCGCGGAGGCTGGGGAAATGGATTTACCTTTCATCACAATCTCTACGCCCATCACAGGGGCCGAAGCCCCCGCCCGGGCAATTACAACAGCTATCATATCGATCCTGATGGTCTGACCTTCGATTTTCGCAACAACGTTATATATAACTGGGACGGCTCATACCCAGGATACAACGCCGATACGGACAGTATCACATTGATGAACTTCGTGGGGAACTATTACATAGAAGGACCTGATTCGGCCGCTTCTTGCGTCGCATTCCGGGAACAATGCCCTTTCAGCAGGGCATATTTTTATGACAACTTGATGAATGGTATCAGCCCGCGAGATCCCTGGAGTCTCATAAGATTCGACGGTTTCACTCCGGATATGATAACTGAATATAAACAATCTGCTCCAATTCCGGCCGAATCAGTGGAAACAGAAGATGTGACAACAGCTTATGAGCGAGTTTTGGCTGATGCAGGCGCAAATTTCCCCGTCCGTGACGAGGTGGATGAGCGTATAATAAATGATGTAGTAAACGGAACGGGCCGAATCATTAACGACGAAGCCGAAGTCGGCGGATGGCCCGTTCTGGAATCCGCCGCACCACCTGTCGATACGGATCACGATGGTATGCCCGACGACTGGGAGCTGGCACACAACTTAGATCCCTTGGATAGGTACGATGCCAACGACGACCGCACAGGCGACGGTTATACCAACATCGAGGAATACATCAACCAGCTCCCCTTAAACTTACAATAATCATTATTCCACAGTAAATCTTCGAAGATTTTTTCTCAGTCATTTCAGATTTAACATTTACTACCTTTATCTATTAATAACCGCAAAGCCCGGCCAAACATAAATACAAACGTGCTTCTTCTCTTGACAAACCTGCTCATTTACCATAGCCTGTTTGCGGCTTATATTCGTCGCTATAAGATTGTTCAATTATTGAAGCAGCGATAATTGATTCTGTACCTGCAATAATCAAAATAGGATAAACAAATGCCTCTGGAGAATATGAAAGCTATGCTCTGTAATGCGGCTCGCGGAAGTTATTCCGTCGGCGCCTTCAATATTCTCGATTACAATTCCACGAAAGCGGTCGTCCAGGCCGCCGAAGAAACAAAAGCCCCGGTAATAATTCAGACATCGGCCAAAACGGTGATTTTTTGGGACACAGCTCCTATTATTTCCTGGGTAAGGGAACTCGCCGGTTCATCAAGTGTTCCTATAGCTTTACACCTCGACCACTGTAAGGACCTTGACCTCATAAAAAAATGTATCGAATCAGGATGGACCTCTGTAATGATCGACGCATCCTCAAAGCCATTCGAGGAGAATCTCTCTTTAAGCCGGCAGGTTGTGAAGATGGCACGACCAAAAAATATCACCGTCGAAACCGAGCTTGGCGCCATTGTCGGCGTGGAAGACGATATCCATGTTAAAGAACAGGAAGCGCATCTGGCCGATCCTGCGCAGGCAATTCAATTCTGCCGCGAGGTTGAACCTGATTGTTTTGCACCCGCTATCGGGACCGCCCACGGAATTTATAAGGGCGAGCCCAAGATTGCCTATGATCTGCTCGAAGATATCGCCGCCAAAACGAAGGTCCCGATAGCCCTGCACGGCGGGACAGGCCTTGCGGATGATGTATTCAAAAAGTGTATTTCACTCGGTTGTGTGAAAGTAAACATATCGACCCAGCTCAAATATGATTTCATCGACGGATTTATCGATTATCATAATTCACACAATACACAGTATGACCCATTAAAAATCATCGATGCCCAGTTCCACCGTCTCAAAGAGGGTATTATCGAAAAAATAAAACTGTTCGGCAGTGCGTCAAAGGCATGAAATCCGTACCCGTAATTTCTTATGAAGGAGACATAAATGAAAGCCATTATATTCGATTGTGATGGCGTTCTTGCCGACACCGAACGGGACGGACACAGAGTTGCATTCAATAAGGCATTTCAAAAAAAAGGATTAGTAATAAACTGGGGTATTGAGTTGTATGGAAAACTATTGGAGGTCTCAGGCGGTAAAGAACGCATGAGATACTACTTCGAGAACTATGGCTGGCCCTGCGACGATAAAAAAAAAGACGCCCTGATTGCAGACTTACATAAGCTCAAGACGGATTATTTCATGCAAATAATAGAATCGGGCCAATTGCCTCCCCGCCCGGGAGTAAGGCGACTTATTGACGAGGCTATTGCCGCAAATTTGAATCTGGCTGTTTGCTCCACGTCTCACGAGCGGGCGGTCAACCTCGTGGTAGAAAAGCTGTTCGGTCCCGAACGGAAAGAGCGATTCGATGAAATTCTGGCCGGAGACGTCGTTTCAAAGAAAAAACCCGATCCTGAAATATACAATCTCGCTTCGGACAGACTAAGTCTTGAACCGTCCGAATGTATCGTGGTGGAAGACAGCCGCAACGGTCTGCTTGCGGCGAAAGCCGCAGGTATGTATTGCGTTGTCACTACAAACGATTACACAAAAAATGAGTATTTCACGGAGGCCGACCTCGTAGTTTCCGAACTGGGTGACCCACCGAATATCCAGGTAACCCTGGAAACTATCAGAAATGTCTCTGATAAAAGATAAGGAGGTCCTGTTATGCCAAACAGGACAACGCTCGAAAATATCCTTGATAGTTCTGACGACAACATCTACGACATTACTACGAACGCGGCTGGACCAAATGGTATCCCCGTCGCTTTGGACTATCATAATTTCCTTGAGGGTCTATGAATTGAAAATCATAATTGCAATGGATTCGTTTAAATCGAGTATCAGTGCAGTCTGCGCCTGTAAGATTGTGAAAGACACTTTGCAGTCGGTTTGTCCCGACTACGGGATTGTCTGTATCCCGATGGCTGATGGTGGAGAAGGAACGGCGGAGGCTATGATGGTTGCACGAGGCGGTCAATGGGTTGAAATACAGGCTATGGGCCCGTTGCCGCAGATGCAGGTAAATGCCGGATTTGCTTTTTTCCCGGATACGAAGGTTGCTTTGGTTGAGATGGCGAAGGCAAGCGGCCTGGAATTATTAAATCCGGGGCGGGCCAATCCCATTGAGACGACCACTTTCGGAACGGGGCAGCTCATTCTGGCTGCTGCGGATTATGGCGCAGATAAGATTCTGTTGGCGGTTGGCGGCAGTGCCACTGTAGATGGGGGAGTCGGGGCAGCCCAGGCACTGGGATGGAAATTCCTGGACTCGGATGGCAAGCCCGTCGGTTTTGGCGGTGGACAGTTGGAATATATCGATGAAATAATCAGACCGAATGGTTTGGATTTGCCTGAGATCGAGGTTCTCTGCGATGTCGACAATCCGCTTTGCGGCGAGAACGGAGCAGCCAGAATATTTGGCCCCCAAAAAGGCGCAACTGCTGAAATGGTCGAAAGGCTCGAAGCCGGATTAAGTCACCTTGCCGAGGTTGTCAGAGAGCGGTTAGGAATACAAATAGACGAAATCCCCGGAACCGGTGCGGCAGGTGGACTGTCGGCAGGTGCGATAGCATTTATGGATGCAAAGCTGGTAAGCGGCGTTGAGACGATTATACGTGAAAGCGGATTAGCAGAAGAAATCAGCGATGCAGATTGGATTATTACAGGCGAGGGGCGGTTTGATTCGCAGTCACTACGAGGTAAAGTCGTATCCGGAATTACCAACGTGGCTAAACAAAATCGAGCAAGAGTTGGAGTCATTGCCGGAAGTGTTGAGCTGTCGAAACAAAAGTGGCAGGATTTTGGAATTTCAGATGCGGTGAGTATTACAGAAGAATTGATGGATCTGGATTATGCAATCGCTCATACCAAGAGTTTATTGGCCGACGCAACTAAAAAATTCGCGTTAAAGAATTTTAGATCACAATCTGCAAATCCAAATGAAGCTTCTCGATAACTAAAAATTCGATTGCATATCACGGTGTTGTTTGTTAATATCGCGATTCCTTATTAAATATGACGATTTTTGTGGTTTTAAGAAAAGGGAAAATATGTCAATAACCGCAGAAAAAACAGCAGAACTCGAAAAAGTAGCGAAAAAGCTGCGTTATGATATCGTAATGATGATTGGGGCGGGCAAGCCCGGCCACCTCGGCGGCTCATGTTCAATTGCTGATATTGTTGCAGTGCTTTATTTCTACAAGATGCGCCATGATCCCAAGAATCCGAAATGGCCGG
>CAZKYP010000197.1:0-5995 GCA_964556885.1 uncultured Pirellulales bacterium | reverse complement strand
GAAAACATGCTCAGCAAGGGAAAGGTCAGCGACGTCGCCCAGACCCTGATCCTAACCACCAACGATTGATCATGGTTAGGCCACTCCTTACTGGATTATGGGCAGTTTGTCTCATCTATTTGAACTGTCGTTGAATCAATCAAATTAACTTTTTGAAAAACTTGAATGGGCCGGACAAACCTGCTAATTTACTTAAAAAACAGCGAACAAATATATTGCCAACTTTGTACGTAACCTAAAAACAAAAGACAGAAAGGAGTCATAACCGTGTCGACAAGTTAAAATCTCAAAGAAGCATTTGCCGGTGAAAGTCAGGCCAACAGAATGTATCTTGCCTTTGCGAAGAAGGCCGAACAGGATGGACTACCGCAGGTTGCAAAACTGTTCCGTGCGGCCGCAGCGGCCGAGACCGTCCACGCCCATGCGCTTTTTCGAGCGATGGGAGGTATAAAAAATACCGAGGAAAATCTCAAGACCGCTATCAAAGGAGAAGGCTTCGAATTCCAGCAGATGTATCCGAAATTCCTCAAACAGGCCGAGGAAGATAAAATCAATCCCGCCACGACCTCTTTCAGACACGCTCTCGCTGTCGAGGAGATCCATCACGGTCTGTATTCCGAGACCCTCAAAGTAGTCGAATCGGGTAAGGACCTGCCGGAGACGAAAATTTATGTCTGCGAGGTCTGCGGCAATACCGTCAAAGGCAACGCCCCGGATAAATGCCCGATTTGTGGCTCGTCCAAAAAGATGTTCAAGGAAATTACATAACTCAGTTGTTCCATCCTGGACAAGGCATAACAGTATTAATAAGCCTGTTTTTGAGCATCTATAAATAGCAATCGAACAGGCTTACCTTTTTGCCTATACCACCTATATTCACACCAGAAATCCATTTCCCATGTCAGCAAAAAAAATATTTTTCAACCGAAGCTGCTATTTCGTTACCGCCAACCGGTTTTATGCCTTTTATCAGTAGAGAAAAGTAAATAAATTTAAAAAGGACTTGCAGAAATGAAGACCATAACTATAATCATGACTAAATTAAGCAGGAGGCTTAAAATATGAGATTATTACAGTTAATAAAGTTATGGATGATGAAATTATTGGACGCCTGTGTGAGCTGTCCGGGTTGTATCGACTCGCATAAATGGGAAACCAAAATCGAGATAATCAGGAATCTGTCTCACAAATCCCACTAAACGAACAATACAATTCTTATCGATTATTCCATTCGACACGCCCCGCTGGATTCATGGTATCATCTTTAAAGAAAATGACTCAATCCTCCAAACCACTCCCACGTGAAACGTTTAATCTTTAACGATATGTATCAAGTTGTTGAAAAAACGGATTACGGTGCTTTTGAAACAATGTCGATCGGATTTATCTCGACTTGTTGATTTCCCAGCAGCGTGCCCGTGACTCGCGCCAGGTAGATCTGGGCGATTTCATAATCGGCAAAGGCATAAATTCTTCGCAACTGCACATCGGCCAGACGTGTCGCCGAATATAGAACATCCGTACTTGTTCGCCGGCCGAGCTGGAACTGCGATTGTTCGACTCTGTAGTCACGATAGGCGGCAATCACACCTTGTTCGGCGGCAAGGATGCGACGCCAGTTTCTTTCCAAATCACTGACGGCTTCATATACCTCCTGCCGAATTATCTGCTGCTGCCTGTCACGTAAAGATATATCCTGTATCTTCTCAAGCCTCGCCCTTTGAAGGCGCGCTTTGGCGGCGCGGTTACCCAATGGGATAGCAGCCGATAGACCAAGCGAATGGGTGTCTAACGAATCACCCGACAGGTGCTCAAAACTCTGCCGAGGCGTGTCATCCTGAGCATACGCCGTATATGTATAAGCAAGAGTCAGGTCCGGCAGAATCGAATTATGAGCCAGCTCAATATTCAAATCGTCAATAGTCAGAGTCTGCTCCAGCTCTATCATCTCCATTCGATTGGCCAGGGCCTGTTCGGTAAGCTGCTTTGCATCCAGGTCCAGACCAAGCGGATTCGGCTCGGTCTGTGGAACAATATCAATATCAGCCTCCAGGGGCACATCAGCCTGGTTCATAATCCGAAGGAGGTCACGCTGGCGGGTCTGAACAGCCGTCTCGGCATTAATCACAGCTTCGAGCCGCTCGGCAAGACCCGCATCCGCTCTTACTATTTCGATCTTAGCGGCAGAGCCGGCGGCAACTTTCTTCTTCGCATGGCTGAGCTGGTTCTGAGCCAGTTTATACTGCTCCAGGCGTACATCAAGCTCCTTGCGAGCAGCATACAGACGCCAGTAAGCAACATCCGCACTGGCAAGCAGATAAATAGCCGTCAATTTGGTCCTGGCACTGACAATATTCCACTGGTGGGCTGCTATACGAATAGAATGTGCGTTGATATTAGTTCCGGCCCCGCGCAAAAGCGACTGGATATAAGAAACACTGACAGCCGCATCGGCCAGGCCTCCCTTTCTGGTATCACTAAACGGGACACTCGTTTCAACCGAGCCTCCGGTCGTCAGAGGTACTTCGACACCGGCCTCAGCATCATATGTCCTCGTGATCATATCAAAACCATTAGGATCGTAACCATCGGTTTGCTGATAGCCCGCCGAACCGAACGCCGAAGGTTCGAACTTCGCCTGCTCCTGTTGCAGTGAACGCAAAGAGATTGACGGATCTACAAGTTCGACCTTCAGATCCAGGTTGTTGGCCAAAGCTGCTATACGCACCTGCTCCAGAGTCAACTCAACAGTATGTCTTGGCTGATTTGGTTCGTTTACCTCGTTGGTAATTTGCTGAGTGGCCTGTTCAATAGTAATCGGTTCCGAAACGGATTGGTCCGCAAGCCGGACAGAATCTATTCTGGTCAGCTTATCAGCCAGCGGCTTATCTCGAACCTCGTTCACAAGATGTTGAGTAGGACAACCGGACAATACGAACAGGGCTGTAATGCACACTATACAAATAACGTTATGTTTCATTTTGTATTCGTTTAGATTCATATACATTTTATGTTGCAAATCCTATACCAAAAACAGCTCTATATGCTATTGACGTTTTAAATATAAAAACGCCATTTTTCGGCCCAAAACCGATTCTCTTTGGCCCTAATTATGTCCGAATCTGAGACAAACGCGCCCATAACCGGACATAAATTTCGAGTTTTTCCCCTCCTCTTATTCGTATCGCAGCGCCTCCATTGGCTCGGTCCTGGCCGCTCGTATTGCTGGTCGCCAGCAAGCCAGCAGAATGACGACTATAAGAATCAGAGAAACACCTACGAAGGTCAGCGGATCAAAAGGGCTCACGCCGTAAAGAAAACTTGTTAACAAACGCGTCACGATTATGGCAAGGACCAAACCGAAAACCAGACCGACGGCCGCCAGAGTTAATCCCTTACGAATAACCTGACTCAAAACGTCACCAGTCTGTGCTCCCAGGGCCATGCGGATACCGAATTCCTGTGTGCGTTGACTAACGCTGTAAGCCATGACAGCATAAACACCCATAGCGGCCAGTGCCAGAGACACCAGCCCAAGTACTGCCATTAGACTGGAAGCGATATGCTGGATGAACAATGCACCCTGGATATAGAAAGTCATAGGCTGGATTCCATAAACATCGACATCCGGATCAATCTCACGTACTGCCTGACGCAGGGAAGCAGCGAAGCTCTCGGGTGGACCGGATGTACGTATACAAATGTTTAGATCGAGGTCCCAGACACCTTGCCTGTACGGCAGGTAGAAGAAACATCTGGGACTTTCATTTACTGTTTCATATTTCCCGGTCGGAACCACACCCACAACGGTTCTCCAAATACGATGCGAACGAAACTTCCGACCAATCGGATTCTGGTTCGGCCAGAATCGACGGGCCAGGTTTTCGTTAACTATCGCAACGTGTAGGGCATCTGTATCATCCAGCTCGGTGAAATCACGCCCGGCGAGCAAAGGTATGCCCATAGCTGCAAAATAATTACCCGAGATGATACTGTAATTGTATGTTTCATCTTCACCGGGTGGGCGTACATAACCATCCACATATACATCAAGGCCTTTACAGCCTGTAAATCCGATTGGGAACCAACTGCTCAGCGAAGCTCGCTGTACACCCGGCATATCGCGAAGTTTTTGTTCGAGCCGCTGATAGAATCCCAGTCCCGTCTCTTCGTTATAACCGTTCATTCCAATATGCATTTTCGCAATCAGCACCTGCCTGGGATCGAATCCACAATCCGTTTGCCTGGCGTTCTTGAATCCCCTCAGACACAGCCCTGCGGCGATTAACAAAACCAGTGCCACAGAGACCTCGGAGACCACCAATATGTCGCGCAGACGCTGGTGTAGTGTACCGGTTCCGCCCGAACGCCCGCCTTGCTGTAATGTTTCACATAGACTTGGCTTGAAGATATGAATCGCTGGCATCAGACCGAAGAAAAGACCGGTTAGAACGGTCAAAAGAAACGTTAAGCCCAGCGTGGTTCCATTCAGTTCGAAGGTTATTGATGTGGTTGTTAAGATTCGTGGAACGATATTGACCATCCATGCCGCGAAAATCACTCCAGCCAAACCGCCGAGAAGAGCTAATAAAAGACTCTCGGTCAGAAGCTGCCGCAGAATACGAAGATGTCCGGCACCGGCCGCCAGTCGGATTGATATCTCTTTTTGCCGACTCACAGTGCGGACCAGCAGCAGGTTGGAAACATTAGCCGCTACTATCAGTAAAACACCAAGACTGACAACCAGAATGAGCGTTAACATAGGGATCAGGTTTTTAGAACCGTAGGGACACTGAGCAAGTGTAACTATACGATGGTGGACATCCCGGTTGGACTCCGGATAAGTTTGAGCAAGCTGCGCATCAAGGATATCAACAGCCGCCTGGGCCTGTTCAAGACTAACTCCTGGTTTTAGCCTGGCAAGATTGTGGAATGGGCGTGAAGAGCGTGACGTGAGCTTTTCAGCATAGTTAGCCACTTCCTTTTGCATAGTCAACGGAGCCCAGAAGTCCTGTATCGTACCAATCATTGTCCCGCGGAAATCGGATGGAACTATACCGACAATCTCAAAACGATAATGATTCAAATCCACGATTTTGCCGACAACCGACGGATCACCCGCAAAGCGGCGGTTCCAATATCCTTCACTTATCACCAATACCGGATGACCGCTCGGTGTATGGTCCTCATCCGGCAGAAAGGTCCGTCCCAATATCGGTTTAACTCCGAGCAGTTCGAAGTAATTCGCCGAGGCTATCTGGCCATGGATCCACTCCGATTGTTCACCTGTGCGCATGTATGCCGGAGTAACCTGGGATGCCAAAGTGCCGGTAAACACTTCATCGAGTTGATTAAACTCCTGGCAATCGAGCCATGAAATATTACCTCCACCCTGATTGGAAAGTAACACAACCAACTCATCGGCCTTCGTTACACCAGGAAGAGGACGTAATACCAAAGTCTGAATCCAGCAGAACACAGTAGCATTGGAACCGATCCCCAGTGCCAGCGAAAGTACAATAACGGTCGTAAATCCCGGCCTTTTCCGCAACTGGCGAATGCCGTATTTGATGTCCTGCCATAAGGTTCCCATGATTTAGCTGACCTTTCCCAATAACTGTTCGGGCGTTAATTCGCCGTCCATCCATCCGTCTTTGAGCTGGATTATGCGCTGTCCATAGGCCGCATATTTGTTGTTATGCGTCACCTGAATTATGGTAGTGCCCTCGCGATTGAGTTTCTTGAACAACTCCATAATGACCTCGCCCTGGGTCGAGTGCAGGTTTCCGGTCGGCTCATCAGCCAGAATCAGCTTGGGACTGGCCACTACAGCTCTGGCGATTGCTACGAGCTGCTGCTGGCCGCCGGAAAGCTGGCTGGGATACAGGTCCTTTTTGCCAACGATGCCGAAGCGGTCAAGTGTATCACAGACAATCGATGCACGCTCCGAGGACTTGACGTTGCGGTAAGACAGCGGCGTGTCCAGGTTCTCGTA
>CAZKYP010000196.1:0-6061 GCA_964556885.1 uncultured Pirellulales bacterium | reverse complement strand
GACTGGATTACCGGCCAAGTGCTTCAAGTCGGTGGCGGCAACAGGATGTAATATCGAATATTGTTGCAAAGGCCGGATGAATAACTCTCCGGCCTTTTCTTGTGTTTATTGACTTTTTTTAAGAACTGCTATATGATTCAAACTGATGATGGTAAGGCAAAATCTTATAGAAGTTCTTCTTTTTTTAACAATAGCAGGTTGTGGTACACACACTGAGCCGACTTTTGTCTGTGAAGAACCTTGTCTAAAGATTGTCACATATAACGTCAACTTCGGATTCGTGAATCCGCAAAACGTTGTCGATTATCTTGCCGGTTCCAATGCAGATATTATCTGTCTTCAGGAAACACATAAATACTGGGAGGCAACACTAAAAACACATCTTAGTAAGCAATATCAATATTTCGAATTCAGGGATTGGCCCGGTGCCGGTGGTATAGCCATAATGTCTAAATACGAATTAAATAATGCAATATTAATTGAGCCTTCAGACGGTTGGTTTCCAGCCCTGTTAGCCGATGTCAAAACACCACTTGGCTACGTACAGTGTCTAAATGTTCACCTTCGGCCGCCTCTTTCCGACATGGGATCGGTAAGTGCATCAGCATATTATCAGGCTCCTGAAATTCATCTTAATGAGCTTCAGAATTTCATTGCAAAGGCTGATGCCAATAGACCGCTTATCATCGCAGGAGATTTCAACGAGAACGAAAACAAAAAAGCGATACAATGGCTTTTCGAACAAGGTTTCACCGATGCTCTGTCAACTTATGACACATATTCCAAAACATGGAAATGGAAAACATCTGTCGGTGTTACATTAAAGAACCGATATGACCACATTTTATTCAACAAGGATTTGAATTGTATAGGAGCTTTGGTAGAACAGGTTGAAGCCAGTGATCATTTGCCCGTTTTCGCGATAGTCGTAAGTAAGAAATCTGAATTATCACCGGAGTAAGCATTTTAGAAATATGCTATCGTACTATCGGCAGGAATTTCATATATTATATCATACAAAAAACATATTCATCTGTTAAAGGAATTTGGTTATGTATAAACACACACTAAAAGTAATTTTTATGATTGCTTTGACAAGCATCTGTTGTGCGGCGGGTAAATATGATAATTTCGAAGTGGCGGTTTATTCACGGGCTTACGAGACTCGGCAGATGGGAGACCTAAATTGGTTACAGCCGCGATGGGACGAGATAACACGGCAGGTACATGTCGATAAGGTATACCTGGAGACCTATCGGGATGCGGGCAATATTGTCGATGAGGAGACCCTAAATACCGCCAAGAAATTCTTCGCCGAGCGGGGCGTCCGGACCTCCGGCGGCATTACACTGACCGTCAGCGAGCGGAACCGGTTCGAAACGTTTTGCTATAACAATCCCGAGCACCAGCACAAGATCAAAGAAATCGTCGAGTACACGGCCAGGCATTTCGACGAGGTCATTCTGGACGATTTTTTCTTTACCAACTGCAAGTGCGAATTGTGCATCAAGGCCAAGGGCGACAAGAGCTGGACGCAATACCGGCTGGAATTGTTGGACAAGGCCGCACGGGAACTGATAGTCGAGCCGGCCAGACAAGCCAATCCGAACGTCACTATGATTATCAAGTACCCGAACTGGTACGAGCACTTCCAGGGCCTCGGTTTCGACCTGGAGAGTGAACCTATGTTGTTCGATAAACTCTACACCGGTACGGAAACGAGAGACCCCGTCCGCAGTAACCAGCACCTGCAGCAGTACCAGGGCTACCTGATATTCCGCTATTTCGAGAACATCAAGCCGGGCTGCAACGCAGGAGGCTGGGTCGATACCGGCGGCATGATGTACATGGACCGCTATGCGGAGCAGTTGTGGCTGACGCTTTTTGCTAAGGCGCCGGAGATAACACTTTTCGATTTTCGACAGATGCAGCGAGGCCCGCGTGATTCTGACCGGGCAGCGTGGCAGGGAGGCGGGACCAGCTTCGATTTTGATGAAATGAAAAAACCGATCCTAATGCCTGACGGGACAACTATAGAACCAACCACAATTGCCAGAGCAGCGGGATATACCTTCGAGAAGGTGGACAAATTCCTGGGCAAACTCGGCAATCCGGTCGGAATCAAGAGCTATAAACCGTATCACTCGACCGGCGAGGATTTTCTGCACAATTATCTCGGCATGTGCGGCGTCGCGATGGACCTCGTGCCCGAATTCCCGATGGATGCTAATATTATCTTTCTGGCCGAATCGGCTAAGTTCGACCAGCGAATCGTGAGAAAAATAAAGAATCAACTGAGAAGCGGTAAAGATGTTATTATCACTTCCGGCCTGCTAAGAGCACTGCAGGGTAACGGGATCGAAGATATCGTCGAGCTCGAGTATACCGACAAAAAGGCTATCGTCAGGGATTTCGTGATAGGCTGGAGTGGTAATGCTCAGGCAAAATCGGATATTATGATACCACAGATTAAATACCTGACGAACGATTCGTGGGAAGAAGTCACCTGCTCGGTAAGCGGCGTCGGCTATCCGATAGTTCATTCGGCCGGTTATTCAAATGGCACGCTGTATGTGATGACCATTCCGGACAACTTCGGCGATTTGTATAACCTGCCGGATGCGCTGTTGACTTACTATAAGGAACTGCTCAACAGGGACATCTACGTTCGTGTGGAAGGCCCGGCCAAGGTTGCCATATTCGTTTACGACAACGACACGTTTATAGTCGAATCCTTCCTCGATGAGCCTGTAGACGTGAACATCGTTGTAACCAAACAGGTCGGCGGCCTGCTCGATCTGCAATCGAACGAAATGCTCCCGCCGGGCAACGACAGACAACAGGGTCGCAGGATGATGGGCCGACGGGACCAGAGCGGCCCAAGGGTCGTTTTCAACACACAAATCAAGCCGCATTCGTACCGAGTATTCCAATGCCAATAATGCGATTTATTTCAGTATTGGTGATTATACCTGTCTTTTCTGTCGCACATGCCACAGAAGAACAGACGAAAGTTAAGGTCTTTCACGGGATGAGCGATGCTTCGGCTGCGGCCGCATTGTCGAAGGATATCTTTGTGGTGGCCGACGATGAAAACAACATCCTTCGTATTTATGAAAGAGAAGGTTCTGCTTATCCGGTCGACTCGATTGATTTGAATGAATTTTTAGGTTCGGATTCGGAGCACCCGGAGTCAGACATCGAGGGAGCGACTCGTATCGGGAACCGAATTTACTGGATTAGCTCGCACGGACGAAACAAGGACGGCAAATTCCGAGAGAGCCGCTATCGTTTCTTTGCAACTAAGATTATTACGGAAAATGGCAAGCCAACCTTGAAGCCGGAGGGCAGCGTCTGTACGGACCTGCTCGAAACGATGCTTCGAACGCCTGACTTGCGGAAACTCGGACTCGACAGGGCCGCCGGGTGGAACGGTTCTTTGGAAAAAAAACAGCGAGAAAAGCTGGCCCCGAAAGAACAAGGGCTGAATATCGAGGCGATTAGCGCTACTCCCGACGGCGGAACGCTATACATCGGCTTTCGCAATCCGCGGCCGGGTAATAAAGCTATAGTCCTGCCGCTTCTCAATGCGGCGGCGGTGATTGAAAAGCAGCAGACGCCCGTCTTTGGCAAACCTCTGCTTTGGGACCTGAAAGGTCTCGGATTGCGGGCAATGGAATATTCCCCGCAAAACGGGATGTATTTTATCGTGGCCGGTTTCCATGATGAACGAAAGGGCAGCGTACTTTATCGCTGGTCAGGTCAAATTATAGAAGCACCTGAATATATGGGTTCGATTGCTCCCGATGTGCCTGATTTTACCGCCGAGGCGATTATAAGCTTCAAAGGCGATGAAAACATGTGGTTTTTCAGCGATGATGGCTCCATACTTGTCGATATCGCCTCGGAGGCCGAATGTATGCCCGGCGAGGTACATAACGGAAAGTGCCAGAATAAATACCTAATCGATCCCAACAGGAAAACATTTCGAGCAATCCTGTTAAAAGCGCATCCTTAAGAGCTGCCGGCTTAGAATAATTTTCGTAACAAATCTCCAGACATATTTAATTTAAATACAAAGGTGTTGTTTCTATCAATGGATTTTATATGCTGGAGATATATCATGTATTTACTGCCGATACTCAATTTAATCATGCTGATTGGTGCTATTGGCGCTATAATCCTGATTATTTTGAAAAAAAGGAAGATTGCAGCCGCAGTATTCAGCATTGTTGTCCTGTATTTCGGATTGAATCTTTTCTTCTTCGAAACATCGCCGGGCAAAAATTACCTGTATTTACATCCCTTATTTTGGGGTAAGAAAATTGATATTCCACAAGCCGCATCCATAAATATCGACGGCATTCTCTACGAGCCATGCTGGCAATTAGAAAAACATGAATTCTTTCTGGATACCGGCCAAAAAACATACCGGACGCCGTCAATCCAATTTTTACAGGACAAGGAAAACTTATACCTCGGAGTCTGTTATGAGGCTGAGAATAATATCGTATTCGATAAGAACGAAGGATGTTTACCGGATTTTGGCATGACCCTGGCGTCGCTAACGGGTGATTCCGACCGGAAGGTGAGGCTTTTGTTCGAACCGTTCGATGATTTTGGAAACGCCTGCGGCAGATCGTTTTGTGACTGTCCGAAGACAAAGGCGCCGACGGTATATAAATTTGCATCGAGAACCATCGGCAATAAGTGGACTTTCGAGTTTTCCACCCCGATTGATGAAGTGATGGGGCCGGACGATAAGAACCTCTTCTTCAGAATTCGCTTCTCAGATAAAAATATTTCAGAAGACCATATATGCAGCTATCCGAACCGCAACGACAATTGGAGCAAATATCTGAAAATAACCAGACATTAGTTCACACTCTATTCACCTTGTGGTCAATAGAAGCGATAATAAGAATCTATTTATCGAAAAATCTCTGTATTGTCGGTATATATGAATGTATAATCCCCCGTTTCGATAGAAATAATTTCGGAGGTTGTATTACTTTAGAGCCTTAAATACTCTTGTTCTATATATGCACCATATATCAAGATTCGTGAAAAAGTACAACTGGGTTTTCCTCGCCGGATTGTTGGTGATACATTTTATTACGAAAGACCGTTTAAGGATAACCTCGACCGTATTTTATGCAACACCGCTGCCTGTAATTATCGGTTTATCCTGTGTGTGCCTGTATATTGACAGGCAAAACAAAAAATTATTATTCGGCCTCGGGATTGTCACACTCGCGTTGATTGCTTACTGGCCGGCCGTATCGTATAAAACACAAGGCGTTCAAAACACTCCCCAAAAGCCCCTTAAAGTCATGTTGTGGAACATTGGTTATCCCAAGGATCACCCAAATTCGAAGCTGATACGTTACATAGACCAAATATCTGCGGATATTGTGGGAATTATCGAATTGGGTGACATAACAAACCAGGCGATGGAAGAATACCGGTCGGCCCTACAAAATTATTCCATTCATAACTTCGGCCACGAAATGCTGATCCTGACAAAAGGAAAAATACGTTCGTTCCGCTATCAGAAAATTTCTTTCCAGAATAAGTACGACGATATCGAGATAGAGCTCAACGAAAAAATCTACCATGTTATTTTGTCGGATATCATATCAAATCCTTTCGCCTCGAGGGAGAAACCTATCCAAACGATCCTCGGTGTCCCTCAAAGCAACGAACGTTTAATCATCATGGGAGACTTTAACACTCCGTACGATTCGGTCTTTTTCGACGGCTATAAACACAAGCTCCATAACGCATTTCGCAGCGCCGGTTCGGGTTTCTCGGAGACCTGGCCGTACGGCATACCGTTACTTCAGCTCGACCATATTTGGACGAGCCCGGATTTGAAACCGCTAAGGGTAACAAAACGATACGATTTTATGACCGATCATGCCCTGTTGGAAGCCGATTTCGAGGTGGGTAACCGAAGTTAAACATGGGCTATAAGGTTACCCGCGACATGTAGAAAAATATAAGGGGTGTGACTAATTTTTCTGGCGCTCAATTTGGGTAATCTGTATAATCTGAGTAA
>CAZKYP010000195.1:1923-6132 GCA_964556885.1 uncultured Pirellulales bacterium | reverse complement strand
TTTTACCTATCCCAATAGTATTAAATTTTCAATCAATTTCGATGGGGTTTAAAAGTAAAAATAAAATTTTTTGAAAATTTTTCAGCTCTTTGTCTGCAAAGACTTATGAATTATTTTTTTTAGAAAATTTTGAAAATATCGATCAAAAACGATGGTAGCTCCAATTATAGAGGCGCGTGTTTCGGTTTTGACCGAAACACGAAATTAAAAATCAAAATGTAAAACGCAAAAATACAAAGCAAAAATTAAAATCTTTATGAATAAGCCAATCAGACTAACCATCATTGCATGGTGTTATCTATGAACCACCTCTCTTTACTTTTTAATATGTCATTTTGCTTTTTGATGTTTGATATTTGATATTCCTTTTCGCGGAGTTGCTCATTCGAATTATCGCCCACATCCTTGTCCGGCTTGGTAAACTGGCCGTAGCGGCTCTGCTTTTGTACCGGCGGCTGCGGTACGGGTACCCGTTCCGGCGGATTCCTATGTCGGGGCCGAAGTACGCTATCGTGGACCCGGAAGATTACGAGCGGCTTAAAGGGTATGAGTGGATCGTAAAAAAAGGAAAAACCAGCTTCTACGCAAGAAGATATGTTCCAAGAGGAAAAGGCAAAAAAGAAACGATTGTTTACCTGCACCAGGAAATTATCCAAGTGCCCAAAGGTATGATGATTGATCATAAAAATCACAACGCTATGGACAATCGCAAAGCTAATCTTAGACCGGCAACATGCTCGCAGAATCTATGCAATAGAAAAAAACGCTCAGGCTCAAAATATACGAAATATAAGGGAGTCTCCTGGCACAAATATAATCGAAAATGGGCGGCCAGAATAGGAATAGATAAAAAGGAAATATATCTGGGCAATTTCGACAACGAAATCGATGCGGCCAAGGCGTACGACGAAGCAGCCAGGAAATATCACGGTGAGTTTGCATGTTTGAATTTCCCGGAACCTTCCAAATGATAAATGATAAATGATTAATTGAGATTGACACGTCCCGATTAACGACATCGGGACTCGCAATGACGAGAATCGGGCATCGAGTATCCGGAATCGAGTATCGAATTGTGGTTAATTCTTTGACTAAACTACTGTTCTCAGGTAACCTACTGCCCGTTAGATAAATCATAAGAATCTCACGGGCTAAACTATGAAAAGACTTTTGACATCCTGTTTCGGTCTTGGCCGGCTGCCGGTGGCGCCGGGGACGTGGGGCTCGCTGCCGCCGATGATTGTATTCGGACTGTTATATCAGCTCGGCGCATCGGCTTTGGCAATCTCGATTGTCATGGCGGCAATAATCATAATCAGCTCGGTCGTTTGTGTACTGTTCGCACCGGCGGCGATTGAAGCTCTCGGCAGGAAAGACCCCGGCGAAGTGGTTGTCGATGAAGTGGCCGGTCAGGCGGTTACTTACCTGGCCGTAATGTTTATGACTTTACAGCAGCCTTCGCTCCAGCAGACCTTCGCTTTGGCTGTTCCGGGCTTTTTGCTGTTTCGGCTTTTCGACATCATAAAGCCCTGTCCGATAAGAAAACTCGAAAAACTGCCAAGCGGCTGGGGCATTTTAGCCGATGACATATTGGCGGGCGTCTACGCCGCAGTGTGTTTTTGGTTATATTACAGGTATTTGAATCCCTGGAGTTGAAAAACGTCAGCGAATGGCAACGGAATACTCAGTCGAAGTTTGCAATCAATTGGCCCGGAAGTTCGAATCTCTCGGCCTGCACCGGCCGATGCGCATCGGTCATTACGACGCCGGGACCGAGCTGACCTACGAAGCGACCGGTTTTGGGCAGGGACAGGCGGCGAAAGTCCATTTAGTCATCGATAAGTTCGTTGGCGGCGGCTTCGCCGGGCAGGTGTATCGCGTCAAAATCCTCGGTATCGAAGGAACCGTAGAGGGAATCGAGACAAACGGATTTTATGCAATGAAGATTCTCATCCCGCCGTCCGGCTTTTCCCTGCTGTTTCGAAATGTTCTGTATCGCATCGGCTTCCAGGGACCGTTCCAGCTCCAGGTCAATCCTGCGGCGGCGCGGGCCGGAGCGCTGTGGCAGAAATTCATCCGACGGGCCGCAAAGATTAAATTCGGCGAAGAAAAAAGCGTCGTCGATATTCACGCAACGTTTGTCGACGCCAAGCTCGGAAGCTGCGGCGAACTGAGCGAGTGGATCGACGGCAGGACGTGGCGGCTGGAGGTCGACGACCGGCTCGACTTGCTGAAAAAATGGAAACGCGGAAAAAGATTCGATGAGTCTTCCATCGGCATACTCGGCTCGCCGGAATACCGGGCCAAGCACAAATTCATGGCTGAGTTCGTCGGGCTGCTTAATGACATCGGTGCTTATGAATTCGCACGACAGTACGAATGGTCGACGTGCAAGAGCCAGCCGAATGCATTGAAGCGGCGGGAGACCAACAAAGAGCCGGAGAAAGGTCTTGTGGCGGTTGACTTTCGGGCCGGGCTTGCACTGCTGCCGTTTCTGCCGATGAGCCCGGGTGACTTCAAACTGATTGCCAAAGGAATTGTGCGAGGCTCACTCGTGCAATTCGACCGGGGAAGTCTCGAAAAGCTGGAAAAGTTCGTGAAGGGTCACAGCGAACAGTTTTCCGACATGCACGAAATGCTTGGTGAGCTAAAGGCCGCCGAGCAAATCTATCGTAACTCTGTTCCGGATGTCACTCACAACCATCTGCGGCTTTTATACAGCTCAAAGCTATGGTCGACCATGCTTGCAAGTGCGGTGACGGGATGGAAGGTGCAGAATTTAATCGACGATAAATACGAAGCAAAGCTGCGAAAAAGCAAAATCCTGACATTAATATTCTGTATAATCGGGATCATACCGCTGCTGGGCAGGGTCGTTCGCAAATTCTGGGCGCGGGCGGACTGGCGCAGGCATTACTGCTCGATGTTGACAAGTGCAGATTATTTTGCGCGGGCAATCAGGGGGAAAATCACAGAGAAAGTTATCAAATGGTATCGCGACGGGCGGCTCGACGAAGAACATGCGACTCAGGTTTCGCAAAAGTTCGGATTGTTCCTGTGCCACCTGCCGCTGTCGATTCTGCCGGCGGGACTGCACAGGGTTTTGACGGATGCCAAATATGCAAAGGAGAGACTGGTTTATTATTTCGTGCGGCCGGTCCGGCTGTATTTCAACGCGCAGATGCGCGAGCAGTGGCTGCGGGACATGGTCAGCGAGGGACAGAAAAAACACATGCTCAGCGACGAGGATGCGGAAGTAGTACTCTCGCGGATCGGCGAGCCGTTTATACAAAAATATCTTAAGTCGCTGGCGGTGCATGTCTGCACCCTGCCGGTGACGCAGATTGTCTCGGTTTCAATTGCCATCATATATTACCTGACTCATCGGGACCAGCCGAATGCATGGGCGGTCGGGCTGGGGATCATCGGGCTTTTCCAGGTTGTACCGATTTCGCCCGGCTCGCTGACCCGAGGGCTTTACGTATTGTACCTTGTTATCAAAGAGCGAAATTTCAGGGACTACAACATCGCGGTGTTCCTCGGCTTTTTCAAATACGTCGGCTACCTCGCCTTCCCCATCCAGATGACCTACCACTATCCCGTCCTGGCAAGATTTATGGCAGGACATTGGAGTACGGAGGCGGTACATATTGTGCCGGTGTTTGGTGAAACAGGGGCTCTGCTGGAGCACTGGGTATTCTGTTTGTTTTATAACTGGCCGCTGACGATCCGGCGGCGGATGCGGGTTCGGTACGAAAAGCTAACATCAAAAAAACCACGATACTGGCACGTTGCCTTGTACGCTGCGGCCACGGCGGGGATATTCGCAACGGTCGATTCAATCTACAAACAAAATCTCGGCACTTCACCCGGCTTAAGAGATATCTGGTGGCTGACGATATCGGCGCCGCTGATTTGTGGAGCGTTGGTAACACTGGGCTGCGGCGGAGCCGGATTAGGAAAACGAATCATTTCTGCGGCGGCCTGCGGAATCCTCACCGGAATCCTCTACACGCTCGCCTCGGTCATAATAAGCCGCAACGGCCTGATTATAGCCGACGGCGTATGGCGGATATTTATTTTCGCAATCCTTTCAACCATCGGAGGGTTAATTACGGAGCTATACCTGCCAGAATAGCTTACCTATTGCTACAAATCCCGATTTATGCGATAATTACCCCCGAAAGCCCCTGGACGAACCATTTTAAC
>CAZKYP010000195.1:0-1823 GCA_964556885.1 uncultured Pirellulales bacterium | reverse complement strand
GGAAGAGTTCTACAGTATTTCATAGAAATATCTGGTAAACTGAATATTTAGTACGTATAATTACTATTCGACAGATTATGTTGTTTAATATTGTTCAAAACCTTTTTTGATAAGGCCATGGGGATATGTTCCTGGAATTCCCCTGGGAGGGTTATTCTGTAATGACATTAGAAAGCTATAACTCGCTTTGTGATGATTTTTATCTCGATTTGTACATCAATACGGAACTGGATTTGCCTACCGAGCGGGATACCGTTCTGACCTTTTTCGAGAGAATCAGGAAGTCATACCCGACTATGGGCTATTTCTATCGCAGGGAAAGCAACGAATTTTGCCTGGAAGAAAATCGAAACCTTGGCCAATATCGCTGGGCCAGTCTCGAAGCCGACCGAATCAGCTCCGGCGTAGTCAATCCGCCGGACTTAGAAATGGCATACCAGCAGCACAGGCTGATCCTGGAACTCGTTCCATACATGCTCAGCGTAAGTCCTCTCGATATCGATTCGCTGGACGTCAGCTTCGCCATGGACTTCGATTACGCCGGCAGCCACGACGAGGTTATCGCCGAAGCTCTATTCAGCTCCTCGCCGTTTAACAGCCTTCTGGAATTACCAAGCTCCAAGGCGATAGGATTTTCGCCGGCGGTCGTAATATCTTTGTCCGAAGACGAATGTACCCAGGCGAGAATCAGCATAGAGTCGAAGACCAGTGTCTACGAGCCTAAGAAAAAAACCCAGTATCAGGACGAGTCGATAAGTCTGTCGTTCACGGTCCGTCAATATCCGAAAACCAGTGAAATATTCGACCCGGTCAAATCCTTCGATTACCAGTGCCGGCTGGCCCAGGAGCTGATGAACGAAAAAGTAATACCGAATTTCGTAAAGCCCCTGACCGAGACAATCGCACAGAAAAGACTGATATAGATTCCATGAAGGACCACGAGATGCGCATTGAGGCGCCGACAAGCAATTTCAGGAAAACAAACCTGAAAATTTACATTACCGTCTGTCTCGCTCTTGCCGTATGGTGCATCTATGACGTTTACTTTAACGAAGGATTCCAAAAAAAATATGCCGACGACGACGGCAATCCCACAGGCTGGATGGTGATAAACCAAAAGGCGGTCCCCATTCTTTTCGGCGGTGCGGCCATTATGGGCGCATATTTTTTTGTCGTAAAAAAGAAAAAACTTATAGCCGATGAAAATGAGCTGATTATCAGCGACAAAAAAAGGATATCTTACGAGTCCATACAAAAAATCGACAAAACATACTTCGACTCGAAGGGCTTTTTTATAATCACGTACAAAAACGAAAGCGGCCGCGAAGTCCCTTACAAACTGAACAGCAGAACATACGACAACCTGACGGCCGTCCTCGACCTCCTGGTAGCCAAAATCAGTTAGGCGTGTAACATCACTTCTCCAAATAATGTTGCAGAATTGATTACGTATCTTTGGAATATATTCTTCTTACAGACTCTTGAATATCTTTCAGAAGCCGATACATTGTTCTCTCAGAAATGCTTTCTTGCTGAGAGATATCTTTAATACTTCTTCCATTAAGAACTTTCTCATAGAACAATGTCAAATGAAGTGGGGTAAGCTTTGATAATGCATCTATGATTTGAATTAACTTTGTGGCAAATTCACCAGAACTCTTTTTTATTGCGTAAGCACTGTCAATATATGTGTTGTCTTCAAATCGATCACGTGTATTGCTGATTTGACGGTAAAACCTATGAGCAACCCTGTCGATCGCCCGGTACACTTCCAAGTCATTAAGAGCCGACTCTTTTTTTTGAGCCTCTAAACATTCGAGAAT
>CAZKYP010000194.1:1505-6172 GCA_964556885.1 uncultured Pirellulales bacterium | reverse complement strand
CTATTAGTAAAAGTCAAAATCGCATAAAAGAATTGACAGTAAAAGACCACGAGTTAAAACCCGTAGAATTACGACAGAATATTAATTTTTTCAGAAACGGCACTACTTAGGTAAAACCAAAATAACTTCTGACAAAAAAACATCCACTTACGCTTCACCCAGCCGAACAATAATGTAAAAAGGTCAGAGGTAAAATACGTCAATGAAAATATGAAGAAGGTAGGTTTTCTCCGCTGTATCATGCGCGTTTTGTACATCAGTTCGATGACACGCAGTCCGGTGAGAACCTCCAGATCTTCGGAGAAGAGATACTACTGGTCGGTCATCACAGTGGTAACCTCCAGTTCCGCTGAAATGATAAGATCCGAACTTGATGTACTGACGTTGAGCCCGTGAATCGCCAATATATTTTCACCTGTTCTTAACTGGTCGATAAATTCTGATATATCGATCTCGGTATCAAAGTTTGCACCATTCGCCTCATGGTTGCCGTCCGCACGTGAATTCCAGACCGGCTCACCGGCAAAGTTGCGTCTGGCTATTTCCGTGCCGTTGAGATAGGCAACGAAACCGTCGTCGTAGCGCATTCTAAGTGACATTGTGTTGAAATAGCCCGGATCTCTATCAACGGTAAATGGAATCCGGACATAAAAAGATGTTTGTCTATTGTACATCAGTTCTTCGATATCAAGACTGATAAGGTTTTCATAGCCGGAATCTCTTTCGTAACCAACCCCACCGGGGCTTCCGGTGCAGGTCAGCCAGCCGGAATCATTGAAAACACCTCCACCTTTCCAGTTGTCATCGATAGGCCCGACAGGGACAAGGACCCGCTTATCGGCGTCCTCGGAGACAAGAATAATCTCTATCTCAACAAGATTAATGAACGGATTTGCGAGGCCGGGAGTCGGCAATTCGAAGAATTCAAAGTTGGACGATCCGTCAGGTGCACGCCCCTGAGAAACATCGGTTGTTTGTGGGCCGTAATAAATTTGATCTATCATGGTCAGGTTCTTATCGTACAGGCCGATCATCTCGCCATCGGCGGAAAGTTTGAAATTGACATCTGAGAATTCATTGCCTTCATTGGCATGGAATACGGCATATCCTTCGGCCGCGATAAAACTCAGTGGGAGCAGTTGATGCTTATCTGGCTGCGTGATTGGATTATCCGTAAGATACAAGCCGCCCAGTTCCACCGGTATCGGATTCGGATTGTATAGCTCGATGAAATCATCGTCGTACAGAACTTTACCATCGGCAAGCCATTCGTTGATTTTCAGCTTGTCCGGGGCGCCAAGTGGTGCGGCGATATTGGGAAGGCCGAAAGTGGGGAGATTTAGTTTCCACGTCCCGTCATAACCGACGCGGCCGATGGAGTAATGTTGTATCTGCGGACCAAATTCTATCGCGTCGATGAGACTGCCGCCATTTACTGGTTTGTCAAAGAGATATAGTCCATCGCCCTCGGCTTTCAGACCAAAACCAATGTGATTTTTGATGTCGGTCATTTGATCACCGTAAAGAATCATATAATCACCGGGATTCATCGTCGTAGCGGTGACACTTTGCACACTCATTACGAATTTGCGGGGCTCTGTGGGATCATCCGACAGGCTCATACCGGTAAGATCCAATGGTGCCTGACCATCGTAATACAATTCGATCATATCGGAATCGGATTCAATCGTATTTGCCAGTATTTCATTGATGACCAATTCAGATTGTGTTACATCAATAGTCCAGGTCCTCGATGCGGCCGGATTTTCCTGGCTTTGCCAAACGCCGGCGGAATTCTTGCCGATTGCGTAAACTGTATAGGAATTTCCGTTGCGAAGATTGTTCAATTCAATTTGTACATCCACGGAAAGTTCCTCACTCCAGGGACCTGCAGGATTATTAACAGAGTATTTATAATGCGTAATACCGGGTCCGCCGAATGTCAGCATGGCGTTTGTGCGATAGGTTACGGGATTTGGTTCGCCGCTTATTGCTGCCCCCGCTGGCACCAGGGCTCCCATATCGAGGCCCCATGGACCTGCTCCGATAGCCCTGGAATCGGATTTCAGACGGAAATCACCATTTTCATCCACAAAAAGCGGATCAGTATCGATATTGCCGGCACCAAGATTGTGCCAGTCGAGTGGAAGGATAGAATCTGATACCTCCAATTGGGTCAAAGGACCGACTTGATCAAAAATCGTTCCTGTGTTATCCCAGAATATACTACCGTCCACACGAGCACCAAGACCCGGCCCACCTGTTTGACCGGGTAAATCAAAATATAGGGCTGATTTGTCGACATCCACAACCGTGTTATTAACAAAAGTCACAAAAGAATCTTCCTTAACGAGTATGACGTGGTCCACATCGTAAAAGATGTTTCGAACAACCATCAGGTCTTTTCCCCTTCCGATAGAAATGACGTTGCTCTCGCCTGGATCTGTGTTATAGGCGTCCTCATGATAGTGCATGAAAATATTGCCTTCGATATGAGCATCGGCTTCAAGATCCAGGGCATCATCTCCTCCACCCGTAAACATATTACAAAGAATTTGTGGAATCGGGCCGGGGCGTGTCGCCCCGTCAAAATCAATTGCGTCATTATGGCCCGGGGTTTTGCCGAAGATATTGTTTTCGATAACAAGCCGGCCATTTTGCATAATACCGCTACCCCAAATATGTTCGCTGCGGTTATTAGTTGGCTCCTGCCCAGGTGCCATCATATCAGTGAAGACGGAATTGCGAATCACCAGTGAGGAGTCCGAAGTCCGAATACGCCACAGAGCGGTGTTGTCCATCGTCACATGGTCCATGAACAGTGTGGAATTATCCAGTCCGATCATGCCATTGTTCGTTTGTCCATATTCGAGTACGGCATAGGTAATACGGTTGTCACCGGCCGTGTCAATAAACTGCAGTCCGTTCCAGGCTCCAGAGTGGTCCGGTATACGAGTAAAACGAATTAACTTATTTTGTAAGCCCTCAGCAATGAGCGTGCCATTGACAGTGATTCCTGCGTTTAGCTCGAAGAAAACCGTAGTTCCGGGCATTATGATCAAAGTTGTTCCTTCCGGCACAATCAACTCGCCGCTAATGAGATAAGGACCCTCCCGGGGTATCCAGATCGTATCTTCGGTCAGTGTTGTTCCAGATAATTCCTGCGAACCCTGGAAGAACTGGAAGTATCCCAGATCGGTTATTGTATCATCAAGGTCATGGTTGGCTGAAGGGTCGCCGGCATCGATGCATGACGAAGACGAATTGAGCCTGTAGTCGTGATTGGCACGGTCGACAAATAATGGATCGGTATTGATATTGCCTGTACCGGGCCAGATTTCACTGAAAACATCGGAGTAGTTAATTTGAATGTCCGACTCAAGGTACGGAGCCTGGACATCGACAGGATTGGTGGCATCGATAATCGAATTTGTAACATTATAGATAATAGTGCCGCTCTGGACATCGGACTTGTTATGAGATTGTACGCCGATATCCACATAGCCTTCAGTTTTGGTAGTCACGATCGTTGTGTGATCGATGTTCACAACGGCTGTTCCCGCCTCATATGCTTTAGCGGCGATGCTTGCCATAGTCGGGTCTTCAGGCGCCCTGTTGTTTTCGACAACCAGGCAATAGTGAATGTTTGTTCGCCCGCCATAGGCGCTGATTCCTTTATCCTTACAGTCGCGGACGATGAAGTCCTCGATGGTGACTTCCGCACCCAACAAATCGATACCGTCATCGTCCATATTCGCCGCCACTCCGCCCCGCAGGATGCAACTCTGCCCGTCTTCCTGAGAATGGATATAGATTCCATCTCCGTCATCGCTGGATCGCATTTCTGTAATCCAGCCATCTTCGAATAATATTGCCGAACTTGATATCTCAGGTCCCATGACCGACCGTGCGAAAAGGCAATCGTGAAAAGTGAGTTCGCATCCGGATCTGACATCCATAATTTTACCGGCGTTGTCGGTTAGGTTGGTGTGGTTGAAGACAAACGTGGAGTTCGAAGCGTCAATGGTGGGACCGGAATTTGAATGCCCCACATGTGGTGAATGTCCGGCCTGTGTAATGTTAGTGTATAGGAAAGAGGACGGTTCCGCGTTGACATATTGTAATTTCCCCCAGTTCTCACCGGCTGTGTATGCGGTCAAAGTCACCGGAGAACTCGCAGTACCAAGTGACTGTATTGTTCCCTCGACGTAAATATCTGTGCCGTTGTCGCCGGATGGAACGCCGTCGATTAAGACAAGAGTGCCTGGATTCAATGTTAACTTCATCTTATCCGGAATCACGAAATCACCGCCGGTTATATGATAAACACCACTCCATGCGGCCGAATTACTGAGAGTCCCGGATACGGTGTTGACCGGCCGGCCGCTCCAGTCCGCCAGTGCTTTGCCGGCCTGCATATCTGCGACACTGGCCGTGAGGGTAAAATCTCCGTTTCCCGTAAATGTCACGAAAGAGCTGCCCAGGCCGTTATACAGAACGACCTGGTCCGTGGATATAGTGACATCGGGATTATCAACAGAAAGGCTCGCCACGGCATTCCATATATCCCGATGGACTTTGCCGTCATCTGTAAGGATCTCAATCCGAACCAGAACAGGCACACCCGGCAGGTAACTATCACGGGTCAGGAGGTTCAGAGAAAGTTC
>CAZKYP010000194.1:0-1405 GCA_964556885.1 uncultured Pirellulales bacterium | reverse complement strand
GAAGTTTCAATAGCATTTGCAGTGCCGTGAATATTCCCAATGCCGACGAGATTGCTGTTGGTCCGGTACAATCCGTTCAGGAAAGTTAAATCGCAGTCTATTGTAAACTGTTGCGGTATTTGCGGATTATCGCCGGGATTTTGCTGTCCGTCAGACAGTACGCTATCAATACGATCGACCAAAAATTCCTGAATACCGTGATTACCACTAATCTCAGAAGATGGCACCCAATCGCCGAGTAATTCATCGATCACCGCAAATATGTTCTCCGGCTTAAAAACCGTCTCTGCAAGGTTTTTATACTGCTGATAGTATAGCTTGATAATGTCCGGGTGATGGAGCAGGCGATCTAAGCCTCTCACATCGTCGTAGGTAAAAATATTACGATCCGGCTCGTAGGAATGGCCTAATATGGTATCCAGGTCGTGGGGCAGGAGCAAAAATCTCGGGTCCTCGATTCCTCGATACATCGCGAAATCGTCGCCACTACCGGTTGCCAATCCTCCTTCCTTGTTGCCCAGAAGGGAATCAGTCGCAAGATATCTCAACCATTGTTCGAGATTAATAGCCGTTCCGACTTCTGATATATAATTATCGTCCGAGATGCCGGGATTATTGAGTTTGTCTATCAGGTTGAACAAGTCTGAATAATCATCCATAGAGGCATTCGTTTGCTTGGGGTAATTGCCCCTGTAATCGTCGGGATTCGGAGTGTCACCTTGTGGTTCCTTGTAATAGAGATCGGCGTAAATTCTGCTTTCATTCGGCAGTATGACGTAGGTGCAACGATACAGATTTCCTTTATCATCTTCGGGGAAATGATTTTGGGCCCAGTCACTGTCATACACCTCCAGAGCTACATAGGACCCGTACGTTCGATCATAATCATTCAAAGCAAGGTTTTCGCCGTTCACCCTGACCTGAACGGCGGTAACATTGGGCGCAGGTATTCCCGCAAGTCGGAACAACACACTGCCGGCCAACTGAAGGTGCGGATACTTGCAGTTTATGTTGATTGCATTAACATTTTTCCAGGGTTGATCGCTTGGGAAGTTCACTCGATAGTTCATTGGTGTAAATTCCGGTAGTGTACGTGTTTGATTTCCCCTGTTCCGGACACCGACACTGTAGCGTACCTTAATATCAACACCGTCAACGCTGATAAATGTTGCATTCATCTGGGCATCGGTTGCACCTTCCCCGGTAAACGGATCCCCATCATTCCCGATATCTTCCAGTCTTCCCCGTTCGGTTTCGGTCATAATAATATAGTAAATCGGCTGGCTGCCGGGGATCCATATATCGGGATCGAATCCACCATCCACCTGATAAAGGGCGTTGGTGACCTGCTGCGGTTCACCGTCAATAAGGCTCGGAGCAGGCCATGTGCGATAGTTACCCGCGG
>CAZKYP010000193.1:5093-6177 GCA_964556885.1 uncultured Pirellulales bacterium | reverse complement strand
TAAACGTCGAGTTGCGACGGCAGCGTTGGGGAACGACCACTCCGGACCTCGGGTATGGCTTAATCATTTCGACCGGACCCGATGAATATATCGTAGCAGGCAATGATATTCAGATTACATTTTCTCCGAATATACCGGGACCTCAAATGGTCGGGCTAGTCTCGGTCTACGAGGGTGAATATATCAACGGCCGCTGGGTATCAAGCCGCAAACTCAACGGCGATGCAATTATGCTGAACTATCACCTGGACCAGATGGCGGAGGAAAACCAAACCGGAAGTGTAGTACGTATTCAGGATGGGCCCGCCATCCGCCGCGTTGAGCTGTATCGTTTCTAAATAAGCACTCAGGGTGTCGAATCCTGTACGCCGCACCAGTATAGAGATGTGTTCTCATCCTTGTTCAGCCAGCCGGCGTGACCATCGAAAAAAAGATTATTACAGCCCTCGTTTCCGTGACGGTCAGCGGCTACACGCCGCGTCATGTTATCCCCCTTGCCTGTGCGGTCAGATGACGGTAAGTGCCTCGTCGACCAGACATCCAGGTAATTGAACTTCGACATGATATCCAGCTCATACTCGTCCCGAATAACAGGGCGCCACTGCCCAGCCTCGTTGTCAGCCATATAAATCCTCTGCGTCTGAGACGGAATTTTGCTGAGCTTGGTCGGTTGGCTCCTCTGGTTTCCCCGATTGCTGTTGGTCAGACCCGGATTGTCCATATCCCACGCATTGACGACATAATCGACCGTCTGCTCCTTATTGTTGTTACCATACTGCCCGACGCCATTTCGCGGGAAGGACGGGCACTGATAAACATCAACCTCTCGATAGTCTTCGACTTTCCTGTACTCGTTGCCCAGAAACGGAATAAAAACAAGTATCCATTTGATCCTGTTATCAAGGGCGCGGGGGACATAATCATCATTATCGAAGGCGTATGCGTGCATGGCCAGGCCGAGCTGCCTGAGATTATTGAGACAGCAGACGGTTTTACCCTGCTCTCTGACCCGCTGCAGGGCCGGCATAAGTATCCCCATCAACAGCGCAATAATAGCGATAACCACCAATAATTCGATTAATGT
>CAZKYP010000193.1:0-4993 GCA_964556885.1 uncultured Pirellulales bacterium | reverse complement strand
GTATCCCCATCAACAGCGCAATAATAGCGATAACCACCAATAATTCGATTAATGTGAAACCTCGTCGCTGCTGCATGACCAACTACCACCTTTCCTTCAAAAAGGTTGATAACTCAACACCCTTTACAATTATACTTTCCTATGTGTATAAAGTAAAGAAAAGATCGGTAGCAGCTATAGAGTCGGTAAATACAAAGAAGACATGTAAAAATAAATCATATACAACATATCGAAATGGATCACTATATCACTTCAAAACAGTCCATTTTGTTATCAATTCCTCACTTGGTTCCTTCCTGTAGCCATGGTTAATTACCAGAACCATGTCATTTTGAATCTTGGTTTGAGCAATAAGCCCCAGACCGGGCTGAACATTGAAGGATTCACAGGTTTCAATCGGCCCTTTCAGCAGCTTTCCCGCCGAATCAACAACTACACTCATCGCTTTTTCATCCGGCGCTATAAAACTTATAAACACGTTATCATCACCCAGCAAAGTAGCCTGTATGTCACTGACCTGCTGCGGATGGAACGACTGGAAATCGCCGGCCGGTTTACCGTCCGGACCAATCGGCAGACACTGTGCGGAATTATTCCAGTTACTCAGCACCAGCGTATTCTTACTGGAAAGCGGACATACGGCAAGTGCTGTCAGTCTTCTATGATTCCATATCGGCCTGATATTGCGCGAAAGATTGCCGAGCACATTGACCTCAATGCTCAAACTGCCATCTTCGCCGCAGTTGTACGCGATAAAAGCCTTGCCATTCCAGGTCGTACCTGCACATACATTAGTAACATCACCTTTAAAAGTAAACGCCTTTGGCTGAGTTATGATATCGCCGTTCGAATTGACGATGAGAAATTTGCCCTGATACGTTGCGGAGTCGCTGTCACTGTATGCTATCAATGCCGCGTCGCCGTCAAGCATCGAGGCCGCAGATACACTGCCGGCGCGGCCCTGGCAGAATGTAACAGGCCCTTTTAGAACATTCATTTCAGAGCTAAGAAGTACGAACCTTCCTTTATCAGTTGTCTCGGTTTCCTTATCGTCGAACGCAATAAGGACGTTCCCGTTGGCAAACGGCACCGCACTGTTACCCTCGAGCATGTAACTATTGCGGGTTTCGGTATATATCATATCAGTTCCGAGCTGTCTGATTTGCGTATTATACCTGGAGCACCTGCCAGCCCTCCACTTATACGAATAACCCGCCTTGTCGGCGAACGCCTCCCAGCCGATAAAAATATTGCCGTCGCTCATCGTACAAGCCGTTATTTGAAACTGCCTGTCTGCAGCGTTGAAATTGCCGGTCCCGATTACGTTAATTTTCGTGGGATCGACAGTCGGTATTCGTAACTCTCGCTGCTGCAGGTTCGGAACAACATTTTCGACCTGTTTGGCTGGCTGGGCCGGTTTTACCGGTTTGATTTCTTGCTTAGTGATACTTTGACGACCGAATGTATTATCCGCAGGAATAATAATCAACAATAATGATATGATAATTCCTAAAGTCTTTTTCATGATGGCTCTCCTGTTCTATAATCACAGCGTCTCAATTTTAATATCAGCTCACGCTTGCTTAGGAGATTCTGTACCGAAAGACCGGCATTGTCAAGCAATTAACCTTATTCCATTATAACAAAACACGGAATCTTGATGCGCCTATTTTGTATATAGTATAGAAGAATTTTTTCAAAAGACAAAATTTGTCTTCATTGATAGATTTTCGTTCAATCACCCAGAAGTTTATCCGGCCAAATTGTACTTTGACGGCTTCTTTTGCAACCGATCTTACCGATAACAGGAAAAAAATTTTCAAAATTCTGATTTTTTTTACAACATTTTGGCCTCTTTATGCGCCTATAATATAGTTACTTGTAAATTCGCTTTTTAGCGAGGTTTGAATGTTCACATAAACAATACGGAGGAGGTACGATGAAACGAGCATCGATTTTATGTTTATTCTTTGGTGTTATTTTAAATTCCGCCTGGGCCGAGGAATTTCGGGTCAACACGTTCAGAAGCTACGATCAGACAGATGCGGCTGTTGCGACTCAACCTGACGGCGGCTTCGTCGTGGTCTGGAGCAGCTATCAGCAGGACAGCAGTTCGAACGGCATCTTTGCCCAGCATTTTGATTCTAACTGCGAACCATCCAGAGAAGAATTTCGAATCAATATCACAACATCCGGCAATCAGACCGAGCCGTCGGTGGCCACGGACAGAGAAGGTAATTTTGTAGTCACATGGCACGGGCCGGGACAGGATGAATCTGACGAAGAAGACATCTTCGTCGGGAGTTACTATGCCTATGCTTTTCCGGTTTACAGCGAGCAAGCCGTCAACAGTCATACTATCGACAAGCAGTTATATCCATCTACGGCGATTAATGATGACGGAGATTTTGTAATCGTATGGGAAAGTGCGAATTTTTTAGAGGAAGGATCGAAGTCGATATGCGGCCGGTTGTTTGACTGCAACGGCCTTGCTTTGGCGGATGAATTTGTCGTTAGCGGCGAATCTGTAAACAGCCGCTATCCGGATGTGGCGATGGATGCAAACGGCGGCTTCGCTGTCGTCTGGATGGACGATGACAGCGACAATTCAATTATGGCGAAACTGTACGAGCCGGACGGCTCAACAAAAACAGAAGCTTTCAAGGTCAACACAGTTGGTTTCAGCTCTGTCACCAGCCCATCGATTGCTATGGACTCGGCGGGCTTTTTTGTGGTTACCTGGGACGGCGATCCGGAACTTGCAAGTATGGACGATATTCACGCCAGATTGTTCGATCCGAATGGTGTTGCCCTGGGTGAGCAGTTCCGAGTCAATACACTCAGCGACGGGACACAGCAAAATCCGAAAGCCGCAATAAATGATGCGGGACAGATTGTGATTGTATGGGAAAGCAGACCCGATCTTATGGTTAACGACAGGGACATATACGGCCGCTGTTTGAACTTTTCAGACGAACCGGCCGGCGACGACTTTCGACTCAATACATACACAAATAATCACCAGAGGTACCCCGCCGTTGCAATCTGGCCTGACGGCCGGTTTATAACTGCCTGGCAAAGTAACAAACAGGACGGTTCCGGCTATGGTATATTTGCTGAAATTCGTTCAATACCCCAACCTACTGATTGATTTTACGATTTGTTTCAATTAATGCAATAATGTGGTTGAGAAAGATAATAAGACAAGTTATACCTGTGAAAATCATATAAACTACGATTGTATATAAATGAAATTATCCTGTTGCAGAGAAAATTGCTACAATTATAATACTTATGCTATCTTGTAAATGTAAATAGGGTGTTTGTTTATTGAAAGGAATCAAAAGATGTATTCAAAGCGAATATTACCGTTATGCCTGGCGGCGTTGATAATGGCCGTTATTTTCGGCTGCGCACCCACGATGGTGAGTACCAATATGGGAGTTTACCGCGGCGGGAAGATGTATTCGGTCTCCGATAAGGATATGGATGCGGTTTACGAGGCGACACTGAAAGCGATGGATAAGCTCCAGCTTCAGGTTACCGACAAAGCAAAAGACGTTTTCGCTGCAAAGGTGGTGGCCGGCAGCGCAGACGGCAAGAAGGTCGTAGTGAAAATTAAGCCACTTGAAGATAAGACCCAGTACACGATACAGGTCGGTTCATTTGGCAATAAAGAACGCTCGCAGATGGTATTTACCGAGATAAAGAAAAACCTGACTGGTATGTAGTTACACAGGTAGAATTCTCTCGGCGACAATTCTTTAAAGAACAAGCCGGAGGGTCTTAAGGGCAATAAAATCTAAACCCGCATTCGAAAAGGATGCGGGGTTTAATTTATGCGCGGCTGTATGGGCAGCATTCGTCCTGGCAGTCTGCATAAACTGGTCTGTGAAAATCACCCATGGCTGCTTGTTGCCATCTGCCGAAAATCGATAAACCCGGAGAAGCAAGTTCCTGGAGCTTACTTGTTTCGGTTTCTGTAATTTTGTGATAGGATTGCCCGGCCGGTATCGCCTTGTCCAGCAAATCGAGGAATCCCGGCGGGATCGCCGTTACTACGGTTTCCTGTGACAAAGTGAAACGCAGTGCCATTGCAATTTCCTGGCTGTCCTCCAGCGTTCGATACCAGTGATCGCGGGTTCGCTTGTTCCTGTCCGGCCACGTGCCGCCGGCCATCCCTTTGATAGCTATGACGGCAACGCCCTGCTCTTTTGCAAGCGATATGACTTCTTTACTGAGACCGATTTTAAAATACTCAATGAAGTTGACGGGAAACATGACGGTGTCGAACTTGAATCCGTTCAGAGCATCCAGTGCGGCCCTGGTGGTGTGGGCGGAGAAACCGAAATTCTTGACCTTGCCTTCTTCTTTGGCTTTCAGGAAGGTCTCTATGGCGCCGCTGGGACCGAGGGCCTGCTTAACTTCTTCAGGCCGGGTCAATGCGTGCAATTGGTATAAATCGAAATGGTCCGTTTTGAGTCTCGTCAACGAGCGTTCCAGCTCTTCGCGGGCGCCGTCCTTGTCTCTTTTCTGGGTTTTGCAGGAAAGAAATATCTTGTCCCGGTCGATTCCCTGCAGGCCGACTCCCATCTTTATCTCGGCGTCACCATCGCCGTATGACGGCGCGACATCGTAATAGTTCATACCCTGGGCGAATGCATTGTGAATAGATTTTGTGCATTCTTCCTGTCCCTGCCGTGTGAGCGCCAGACCTGGAAAGCCGATAATCGAGACCATGCGGCCGGTCCTTCCGAGCATGCGTTTTGGCATTTTTTCATCTTTTAAATCTGCCTGTGCGGCATGAAGGATATTCGATGTTCCAAGATATAGGCTGCCGGCAAAGCCGCCTGCGGCTTTAAGAAACGTTCTGCGCTTCATGATTACCCCCTTCTTCGGTATAAAAATTCATGTTGTTTTATTGTCAAAAGGTCTATTCTACAGGTTAATACCACCCACTTGCAAGTTTTGTTCTGCGATTTATTTTTGACTG
>CAZKYP010000192.1:0-6209 GCA_964556885.1 uncultured Pirellulales bacterium | reverse complement strand
CTGTTTGGAGGCCTTTGACTGCAGGATTTCCGGTATGTCAAGGCCGGTTGCGTTCTTTATTTGTTCAAAAATAGCAACAATTGATCCTGTTACCCCTTTAACATAGCCGGGCATTCCCTGCCCATTGCCGCTATCCACGATAGTGACCTTTTCAATAGAAAGGTTGTCAGCCACTACCCTAGTAATCTTGTCAAGGATATCAGGTAGTTGTTGAATCAAGAAGAGATCTCTGGTGTCCTCTTTTTCCCACTGTTCTCTCAACATCCTGACTGCCTCGGCCGTTGCCCTACCGTCTTCGGCAATCCTTGCTGCTTCCCCGATAGCCTTCAGCTCTTTGGCCTCTTTCTCCGCCCTGGCGGGCACGACAACTTCTGCCTCATATTTTCGTTTGTTCACAACAACCCTTTGCTCTTCAAGCTTCTGTTCTTCTTTGGTCCGGGCAATATCTCCCGCAACCTTTGCCTTTGCCTCAGCAGTATTTGCTTCGGCAGCTAAAGCGGCCTTCTTCACTTTAAGTTTGTTTTCTGCCTCTGCTATCAATATATCCGCTTCCGCCTCAGCAACATTCCCTTTCCTCTTTGCCTCTGCAGCTACAAGTCGCGCCTCTGCCTCTGCATTGGCTTCGGTTATCTTGGCGTCTCGTCTTACTTCGGCGTTTTTCCTGCGTCCAATGGAATCCAGATATCCTTCGTTGTCAGATAGGTGCTTTATTTTAAATGTATCAAGGACCAGGCCAAGCCTCTTAAGATCGCTTCTAGCCTCTTGGGCTACCTTTTCTGCAAACTCAAGCCTATTACTGTTTGCCTCCTCCGGAGTTAATTTAGCCAAGACGCCTCGCAGGCTTCCCTCAATATTCTCCTTAGCCACTTGAGATATATCGGTGACGTTTTTCCCCAAAAATCTCTCCAGGGCATTGGAAAGCCCGTCCTCTTCGCTGCCTGCTATCTTGACATTGGCCATAGCCTGAATATTTATCGGAATAATACCCTTGCTCAGGGCTCCTGTAAGCTCAAGATCGATAGATATGACAGTCAAAGGTAATCTGGTTACAGACTCAACAATGGGGATTTTAAGGCCCCTACCTCCTTTGATCACCCTGTATCCCACTTCAGTGCCATCCTTTAACCTTCTCCGTTTTCCTGAAAAAACTAAGATTTCATTTGGATGGCAAATCCTCAAGTTTGCCTTAATAAAGGCAAGGATTACTAAAAATGCTACTATGACTATTCCTATCCAAAACCCTAACATGATAAATACCTCCGTGATAAAGTTTTATTATCCAATGGCCTTTGGGCCTCTTTCCATTGTCCTGATCCTGACACAATGCGGCAGATCCAGGACAAATATCTTCCCGTCACCTATATTTCCTGTTTTTGCCCCTTTAATTATAGCCTCAATGGTGGGCTCTACAAAATCCTCGTTGACTGCAATTTCGATCTTTACCTTTTTGAGAAGGTTGCCGGCCTCCTTTGCTCCCCTGTAAACCTCAGTAAAGCCCATTTGTCTGCCGCACCCCAAGACATTAGACACGGTCATCAGGTTTACATCAGCGTCCTGTAATGCTTTTTTGACATCTTCCAGCCTATGAGGCTGGATAATTGCAATAATGTATTTCATTTGCTATCCTCCTATTCCATGACGGTATATGCTGCTTCATGATGCTGGGACAGATCAAGACCTACCATTTCTTCATCCTTGGTGACCCTCATCCCAAACAAGGCATCTACCAGAAGGAAGAGCATCCAGGTAACTGCTGCCGCGTAAGCGATGCAGACGATTAAGTACAGGCCCTGAACAAGAAATAATTTTGCATTGCCGAAGAGAAGTCCGTTTGCACCGGCTTCATTAATTGCTTTTTGTGCAAAAAGCCCGGTTGCAAGAGTTCCCCACATTCCCCCGATGCCATGAACACCGAAGACGTCCAAGGAATCATCATATCCCGCTTTCATCTTTAATACGACAACTGCCATATAGGAAAATATGCTACCGAGGGTGCCTATGGCTATCGCCGATAAAACCCCCACAAAACCACAGGCTGGAGTTATGGCAACAAGTCCCGCAACCACTCCTGTCACCATGCCCAACACAGTGGGTGCGCCGTTCTGCTGCCATTCGATGAGAGCCCACATGAGGCCAGCCGCGGCAGCTGCTGTATTCGTTGTCACAAACGCATGGGCCGCGATCCCTCCTGCCCCTAAGGCGCTGCCGGCATTGAAGCCGAACCACCCGAACCACAGCAAAGCCCCTCCCAATACGGTTAGGGGTAAACTATGGGGCGCAAACGACCGTGAAGAATAACCCAGCCTTTTCCCAAGCATGATTGCCATGACAAGGGCCGAAGCACCGGAACTCACGTGGACGACGATTCCGCCTGCAAAATCCAAAGCCCCTATGTTTTTTAGCCAACCACCGGCCCCCCACACCCAGTGAGCAATAGGGTCATAGACAAAGGTTGCCCATAGGAGAGTCAAGACGGTGAAAGCGGAAAACCTAATCCTTTCGGCAAACGCACCAACAATCAACGCCGGTGTAATGATGGCAAACATTGCCTGAAATATCATAAAGGCCAGATGGGGAATTGTGCCTGCGTAATCAGGGTTGGGCTGGAACCCCACATTTCTAAGGCCCACCCAATCTAAATTTCCGATAATACCATGCCCCGTGTCCGGTCCGAATGACAAAGAGTATCCATACAAAACCCACTGCAACCCGATCAGACACATGATGATAAAACATTGCATCAAAATGGAGAGAATATTTTTTCTTCTCGCCATTCCCCCGTAAAAGAAGGCCACGCCTGGCGTCATGATTAAGACCAGCGCAGCAGAAATTAAAACCCACCCAGTATCACCTGAATCCATAATTTTCCTCCATTTGTTTTATAGATAGAACATGGAGTTAGATTCAGCAAATCAAGTGCCAAAACACCCAAAACACACCAACTTGTTGATACTATTTAAAATAATGAGCGGGGCTGCAAGTTTATGAGAGAATTTAAAATACATTTTTGTAGAATGCTTATTAGGAAGTAACAAAAACGTAAGATAACAATGTATAAATTGTGTAACATTTTAGTTCTTTGAAAACTGCTGCTGGTCTTTACTCAAAACCACATAGTTGCCCTTGGCGAGACGCATGAGACAAAAAAGACATCTTCATGATCAATCTTTAGTTTTTTCATGTATTAACCTGAAGCGAGGCGCCGGGGGCATTTGCTAAAATGTTACCATGACTATTCCTATCCAAAACCCTAACATGATAGCTACCTCCGTGATAAAGCTGTCTTATCCAATGGCATTTGGGCCTCTTTCCATGGTTCTTATCCTGACACATTGAGGCAGGTCCAGAACAAATATCTTCCCATCACCTATATTTCCCGTTTTTGCCCCTTTGATTATAGCATCAATAGTGGCCTCTACGAAATCCTCATTGACTGCAATTTCAAGCCTGACTTTATTAAGCAGGTTGATTTCCTCGGGTACACCTCGATAAGTCTCGGTATACCCCATCTGCCGACCGCTTCCCAGGACAGTGCTTACCGTCATCAGGTAGACCTCGCTATCATATAAGGCCTGCTTGACGTCAGGGAGCTTGTGGGGTTGGATTATAGCGACAATTAGTTTCATTTTTTACCTCCTGTACTTCCTTTATTGGGTGGTGAATACCTGGAACCCAGAATATGCCTCCATCCCGTGTTCATCAATGTCTAGGCCTCTTAGTTCCTCATCTCTGTTAACCCTCAAACCTACAAAGTGTTTAATCACAAAGAAGAGTGTAAAGCCGGTAATCATACACCAGGCGAATACCGAAATGATCCCAAGAGATTGGGCCCCAAGAAGGTTCCACCCTCCTCCAAAGAAAAGGCCGTCACCGGTTGTGCCCGGGGAGAATCTATCTTGAGCAAAGAGCCCTAATGCAAATGTGCCCCAAGCACCACAGACTCCATGGGCCGAAATGGCACCCACAGGATCATCGATGTGCATTATCTTGTCAAAAAAGACAACGGACAACACCACCAGAACACCGGCAGTAAGCCCAATCCAGAAAGCGCTACCGAGGGACACAAAGGCACAGGGTGCAGTAATGGCTACCAGTCCAGCAATTACACCATTAAATGTCATGGTGGCATCGGGCCTCTTGAAAAGCCACCAGGATGTGAGCATAGCGCTTATTGCTCCAACTGCTGCAGCCATATTGGTAGTGACGGCAATATGAGCGATATCCGTGATAGCTCCCATGGTGCTTCCAGGGTTAAAGCCAAACCAGCCAAACCAGAGGATAAATACCCCTAAAGCGGCTAAGGGGATGCTATGGCCGGGGATAGACTTTGGTGTGCCATCAGAACTGTATTTGCCGATCCGGGGGCCAAGCATTACCGCTCCGGCAAGGGCAATCCAACCTCCTACAGAATGTACTACAGTAGAACCGGCAAAATCCCACATCCCGATCTCTGCCAGCCAGCCGCCGCCCCAAATCCAGTGACCTGATATTGGATAAATTATGGCAGATATAACAATGCTATAACATATATATGCAATAAATTTTGTTCTCTCGGCCATAGCCCCGGATACAATGGTGGCAGCAGTAGCACAGAAGACCAACTGGAAGAGATACTTGCAATCCAGGGGTACTGTGCTCCAGGACAGGGAATCAAACGTGCCGCCTACATCGCTAAGAAAGAAGCCGGATGTTCCAAAAAAGAGATTTCCTGTCCCAAACATGATCCCGAACCCTATTACCCAGTAAACGACACTTCCAAAGGCAAAATCCATAAGGTTTTTCATTAATATATTGCAGGCATTCTTGGCCCTGGTAAAGCCCGCTTCCAGCAAGGCAAACCCCGCCTGCATAAACATAACCAAGATTGCAGCAAGCAAGGTCCAGACCGTATCCAGGACTATTCCTTTGGCGGCAATAGTCTCAGCGTTGCTTTTTGCCGTTGGGTCTTCTATGGTTGCCTCTTCCGTTGCCTCGGTATTTGTGTCCGCTTGAACCTGCAGCCCCGGAATATCCTCTGCCGTAGCAAATGGCACTATATGGCCTATTACCAAAAGCACCATAAAGGTCAATATGAAAATTTTTCTGCTCATTTTTGCGCTCCCAGTTGATAAAAGGTTAATAATAAAAAACAATTAAAGACTAAAAAATTCTCTCAAAAAAGAAATGGGCATAGTGGTTACCTCGAATATGAAGCAGGAACCGTTGCCGAAACCGCTGGAACCAAGAAGATTGTCCGCTGGCCCCGATTGACTTATGTACTTCGCAAAAGGCGTGCCATTAACCCAAGATCGAAAAAGAATAATAAATTCAACCATATAAGCACGTAAAGTTCAGAGAAGCCAGTTACAACAAAAATAACAAAAACGTTGGAACCAGTAATACAGCAGACAAAGATGTAGATAGTATAGAATAAGACTACAAAACTGTTAGACCAAAACTGATAACTTGTTTATTACAGAGTTCTAGTTTTTCGGAAGCATTGGATTAGGGTTCACAGGGTTGTTCGTTCTCTGTCATATCATTGAGGGTGAGCTGGAAAGCCAAGTGAAACGGGGAGGTAAGAAAGCAATTTTTGGCTTGTAAAACAGGAGATTACTCCATAGCGCGCAAGAGCACCCCTCGCAATAGCGGAAAAGCTTATCTAGTGAACGCTTATGTTAAATGGCATGGAGAAAAGATCTGGAGTCTTAGAGGCAAGGTTTTTATCGGTAATTACGATAGTCTACGCCAAGCTTTTTTGTCTTATAGGCGAATTTTCGCTCCGTTATGTGTAGTGCTTCCGCAGCCTTTGCCATATTACCGTAAGTGTTTTTCAAGGCATCGATGATCATTTCCCTTTCAAGAGTATCCACAGCATCCTCAAGGGACAGGGCAGGAACAGTGGCTGACTCTTCGCCCGTCTGAAGCGAGGGAGGCAGGTGATAGCCATGAATCACGTTGCCTGCACAAAGAAGTACAGCGCGTTCAATGGAGTTTTCTAATTCGCGCACATTTCCAGGCCAGTGGTATTGCATGAGCATGTCAATGGCAGGGGTAGACAACCTTCTGATATCCTTTTGGTTTTCTTTGGCGTATTTTTCCAAAAAGAAATCCGCGAGCAGCATTATGTCCGTTTTACGCTCTCTAAGGGGAGGCATATAAATGGGAAAAACATTAAGCCGATAGTAGAGATCGCTTCTAAAGGTTTCTTCTTCTACGGCCTGTTCCAG
>CAZKYP010000191.1:2240-6213 GCA_964556885.1 uncultured Pirellulales bacterium | reverse complement strand
ACCGACCGAACATAGCTGGTATGTCCATGGATAGTCACCAGTTCGTCCCCACTTTCGGCATCCCATACCTTCAGTGTCCGATCGTCACTGCAAGAGACAATTCGCTTGCCGTCCGGACTGAAGGATACCGAATTAACCCGCTTGTCATGTCCGGTAAGTGTTCTCAACTCGTGACCGGTATCGGCATCCCACACTCTGAGTGTCTTATCCCAGCTTCCCGAAACGATCCGCTTGCCGTCAGGACTGAAAGCAACGCAGGAAACCCAGGTCGTATGTCTCTCCAGGGTTTTCGGTTCTCCGTGGTGATTAACGTCCCACACCTTAATTATCCCATCCCGGCTGCCTGAGACAATCCGCTTGCCGTCCGGACTGAAGGCCGCTGCTGTTACTAAACTCGTGTGTTCTTCCAGCGTCGTCAATACGTTGCCGTTGACGACATCCCATAGTTTAAGTGTCGTATCATCATCATCGTCGCTACCCGAAGCAATGTACCTGCCATCCGGGCTGAAAGCCACGGGACGAAGAACTCCCACAGGTCCCGGAAGGGTCATGGGGTCGCTGGTTCTATTGAGGTCCCATACCTTGATGGTCTCATCTTTACTGCCCGAGACAACCCGCCTGCCGTCGGGACTGAACGCTACCGACCAGACTGGACCCGTGTGTCCTTCCAGCGTCATCAACACGCTGCCGCTGACGGCGTCCCACAGCTTGAGTGTATTATCACCATTGCCACTACCCGAGACAATCCGCCTGCCGTCCGGACCAAAAGCTATAGAATGAACAGGTCCCGTATGTCCTCGAAGCGTCGTCGCGTCACCGATCCTGTCGAGGTCCCACACCTTGATGGTCTCATCCTTACTGCCCGAGACAATCCGCTTGCCATCGGGACTGAACGCCACGGACCTGACTCGGCGCGTATGTCCCTTTAGAATCATCGATTCGCTACCGCTTATGGCGTCCCATACTTTGAACGTCGTGGTCCCACTTCCCGCTGTAATCCGGCGGCCATCCGGACTGAACGCGATCGAATGACATACACCGCCTCCGTTAAGTGTCATCAGTTCGCTGTAGTTGTTTGCATCAAGAATCTCGATACCTGCACTAAAGCCGCCAAAGACAATCCTTGTGCCGTCCGGTGTGAACGCTACTGAATAAATCTGACCGACTCCATGGTCGTTGATCGTTTTTAGCAGGCTGCCGTCGTTGGCATCCCAGACTTTGACGGTATAATCCCAACTGCCTGAGACGATACGGTTGCCGTCGGGACTGAACGCCACTGAAGCAACACCAAGCGCATGCCCCTCAAGATTCCTGAGTTCTCGACCGCTGTTTACGTCCCATACCCTGACAGCCTTATCTTCGCTGCCCGAGACAATTTGTCTGCCATCTGGACTGAAGGCTGCCGACCAAGCGGGGGCGGTATGTCCTCTTAGCGTCATCAACAGGGTACCACTGACTGTATCCCACAACTTAAGGTCATTACCCCCACTGCCTGAAACCATCTGCTTGCCGTCTGAACTGAACGCTACGGGGGGCGCGCCATTAAGAGTCCTCATTTGTTTACCAGTGTCTGCATCCCAGACCTTGAGCGTATTATCTCTACCGGCCGAGATAATTCGCTTGCCGTCCGGACTGAATGCGACCACATCAACTTCCGCATGGTGTCCCCGAAGCGTCATTTGAGACTGGTCTGTTACACGCCACAGGTAGTACCATTCCCATTCGCGCAAGTCTTCGGGACACGCTTTCAATAAATCATGCACACGACTTAAGTTATTCTCCAGGTAGTACTTGTCAGCCAGATTAACATTTCTAACATACAGGGAACGGCGATAGACTTCAGCCTGTCGTTTTGCCATGATGAAAAAGGCAGTTGAGACTACCGTACCGGCTATAAGTACACCCAGCACTGCTGCTATTCCGATTACCCAGGGTTTATGTCTTTGTATAAACTTCTTTGTTCGGTACACCTTTCTCAATGGCCCAGCTATCAGTGGAGCGCCCTTAAGGTAGTTTTCGATATCGTCTGCCAGTTCGGAGGCCGAACGATAGCGTTCGGAACGCTCCTTACGCATCGCCTTAAGCGGAATCCACTCGAGCTCTTTATGCAGGCACTTTGCTAATGTTGAAGCTTCGGTACTGCGGCTTTCAGCAACTTTTATGGCCTGTTTGCCTAATTTGGTCAATCGAGTGCTTGGTGTTTTGGGATCGGTTTCGCGAATAATCTGCCGGATATGTTCTATGCCGCCAGTACGAAGGGTATCGGAATCGAACGGCAGAACGCCTGTCAACAACACATACAGCAGCACGCCCAAAGAATAAATGTCCGAACGAGTGTCAATGTTCTCATTCTCCATATCAGCCTGCTCGGGGCTCATATATTCAGGTGTGCCGAACAACCGGCCCTGCTCTGTAATCAACGTGCGCTCGGTCAGAGTCGGGCTTAGTGCCTTGGCCACACCGAAGTCAATAATCTTCGGAATTGCCTGGTCATCCGTCGTCGAGACTAATATATTCGACGGCTTGATGTCTCGGTGAATGATCCCTTTCTGATGGGCATGATGAACGGCCAGACAAACCTGCCGGAATAATCGCAGCCGCTCCTCGATTGTCAGCTTGTAGTGGTCGCAATGCTCGGTGACAGGCAAACCATTGACATATTCCATGACAAAATAAGGTCGTCCGGCCTCTGTCGTCCCGGCGTCATAAACATGAGCGATGTTCGGATGATCCAGAAGAGCTAAAGTTTGACGTTCCGCCTCGAAACGGGCGATAATCCGTCTCGAATCCATGCCCGGTTTGATGATTTTCAGAGCAACCCGGCGTTTGATAGGATGCTCCTGCTCGGCCAGATAGACAATCCCCATGCCGCCTTCACCGAGCAATCGGATTAGTTTGTACCTGCCTATCCAGCTTCCCGGTTTCTCTGTCAGGTTCTGCGTTTCAGAATTAAGCGCTGAAGACTCGATCCCTGGGTCATTGCCTGTATTTATCTCTTCCCTGCCGATAGACAGCAGTCGGTTCAACTTCTCAGGTCCAAGATCAAATAGTGAAGTCTTGCTCATACCTGTTAGTACTGGAATTATTTTTCATACTGCGCCATTTGAGGCAGGAATTTCGATATTTCTGCTAATTCATCGTCGATCTGACCGTCCGATGTGACGGTTCGACTCAAATGTTCTCGCAAAATGGTTTGAAAACGCCTTTTGACAGTAACGATCATATTGGAGGCCATGCGTGGACTTGCTATATCATACTTGTGACAGATTTCCGACAAAGGTGCAGGATCGACTCCGTCCATAATCGGTGTCAGGACTCTTTCGCGGAAAACATGCCAATGGACGGTTTTGCCCTCCCTGTAGCATGAAGTTTCGAGCTCTTCCAGGACCTGTTCCAGGAGAGTCGATACCCATGCATAATCAAAAGACTCCTCCGGCGTATAGTTTCCGGCAACCCGCCGAAAATCCGGTGGTTCTGTCATATCGAGTGATACAAGACTACCTTTGGGCATACGCTTTTGAACGGTTTCCGCCGTACGGACGGACGATAAGTAGTTATTAAGAGCGACAAGCAGGTATGACCGGAAGCGACCTTTGGAACGGTCGGCTCTTTCGATGAGCTGTCGGCCGAGAACCACTTCGTGAAAGAAACCCTGCGTCAGATCTTTGGCTCGTTCGTTATCGAAGCCTTTCCGCCTAAGATAGCAGTAAACCGGCTTCCAGTAGCGTTTAAGCAGCAGCCCGACCAGGGCACGACTCTGGCCGCTGTCATCCGAGGTGTCGATTTTATCCACGAAGGACCAATGCGTTGTTAGAAACGCCTCCTGAGTTCCCCCCATATCTGTCTTATCCTCGGGTCGCATAAGCTTCAAAACGCTCCCATGCGGCGGACCGGAAATACCACCGGCACTTTGGTTCCATATAAACTCTCCGCCAGATTTCCATGATTATACTGTACTCGATAACTTTACTGA
>CAZKYP010000191.1:0-2140 GCA_964556885.1 uncultured Pirellulales bacterium | reverse complement strand
GCGGATTTCACCTTCGGCCAGCCGATCAATCTTGGACCAGTCATTAACCGGAATATGCAGGATAGTGGAGCAAGCCTTTCAACTGATGGATTGTCGCTCTTCTTTACTTCCAGACGATCCGGCGGTTTGAATGGGTACGATATATGGGTCGCTACTCGTGCAACAGTTAATGACGATTGGAGCCAGTCGGTGAAGCTTGGGCCTGCCGTCAACATGACGGATCACAGTGAGTGGGACCCGAGTATCTCCTCTGATGGTTCGGAGCTTTACTTCAGTAGAGGTCCTGAAAAGACTAATCATGACCTATACGTGACCACGCGTGAAACGACGAACGATGAATGGAGTACCGCTGTGAGTCTTGGAGAAACAATCAACAGTTCTGCCGAGGACGGGTATCCTTGCATTTCGGCTGACGGTTTATCACTTTACTTCAGTTCAGATAGAGCCGGTGGTGAAGGGGGCCGAGACCTATATGTAACGACACGCCTGACCAAGAATGAGGACTGGACTGAGCCGATTAATCTTGGGTCGACCATCAACAGCTCAAGTAATGACATTGCACCCAGCATTACATCCGACGGCCTAACCCTTATCTTTAGCTCCCAGCGACCTGGCAAGTATAGTAATTATTACGATCTGTGGATGACGAAACGAAGGACAACTTCGGATCCCTGGGAAGAACCGATAAATCTTGGACCGATTATCAACACCGATGACGTGGACTACGCGGGAATCTCGTCCGACGGCCGAACACTGTATCTGTCCTGCTGGAACCGGCCCGGAGGCTACGGCTTGTATGATATCTGGCAGGCACAGGTTATTCCCATCGTTGATTTCAACGGCGATGGAAATATAGATACCGATGATTTGCTGATCATAATCGACAACTGGGGATCAAATGAAACGCTCTGTGACATCGGCCCGATGCCCTTGGGTGATGGTATTGTGGACATAAAAGACCTGGAAGTTTTCATGAGTTACTGGGAGCAGGAGAATATGTCAGATGAATAAGAATACGAGGAATAAAAGAGAGGAAGATTTGTTATGAAATGGTTGAATTGTTACAGAATCAGGCTGCTGTTAATTGGATTGGTAGTTGTTCTTGCAGCAGCGGCGGGATTATCACAATCTGAAACTGCTTCAGATACAGCCGCTTTTAAACCGAATGATGAGTACTTTCCAATGCAGTGGCACCTGCATAACACAGGACAATTCGGCGGCACGCCCGGGGCGGATATTAATGCCTTAGCGGCGTGGGAGATAACGACCGGTGATCCGAATATCGTGGTCGCCGTGATTGATACCGGCGTTGATCTGGATCATCCGGATCTGGTCAATAATCTCGTGCCTGGGTACGATTTCCAGAGTAGCGACGATGTACCGGAACCCGTCGGTAATTATGATGCCGCACATGGTACGGCTTGTGCGGGATTAGTAGCGGCCGAAGGGAACAACAGCATTGGCGTGGTGGGTGTTACCTGGAGATGCAGGGTTATGCCCATACGCGCCACAGTATACGGCTCATATCCCGACTCCGAACTTGCCAACGCCATTCGCTGGGCGGCAGAACATGGGGCTGATATTATCAGCAATAGCTGGAGCAGTTCAACGCCTAAGCCGATAGTCCGTTCCGCTATCATGGATGTAACAATACCAGGCGGAATTGGACGAGATGGAAAGGGGTGTGTCGTGGTCGTTGCCTCTGATAACCAGGGATCGTCCATAGCCCGCTATCCGTCGGTTCTTCCTGAGGTGATTGCCGTCGGAGCCACAGATATTAACGATGTACGATATGACTACAGCAACTTCGGTCCTCACTTAGACATCGTAGCCCCTTCGGGAAACTGGGATAACCGTATCATCGTACCGCAATGGACCACGGACATCGTGGGAACTCGTGGGTACAATCGTGATAATACTGACACATCAATACTCGACTACACGGATGCCATGGGAGGAACTTCCGGGGCCTGTCCGATCGCCGCGGGTGTGGCCGCGTTGATCTTGTCCATCGAGCCTGATCTAACCAGTGATGAAGTTCGACATTTTCTGGAACGTTCTGCTAAAGATTTAGGCGATCCCGGCCGGGATGATTACTACGGCTGGGGCCGAGTTGATGCCCGGGCGGCGCTTGATATGG
>CAZKYP010000190.1:0-6246 GCA_964556885.1 uncultured Pirellulales bacterium | reverse complement strand
CGCTTCAATGCGCCTTCGGGTACAAGGACAATGCGTGTGCCGTTAGCTGATGTTTCGGACAGACGTGGGTCGGAGCCGTCAGTCGTGTACCATATTGTGCCGGTATCCGAGGTCATGGATAATAAATTGTTGCTGTCAATCAGGCCGCCGTGTTGATACATGCCGTTGATATGAAAGACCGGCGCTGCTATGTCAGGATAAAGTCCGGCATTACGAAATTGCTGCAGGACGATATCGGAACGCTGCGGGATGTAATAATATAAAATCCAGTCCCGCCCGGCGCGGCCATCGTTATAGTTCGAGTCACTGTCATACCAGTCTTCCAGGGTTAACGGCTCATCGCGATATTGCATGTCACCCCATCGGGCCGACTCGCCAACCATTGCTCTTTCAATCTCGGCCGCTATGTTTGTATATCGGATTGTCAGAGATTCCGGTGTCAGGATTCCATCGTTAAAAAAGAACTTGTGTATGCGGTCGGCAAAGAGCAATCGATACTCCGGATTATTCCTGAGCGATTGATGGGGCAACCCGGCATCGTCGAAATTATTATTAAGGGCGTTCTTATAGAGCGGCGAGCGTTCCAGATTATTTCCCAAGGTATTTTCGAAATCCCAGTTGTAGAACTTAAAGCCCGTACTGTTTTCCGAGCGGTCGCGCCCGATCCAGTAATTTTTCCACGGCCAGTCCCAGTTGCCGGCCCATATATTTACAATCAGATAATCGATGTAATTTTGAACGTCCAGAAGATTCGGGTATACCGGATTCGGTGTGCCGTCAGGATAGTTGCCCTGCAGCTCCTGATAGGCTTCGTTGGAGCTTGCGGCCTGACCACACATGGTAATCATCTGGTTCCATGCTTCGAAATCGCCGCTGGTGGCTTCGATGTCACCGGGATACCCGCCTTCGTGTATTGTGTCCCAGTTTTCCTTGTCACCGCCATGATAACTTGCAGAGAAGGAATTATCCGGGCGTTCACAGGGATTGTACAGTCCCCAGTAAAATCCGTTTATATAAAGATGCACGAAATTTCCGTGGGCGCTTAAATTTCCGGTTGCCAACTGCAACCTGCGGCCGAACTCGTCCCGCGTGTATTGTTCTGTATATCTTGCTGCATTCCATGCGTATCCGTCATTGGCTCCGGCGCGAAGGACAATCGTGTCGAAGCTATCGATTGCGTCACCTCCAAACAAAGGAAACTCCAGCTTGGCCGGGCCGTAAATCTCTTTGAAGAGGAGGCGGAAAGAATGCTTTCTTGATAAACCGTTTAACCTAAAGTAGCCGCCCTGAATGCGAATACCGCAATTGACCTGAAAGCCTTCACGGCCGTCGGGATAAATCATCTCAATGGAAGCGGGGCGTTCCCATGCAACTCCTTTTTCAAGCGGGTTGGAATAAATACCGTTGGCGCCGAACATGTCGTCTAAATCCATAACGATTGACATTGTCGGGATCGATTTTAAGTCATCCCGAATCGTCGTTGCATAGACCCCCTGGTAATTGTCACCACCTGTTGAATTGCCGGATGAGTCGAACCTGCCGATGACGTCGGTGTCCATGCCGTAATCGGGACTGGTCCCTGCCCACGATGTCGGGAAACCGGCCGCTATCGCAGCCTGGTAGTCCTGACGAATTACATCGTTGAGAAAAATATATGTATGGGTTGCTATGTTCGAAGGTTTGAATCCGGGTTTTATGGCTATTGCCCGCAGGCACATGGTCCGGGTGATATACAAAGGTTCGGTATAACGCACACCTCCAGCGATATTGGCTTGGTTGTTGTAAGGCGGTCTGCCGTCGAGGGTGTAGTAAATTGCGGCCCCTTCGGTTGGGGTCGCAATTGTGATATAGAACGGCTCGTCGTAAAAACCGTGTTTATGACTGAACTTGAGATTCTCGACAATACCCGAAGAAGCACTCGCCGCATCCGGAGGAGGAGCTTTTGCCCGAGCTTGTGTTATGCCGATCAGGCACACGAGCAGGAAAATGCCTATCAATAAAATTCGCACTAATTTAGGCATCTCGAATATCCTTCCTCGGCAAGAGTGTGCGGTTCATGATATGCTCTAAGAACCCACAAGACATCTTGCCTACTTTAGCATATATCGGGTATCGATGTCAATGTCTTGCGTATTGGTATATGGAAAAAGCGCCACTGGTTGCGAGCTGAAATGATGAGTCGCTAAGAGAAATAGTCGTCGATCAGGGTATTCTCTTTTCTGTGAGTTTGCTGGGTTTGTCGAGCAAAAGGGTTTTGTCGATGTCAGCCATTGTTTCCTGCTGATTAATACGCAGGGTGCGAAGGTGTTTTCTGTGTCCATCCGCGGCCGTCTCGCCCGGCTGGCTGAGGGAGCAGCCGCTAACGAGTGTGAAAATGAAAGAACAAAAAACAACTATCAAAATGACCTTGATTATAGAAACACTTTTCATCGTTTCTCCTTATGTTATCGGCCGTCCGGCACATTTACTGTTATCAGATATCATTATAGCAATACCGATGGCCTCTGTCAAATCAAATCTCCAGGTAATTTGGGGCGAACAAATATTGACTTTTTCAGTATTATAGGCTATTATAGCTCTGGATTGAACGAGGATTAGAGATAATTATAAATGGAGATGGTCTTAAGTATATTCAAATAGATTACCGGCTCATTATCCTCACAGTTGAATGTATTGTTTCGGATCGAGGTTTGTTTCCATTTTCCATGTTACGGCTTTGCCGTTTTTAACACGGCAGCAGACCATGATTTCATAACCCTGCTTTTCGACCAGCGGCTTTAGGAAGGTGAAATATTCAAGAATCTGTTTCTTCAATTCCAGATCGTCGAGCATTTCGACCTTGCCGGAGATTCTGACCTGCTGGTTTGACTCGGTGTTGTAAAAACACATTTCCACGGCCGGATTGGCCTGTAACTGTTTGTTGAGGTCCTTGTCCCTGCCCGTAACAAAAATGAGCCCGTTATCGTCAGCCCGATAGAGCATCATAAGACGAACATGAGGCTGCTTTCCTTCGGTTGTGGCAAGGCTGAACATACGATTTTTGGAGACAAATTCAATTACTTCTTTTTTTGTCATGATAATACTTTCCGGTTTAGTCTTGTCTTGTGATTGTTTCCTTTCCGTTCATATACGGACGGAGGGCCTGGGGAATTGTGATAGAGCCGTCTGCGTTTTGATAAAGCTCGAGGATGGGAATGAGGATTCTCGGTGATGCGATGACGGTGTTGTTCAGCGTGTGGCAGAACAGGTTTTTCTTCGTTGCGCCATCTTTATAGCGGAGGTTCATTCGCCGGGCCTGGAACTCGTAGAATTTGCTCGCGCTGTGGGTCTCGCAGAAATTATCGCGCGAGGGCATCCATCCTTCTATATCGTATTTTTTTGCCTGGCCTCTTCCCAGGTCGCCGGAGCAGACAATCACAACACGGTAGGGCAGCTCGAGAGCCTGCATTACTGCTTCGGCGTTGGACAAAATCTCCTCGTGGTATCTGTTGCTTTGTTCGATACTGTTTTCACATATTACGACCTGCTCAACTTTGTCGAACTGGTGGATTCTGTACAGGCCGTAGGTATCTTTGCCGGCGGCGCCGGCCTCCCGCCGAAAGCAGCTCGATAAGCCGACATATTTCAGCGGCAGCTCTTCGGCGTTGAGGATTTCTCCCATGCGAAAGGCGGTCAGCGGAACTTCTGCGGTTCCTACGAGGTTCAGCTCGTCTTTTTCCATTCGATATGTCTGTTCCTCGGAGCCGGGGTAGTAGCCGGTTCCTCTCATCGCCTCGTCCTTCATAAGAAGCGGCACGGACATCGGGACATATCCCTTGCCGACCATGACATCCATCGCAAGACGCAGGACCGCCCAGTGCAGAAGGGCACCGTCGCCTTTGAGAAAATAGTTTCTGGACCCTGCTAATTTTACGCCGCGTTCGATATCGATTATACCCAAATCCAGGCCCAACTGGACGTGGTCCTTGGGCTCGAAATCGAATTGTCGGATTTGTCCTTCCTTCCTGATTTCGATATTTTCTGTATCGTCTTTGCCCAAAGGTACATCGTCATCGGCCGGCTGTGGGACCTGCTGCATCAACTCGTCGAACTGCGGCTGAAGATCGCCGATGGTTTTATCATGCTTAGCTTCCTGCGTTTTTAATTCGGCAAGCTGGGACAGGGCGGATTGTTTCTGGTCGGGCGGTAATTTCGGGATGGATTTACCCAGCCGGTTTTTCTCGGTGGAAATATCCTGTAGTTGTTGTCTGGCTGTTTTTATCTGTGAATCGATTTCAAGCAGCCTGTCGATATCGACGTCGAATTTTTTTGCCCGGCAGGCGGCTTTGAATTTTTCCGGATTTTCGCGTATCTGCTTTATATCAATCATGTCGTTTGTTACCTGATTTGTTTAATTGCTATTGTTGCAGTCCTTCCGAACCTGTGATGAGCCATTTGCTTTTTTCTTTTTGTAGTGTCAATTCCATCGGCCATACGCCCCTGTCGGAAATAAAATCGATCGGTCCGAACTTCGCCTTGTCCTGTTCGATTATGACCTGTGCTTTTTCCATATCAATCTCGACGTTGTCCATGAAGCTGCTGTCGAACACTTTTTTCATAAGCTCACACATCGATTCCTTGTTGTCCCCTCTTGAGGTGGTATAGTTTTCCGAGTAACAGGCCTTGAGTCTATCCATGTTCTCGGTCGCCATAGCCACTTTCCAGTGGGCAACGGCAGAACGGATCAGTTCTTCGTCTGATGGAGCAAGTCCGAGTGACCGGCAGCCGCAGAGATTCGCCATCAGAATAACCACGCTCAATTTTCTTAGAATCGAAGTTTTCATGTCTTCTTACAAATCCATAATAAGTTAGGGCGTTTATGACATTTATGGAGTCTAATATCCGCTCAAACGGACGTCAAATATATTTCGCCGGAGACAGCCTTCGAAAAAGCTTAAATTCCCGGGACAGCAATCACGAAAAGCGTTTTATGATTACGACGTTATTTTGCCCGCCGAATCCGAAAGATTCGTTCATTACGATATTCACAGGCATTTTCCGCGGCTCGTTAGGTACGTAATCCAGGTCCAGTTGGGGATCGGGGTCGTTCAGATTCATTGTCGGCGGCACGATGTTGTCCCGGATCGCCAGTACGCATGTAATCAGCTCGGCCGCACCGGCGGCGCCGATGAGGTGGCCGAGCATACTCTTGATGCTGCTGGCGGGAATTTGTTTTGCCCTTTCCTTGAAGACCGCTTTGATAGCCTTCGTTTCCACCGAATCGTTCTCGGCGGTGCTCGTACCGTGCGTGTTTATGTAGTCTATGTCTTTGTAGCTGATTTGTGCATCTGCGAGCGCCGCTGTCATCGCCTGTATCGCACCTCTGCCTTCCTCGTGCATATCGGTTACGCGGAAAGCGTCTGAGCTGCTGCCGTAACCGATGACTTCCGCCAAAACTTCGACTCCTCTTTTTTGGGCCGATGACAATGATTCGAGGATGACTACGGCGGCGCCTTCGCCGAGAACGAAGCCGTCCCTGCTCGCCGAAAACGGTCTTGACGCCGTTTCGGGGCTGTCATTTCTTGTCGAAAGGGCGGTAAGGCGGTTGAATCCTGTCAGGCCCAATGGATGAATCATCGAGTGTGCGCCGCCGGCGATAACTATATCGGCATCGCCTTTGCGAATTATCATCGTTGCCTCTCCGACCGCCTGTGTGCTGGCGGCACAGGCGGTAAGGCAGCTTCGCGTCGGCCCGCGCGCCCCGGTCAGCATTGCGATGTGAGCGGCGGGCATGTTCGGTCCCTCCTCAAGCTCGAACATCGGTTTCATTCTCTCGAATGCAACCTGAGCCCACCTGTCCCAGTCCATCTGGTTCTTTTCCGAATCCCACCCTTTTACTATTGCGTTAAAAAATACGTCATTGTCCACGGAACCTTCACCGGCCCCGAGGTATATTCCGAGTCTTTCGCGGTCTATTCCGTCTTTTGGCTTGTCGGTTTCGATATCTATCCCGGCTTGTTGACATGCCTGGGCGGCCGCACCGATGACAAACTTCGAGCCGCGATTGCCGTGTTTGTGAAGCTGCGGTTTTGTTGTATATTTCGTAAAGTCATAATCTTTGACTTCGGCATCGAAAGTTGTGGGAAAAGTCGATGCATCGAAGATTGTTGTTTTGGCCACGCCGCTTTTGCCTGATAATAGCGCCTGCCAGAGTGTCTCGATGTCGTGCCCGAGCGGGCAAACGATGCCCATCCCTGTTATTACGAC
>CAZKYP010000189.1:0-6320 GCA_964556885.1 uncultured Pirellulales bacterium | reverse complement strand
AAACTTTTATATCCACTACAATCAAATAATAAAAGGATTCCACCATAATAATGACGACGGAATTGCTCTATTGACATATTCAATTATAATCATAACCTCAACCGGCAAGAAATTTTGCTAACTAAATTTCTTCCGGATCGTATCCTCTGGCTTCAAGCCATATCTCTATATTATTCAAGGCTTCATTGATAGTTTGTTCATCCTCGTTTGTCCATCTCGTCCAGTCTTCCTTCAATCTCAGAGTCCAGTCACACATTACGAGTTCTTCATTTCCCCCGATGTTCCAGTAACCAAGATGATTACCCTCGAGAATTTTGGCAGCCTCTTTAAGATCAGCATTGCCAATTCGGGAATTGATAGCTCTGCCTCTGACCATGGTCATTTCACCGCCGCTCTCATCAGAATTAGTTTCTAAAAGAACCCATACAACCCTGTTTCTATTAACAACTCTGATGATATCAAAGCTGTGCTCGACTTCCGTATATACCTTATGACCGCCGTTATTCCTGCCGTATTCCACCTGATAGGCATTTATAATATCGTTGATATCGCCATTTTCATCATAAGTTACATCAAGCACCAGATATCCTCTTATCGATTGATTAGTAATATCCCATCCTTCGCCTTCTGCGGCCGTCCAGCATTTAAGACTCTTGCTGTAAATTAGAACTTCACCCTGTACCGGAAGGCAGATCGCCGCTACGGCCAGAAAAATCATCGACTTTACTAATGTTCTCATTATCTTCATTTCCCTGTTATTTCACCGAAAATTTCTCTTGGAATCACACAAAAACATCCAGCGTCTTAATGTCAATATAGTCAATATTTTTACTATAATCAAGATGATTTCTGTAAAAAACCGTTTTCACTAAGTCAAACAGGCAGAACTGAATTACTCCCGAGAATTTCAGGTTTTAGTCAAAATCGATTCAAGTCGAATAATCCTTTAGTCTTCTTAAGGTAAACCCTTTAGTAAGCTCATTTAGTCTTCAGCCTCAAGCATCCCTTGAATCGTATCACAGATTTCCTCTTTTAACATAGTCAATTTTTACGACAATGCCGCCCCTGAAATAACACCATCCAGATCATAAATACATGCTTTACGTATCAGCATTTTTTTTACCAATGGGTGATAAGCATATATCAATTTGACAAAAATTTACGGAAAATCTTACCTATCTGACTGTGGTATTTATGTTTTTATAAAATTCCATATTAGAAAAAAGGCGACTCCTCTTATCTAAGAAACTTATTGAAAAGGAATCGCCTTTTAAGATAACTAAAATAAATTCACTGGAACAATGTGACTATTGAATCATGTTATTGACGGATAACCTCTTGCATTAAGATGTTCTATTACCATATCATAAGCTTGCTCGAAATCCATACTTTCTTCGTTGGCAGTTCTTGTTGCAGGATTATTTAATCTGAGATTATAGGTGCCTCTTTCAGAGTAATTCCCCGTATCATGCTCAATGGCAGTACCAACTAAACTTTGAGGAACCTCATTCGGATCGGCATTACCGATGTTTTGTTCTTTTGCTCTGCCGCTAATCGACAATGCATAAAAGTAACCGTCATCTGAATCATATTCAACCAGTCCATAACCAATTATGTTGCCATCTTGAAATCTTTGAATATCGAGATTATGTGTCCATTCATCTATCCATTTATCTTGTCCGCGTCCTCCATAAATTATTTGTATGGCATTATCAACCGAAGTTATCTCGTCACCTTCATAAGTAACTTCGAGGATAAGAAATCCCCTGTCTGTTTCCCTATAAACATCATCCTCCTCTCCCAAATCTACACCTTCCCATGTTACCGTTTTGTTATAGATGAGGATATCTCCCCGCACAGGAAGACATATCGTCACTACAACCAACAACATTACTAACCTTGCCATCGTCTTCATTTTTCAACTCCTTTCAAAACTCAACCTGTTACGTTTCCCTTTCGGAACATTTAAAGTGTTTTCGGTGCTATTATATCGAATTTATCAGATAATCTGCTATAGTAAAGAAAAATTCTTAAAAAAAAAGATTCCCCCTTCTCAAAGGAGGAATCGACCATAAGGTCTCTATTGCTATATTGTTCGTGGATCGATCGTAATCATTTGTCTAATCATCCGTACCGGCGGGAGGTTACCAAGGTCTAAGCTTCTCTAACAAAGTCAATCCCGTATTCACAATTCATATTCCTTCGGCGTAAACGATTAATACGGATTATGATTAATTCTCGTGCGGTATGCACTTAGTATGAGAGGTTGAACAGGAACTACTCAGGCGTATACAGCTACGCGGCTTATTGGCAATCGCAAACTTGCCTATCTTTACATGCTCGCGAGGATTTCTTAGAATCCGTATAATCTAATCTTCTAAAATCGAATAAAAAAGCAATTCCACCATAACAAAGGTGATAGAATCGCTCCATCGACTCACACAAATATTAACAAAACCTCATCCGGCAATCTGAATTAACTATGTTTTCCGGATCGTAACTTCTGGCTTCAAGCAATATTTCTATATTATCCAAGGCATCCTCTGACCATGGTCAATTCACAGGCGATTTCGTCTTTCCTGCCGTATTCCACCTGATATACATATATAATCTCGTCGATATCACCATTTTCATATCAAGTGACTTCAAGTTCCAAAAATCTACCGCTCAATTGATTAATAACGTCCCACCCCTCGCCTTCGGTGACTTACTGGTATTATCATTAGAACATCACCCTATATCGATAGGCAGAACTTCATTATGACCGTCCCTATCAATTTAAGCGTAATCATTTATCGTGCTTACTCCCTTTTCCAGACACTCCATATGCAATATGTAATTCGAAGCCATTCAAAATCTGGTACTTCGCTTTTATACCTCACACAACTGCATCTCAGCAAAAAACTCCTTTTCCCCCAGTATCTTCTCAATAATACAGCGAGAGATCTCTTTTAGTTTCTTATTTTCCCTTACCTCGTAAACCAGATGTCCATCTCTCCCAAACGGCACAAGAAACCGTACTTACTATTAAGCCCTTTTTACGGCTCAACCAAGCCTGATAAGGCTTCCGTATAAATCTTAAAGACTCTCAGATTCTATGTTTATAATAAGACAATGTCAATAATAAATTGCCTTTTTAACTTTTTTTTTGCATTAATTCATGCCGCACATATAATGTATTTGCCCTTGGTTTGAATGATGTTTATGGAAAATATGGTCATTTTAAACCGGCAGGCAAGTTTTTCCGGAAAATCCATAAAAATTTATCATCAAATGCCACTATATCACGTCATCCGACGTTAAATCGAGTGGTAATTGAAAGGACATGAAAGATGAGACCCGCGAATAGAATTTCAATCCACAAATGTGCTCTTTTTTGTTCAGTCTTGACTGTAAGTTTAATATTTTTCAGTTGCTCATCAAAAAAGAAGGAAGATGCTAACGACCAGTCTGTGACATCTCCGGTTACAACGCAAAACACAACACATGTAGCAAGTAACGAACTTGAGCTGCTCAAACGTGAAAATGAGGAATTGAAAAAAAGCCTGGCTAAAAGTCTCGAACTTGAAAAAGAAGTCAAACGTCTCAGACTGCAGAATGAAAACTCGATAAAGGCCATTACCGAGATAATTGCCCTGTTAGAAAAGAGTAAAATAGTCAAGCAGGAAAACGTCGAAATGAAACAGGCGATTAACAAACTGATCGCCCTGGAGAAGCAAAATAAAAAAACCGAGTCACTTAAGGACACTACCGACGACCTTATAAAACAATTCGAATCCAAAGTGAGCGCCGAAGAAAAGCTGAAATTCCTTCAATCGCTCAGCGACCTGGCCTCACTTCACGACCTGTCTGTAATCGGTGTTGTTCGCAAAGCCCTGGACGACCCGAACCCGGAGATTGGACGAGCCGCAATCGAACTGCTCGATGACTATCCGAATCCGGAGATTCTTCCCGTTGTCGAACACGCTTTAAGTCTCGCAGATGAGCAAATCAGGAGTGACGCACTCGAAACATTATCCGGCGTTAGCGACCCATACACAGGGACGCTTCTCGTCCAGGCACTGAACGACACTTCCAAAAATATCCGAGTGTCCGCTCTGAAAATCGCCAGAGAAAAAAACGATGCCGTTCAACTTGAAGTTTTGGCAAAAGGAATAAGCTCCGCCCATGATGACGTTAAATTCACATCTGCCTGGCTGCTCCAGGAACGAAGCGACCACAAGGGAATGGACATTATTATCGAAGGACTGAAAGACTCTGATCCCGCTTTCCGTGAAGAAATTAATGAAACCCTGAACTTTTTAATTAACAGGGAATTCAGCAGCTATGATGAGGCTAAAACATGGTGGGAGCAGAATAAAAACAAATACGACGAGGATTTGTTCGAAAAGGACGATATGTAACATATCCTTTGCGGCGGCGTAATAACTGGTCATCATCTGTCGAGAGAATCATCGGCAAGTATGTCCTGTATCAGCTCCGATGACATCAGCTTATCGACAAGTCGATTACATTTTTTTATTGTTTTTTCCCGAAGAGTAAATTCCCGAGGATTGACTACCTGCGTGGCATGTGCCAGGTGCAGGATATAACGGCTCATCGTCTCATCCGGCAGCTCAACCGTTTTATAACCACGGTCGACAAGCTCGAAATAGAGCTTTTTGCCGCTGGTCAAACCAACTTCCGTACCCATAAGAAACGATAGTTTCTCGCGACGCAGGATATCCGTTCTGTACAGAGAGCATATAGTGCGATTGTAGTAGCGGAACTTACCCAAAGGGTCCGGCTCACGAAGGATTCTACGTTTGAAGGTTCGCAGGTCGGTCGCTTTTTTAAGCAAGATACGCCATTTCTCCGTCAATTCTATTTTACCCGAACCGACACATGCCACATTTTCATCATTGTTGAAATAGCCAACAAGCTCAGTGAGCCAGTTTCCCATCCTTACAAAGGTGTCCGAATGCATCGAAACAAAAAACTCGGTATTACAGTTCTCAAATCCCAAATCAAGACCTGCTCCGTGAGCATAACCGCCGACAGATTCACTCGCCGCATTGGCCCGACGTTCGACTAACCGAATCCAATCGAGAGACTTCAGATACTCCAATGACTCATCCTGCGAATCGTTATCGACAACAATAACCTCATACGGGTAGCTCGTGAATTTCCGTATGCTGCGCAGGCAAAGCCGTGTGAAATCAAGAGTCTTGTAATTAACTATACAAATAGCTGCCTTGCCTTTTGTGAGATTCGACATGAACAGTGGATTTCCTTCGGCTCAGCGATTTCCGTACATCGATTCGTAATATTTCTGGTAATCGCCTGAGACAACATTGCCAAGCCATTCCTGGTTTTGCAGATACCAGTCTATCGTCTTATTGATTCCTTCCTCGAACATTACAGACGGTCGCCAGCCAAGCTCACTAATTATCCTGCCGGCATCAATGGCATAACGCCGGTCATGCCCCGGCCTGTCGGTAACATGCTTTATAAGGGATTTCGGCTTTCCCAGCCGGTTGAGTATGACGTCAATGACCTCGATGTTCGTCTTTTCATTGCAGCCGCCGACATTGTAAATCCGCCCCGGCGGCGCCTTTTCCAGGACGTTCCATACGGCCGTACAATGATCATAAACATACAGCCAGTCCCGTACATACAAACCATCACCATATACCGGCAACGCCTTATCGTTCAGAGCGTTATTAATCATCAGCGGTATCATTTTTTCCGGGAATTGATATTCGCCGTAGTTATTCGAGCACCTGGTGATATTGTATCTAACGCCCCATGTATGACCGAAAGCCATGACAAGGTGGTCGGCCGCGGCCTTGCTGGCCGAGTATGGCGAATTCGGGCTGAGCGGTGTTTGTTCGGTAAACTTGCCCTCAGGGCCCAGTGAGCCGTATACTTCGTCCGTTGATATCTGGATAAAGCGCTCCAGTTTTTTATCGCGGGCGGCCTCGAGAAGGATTAATGTGCCGGCAATATTTGTTTCAATAAAAACCTTCGGTTCGGTGATGGAACGGTCCACGTGGCTCTCGGCGGCGAAATTGATTATGATGTCAATACCGTTCTCATTAATGATCTTCTCAATCAGCGGCCCATCACAGATGTCACCTTTTACGAACTTATGATTCGGATGTTCCATGAATTCGGCAAGGTTTTCAAGATTACCGGCATAAGTGAGCTTGTCAAGATTGACGACAAAACAATCCGGCTGCTCCGAAAGAACCATCCTGACAAAGTTGCTTCCAATAAATCCTGCACCGCCTGTAACCAGAATTTTCCTCATAAATGCCTCAAAAAGCTTTCCAACGGAA
>CAZKYP010000188.1:0-6345 GCA_964556885.1 uncultured Pirellulales bacterium | reverse complement strand
AGTATGCCGTCGCAGGCATCTTCCTGGCTCTCGAAAATGACGGCCGGACCGGTATGAGTCAGCATCTTGGGAGTAACACCGGCGGTCTTGATAACGGCGCCGTCGGGAGCAAGGTTGCCCCGAAGGATTGCCAGGCCGCCCGTCTTCGAATACGCCTTTTCGAGCGGGTGAATTACCTCGGTGTTTTTAATCGCGGCTTTAGCGATATTATCGCCGAGTGTTTTACCTGTCACCGTCATACAACCGAGGTTCAGCAGGTTGGGGACTTTGCTGACCTCATTGAGGATGGCGCTGATTCCACCTGAGGCGTCTACGTCCTCGACGTGGACCGTGCTGGACGGCGAGACCTTGCAGATATTGGGACATTTGGCGGAGATAGAGTTGATGCGGTCCAGGTCGTACTCGATACCGGCCTCGCTGGCCACCGCCAGCGTATGCAGGACGGTATTAGTCGAGCCGCCCATCGCCATATCGAGAACCAAAGCGTTGTCCATGGATTTAACGCTGATAATATCCAGCGGCTTGATGTCTTTTTCGACAAGGCTCATTATCTGCCTGCCCGCAGCTTTGTAAAGCTCCTGCCGCTTCGGATCAATTGCCAAAATGGTCCCGTTGCCGGGCAATGCCATCCCAATCGCCTCGCAAAGGCAGTTCATTGAATTGGCCGTAAACATCCCGGAGCAGCTCCCCTGAGATGGACAGCCCGTATGCTCAAGCTCTTTGAGCTGTTCTTCGCTAATCTTGCCTGCATTGAATTCGGCAACGCCTTCGAATATGCTGATAAGGTCGACGATCTTACCGTCTTTTGTTTTGCCTGCGGCCATAGGCCCGCCGGAGACGAAGATGGTCGGAACATTCAACCTGACGGCCGCCATTAACATTCCCGGTATGATCTTGTCGCAGTTGGGTATGCAGATAAGGCCGTCGAAACAATGGGCGCGAACCATGGTCTCGACCGAATCGGCCACGATTTCGCGAGAAGCAAGCGAATATTTCATGCCCGTATGGCCCATGGCGATTCCGTCGCAGACCGCTATCGTATTGAACTCAAATGGAACCCCGCCGGCATCGCGAACCGCCTGCTTGACCACCTGGGCGACTTTATTGAGATGGACATGGCCCGGCACTACCTCACAAAAGCTGTTGGCAACGGCGATAAACGGCTTGCCTACATCTGCATCCTTTAAACCACAGGCGTGAAGCAAGGCCCTGTGCGGGGCACGTTGAAAACCCTTTTTTACCGTATCACTTCTCATAATCAGGTTTCTCCAATCTGTTTGGCAAAATTAACTCAAACTTTGATTGTAGCAGCCGTACAACGACAATTAAAGAAAAATCGGTTGTTTTTAGTATAAAGTAAACATATAATTCGGAAATCAAGTTTGCTACAAAACCAAAGAAATGCAAAAATAATAGAACAAGCATTTGACATATAAAAACATAAGAATGAGGTGTTTTAAAATAATGCGCAGAATAAAGATCAGTGCTATAGTTGCTTCCGCTTTCTTAACACTATTCTCGGGATGCGTTACTACTGAGAATATAGAAAAATGGAGGGCAGCCAACGAGTATACAAAGATCCAAAATGTGCTGCAGGATCGGGACCAGAATGAGAATATCAGGATAGCTTCCGCCGATGCATTAATAGATTCAACAGATGAGGAAACAGTCAAGTTATTAATATCGGTAGCTCAGAATGATCGAGAGCCTCTATCTCTATGCGAACAATGCGTAGCTGCTCTGGGAGAAATAGCGAAAAAAGGGGATAATCGGAGTCTGGAAGCGCTAAAGGATATTAAAGAAAAAAACAACCGCTATATTTATATAAAGTATCCTCTTTTCGATGTAACTACAGGAACAGATCTAAAACTGAACGTACCTCTTTACTACGCACAAGATGCCTTCTATTTGTCTCATCAAGGGCATTTTTCTGCAAGCCAGATACCTCCTGAAGTGTACGAATTATGGTCGTGGGATCAACTCTTCCATTATAAAGGTCAAGTTTTCACTCCTTTACTGCGAGAGACAATTCATTTAAACACATCATCTTTAGGAACGCATAAGATAAATATGATTTCAAAAGATTTTTTCTTCAAAGGGACACACCGCGAGGCGCAACAACTAAGATCATACGGTGCTACTGTAACTATTTCTCGTGAGGATGAAGGATATTACCCTATTAGGATCGCAGCACAGAAAGCTCTGAGCAGATTAGCTCAAACCACCGAAAGTACCATACAAAGTGCTTATGTTAAATCCGGAACCGAGCCTCGGCAGAGTACCAGGGCCGGAATTAAGCAAGAGGCCGTCGGCACTAAAACCAAACCCGGAGAACAAAAGCCAACTGACAGGCTGGCGTTGAAATTTATTCCGGATGATATTGCGACGTACAAAGTGGCTATGGAATACCAAAAGGGCATTGAATGGATGGGCTCGGAGACAAGCAAACCGGTCAGCTTCAAGGGAGGCCATACCGGCAACAAAATCGAATTAACTTTCACGCAGCAGATATTGAGCACCAACGAGAACGGTAATGCCGTTGCAATGATTACAATTCGAGGCTTGAAGTATTTCAAGCAAATCAGGGACAACGTAACTACGGATTTCGACAGCTCGGCGGCCAAAGACGCCAACAGCCCGCTGGCCAAATTAATCGGGCAAATCTACACCATTCAAATTACACCCACAGGACAGGTTAACGTCATCGACGCCAACGAGGCCCGGGCCGCTGTCACAGGGGCTTCAATAGAGAATATAACAGCGGTGAATCTGCTAAAGGATGACATGCTCAGCGAGCTGCACTCGATTCCCCCCCTGCCGAGCGGCGACCAAAAACAGTTACGTGTCGGCGAAAGCTGGAGCAATCTGAAGAACTTTTCCTTCGACCTTATGGGTTCGAAATCCTATGAAAGAATTTACACTCTAAAGAAGATTGAAAACAAAAACGAACACAAAATTGCCGTAGCCGAGATGGAGGCTGTTCCATCCGTGGAAGGAGCGAAGGAGCTTTATAAAGAACAGGGAACAAGTCCCATCGAAAATCTTTTCGACAATCAGCAGACTTACACCGGCCTGCTTAAGCTGGATATAACGAAAGGCGAAGTGGAAGAATATAGCGAGAATCTGCGTGTACAATGGGTCATCGCCGATCCAAGCCCCGAAAGCCAGGACCAGACTGCGGCCCTGAAGATGGTCGCTGTTCGTTCTTACAGCATGGAAAAAATCGAATAATCAAAGGGAACAAAAATTGAAAACCACATCAATAATACTGACTGTCACTATCGTTTTGTTGGCAGGCTGCGAACCAAAGGCCGGGACAAAAAGACCGCCGGGAAAAGATAAGACACTCCTGACCGTCGATTTCCAGCAAGGAAAGACGCTTCGATACAAATTCCTGACCGGCAGAGATATTACAATAGCATTAGGCTCTACGGACAGTCCGTCCCAGGCCCGGCGTACCACCGACAAATCATCCGAATCGATGGAAATCGTCGTCGCCTATACGCCGGTCGAAATCGACCCTTACGGCCTGTCAAAAATCGAGGCGACCTGCGAATCGGTTAAAACGACACGAAGCAGAAGGTCTCAAAGAGACGCCGTAGAAAGTCTCAGGGGCAAAACTTTCACATTCACGGTCGGTCCCACGGGAAAGATTGAGGATTATTCGAGCCTGGACAACTTGCTCAAGGAAACCGGCGAAAAGGCGTTCCAATCCAATACCGAAAGGGGCAGAATCAAAAATCCCGACATGATATCCGACTTTGTCGCGACCCAGTGGTTCCTGTGGGATTCGATTGCCGGCATAGAAGAACCTTCGAACGGTGTAGCAATCGGGCAGACATGGAAATCTAAGCTTTCCATCCCGACGCCGATGGTCATGCGAAAAGCAAGAGAGGTTACTTACAAACTCGAAGAAATTCGCCCGAGTGAATCCGGCCGTCTTGCAGTCATAAGCAGCACCTACACAATGTCCGACTCGGTGCCTCAATCCTGGCCGATACCTTACTCCGGCAAATTCCAGATGACCGGCCCATTCGGCTTTTACCGAAACTACCAGATTCAAAGTCTGGAAGGCTCAGGCGAGGAGCTGTTCAATATCGACAGCGGCCTAACGGAACAGTACCATCAACAGTATAAAATACAAATGAAGGCCTCGCTGCTTTTGCCGCTTGCAGGCGCGGAACCTCAGATAACAATCGACCAGACACTATCAATGACACTCCTGAAAGATTGAATCCGGCAAACGAAAGATATATTTATGGAACGAAAAAACCTTTGGGCGCCGTGGCGAATCAAATATGTTCAGGGTCTCGTCAAGGAACCTCAACACGGAAAAGACAGCACAATGAAAACAAACGAATGTTTTATCTGTAACAACCTGGGCAACTCGCAGGCCGACGTCGAAAACATGGTGCTTTGGCGAACGGACAAGTGCATCGTAATGCTGAATCGCTTCCCATACAACAACGGCCACCTGCTGATAGCCCCGAATCGACACACTCCCGACCTCGGCAGTGCAACCGACGAAGAGCTGCTGGAGATGACAAAGCTCATCAGGGAATCGCAAAAGGCTCTGTTGCTGGCGATAAAACCTCACGGCTTCAACGTCGGGATGAACTTCGGCCGCTGCGCCGGGGCGGGCCTGCCGGGCCATCTGCATATCCATGTCGTACCGCGATGGGACGGTGACACCAACTTCATGGACGTATGCAGCGACACCGAGGTAATCAGCCAGAGCATGGCCGAGCTTCTCGACCTGCTGAAACAAATAAGCAAAGAACACAATCTCCCGAACCTATAGACCGGAATTGAAAATCAAAGATGGCCTATGACGGCTTATTGCATACGTACGTTGAGGCGTGAAGTTGTGTAGGCGTTCTGTGTGAACAAAGTATTTCCGAGGCTTTTTTCCGGCTGACAGAGGTATTTTTCGCGGTCGATTTTGTGCGGCTGTTTTTGCGTGATGTTTTGGCCATTCTTTCCTCAGTATAAATACTTTTGCGACTGGTTAAACGACTCTCTGCCGTACCGAATACCTTCAACAATATTATCTAACAGCAATTTCACCAAACGGTCAAGCTCTTTTTTGTCTCTGTAATCCGCTTCTGCAATAAAATCGACCCTTCCCGCCCTCAAAAGCTCTTTACAGATTTTCAGGCCCCTGGAATCGCCCGGCTTAAATACAGCAATCGCATAACCGCCGTTCTTCCTGATAACCGTCATACACGGAACATCCGTCAGGCCATCGCCTATGTATAAGATATTCTGGAAAGGAACCGGCCGCAGCGACATGGGCATATGCAGATTAATGTTCTCGTGCAGGGATTCCTTGCCTTTATTGATTCTGAATATAAACTGCGTTTTCAGAGTATCGTTTACTATCACCTTCGGAAAAACCGCCCGGTCGTACTCATCGTAATGGTATTCCGATGCGAATATTTTGTAGAAGAATTTGGCAATGCTCGCTCCCGAGATTATCTCTTTCAAACCGGCGGATATAATGTAGTGGCGCAACTTTACATCTATATCGAATTGATTTTCCACATATGCATTTAGCCGCTTGAAAAAAGTCGCAACGCCGGGATAGTAATTGATATTCTTCGCAAGCGACCGCAAAACCTTCGGCGTCACGGGATAATGCTCCCGTTTCGACATCTCGATCATCAATCGCATGTAAGTAACGATGTCTTCGCCTCCCGTCTCCAGTGCTTCCTTCGTAACGGCGTCCCAGAATGTCTTGCCTTTTTTGATTCCGATTTGCGGAAGAACCGTATATTCCTGCATCGGCTGGGGCGTCAGTGTCCCGTCGAAATCATATACCAGTGCGATTACGTTGTGCGTGAACTTACCTCGTTTTCGACCCATCAGAACGCCTCTGCATTATATATAATATCAAGATTTCGCAATAATACCGCCTGTATATTTAAACAATAGCCATTTCTTCCGCTTTTGTCCATCCTCAGCTTCAGATTTGTAATCCCCGCCGTCATGGCTATGCCATCTCTTTTTCCGAATATTAATCTATCTTTCTAAATTCGATATTCGATATTCAATATTCGATGTTCACCGGTACCATTATTCTTCGTACCACTTCTTCATCTCGGCCAGAAGTTGTGTTTTGTTCTTCACGGCAAGAAGTGCCAATTGAACCTGCTTGCGCATCGGGTGCTGCTTACAGTAGCCGGCAAGGAATTTCCGAAAATGCCTGAGGGCCTTAATCGGTTCATATATCTCACCGAGCATCTCGTAATGTTTCAGCATCACCTCGACCTGCTCGGCCAGACTCGGAGGCTCCGGCGGCGGCGAACCGGCCAAAGCAGCTCGCAGACCCTTATAAATCCACGG
>CAZKYP010000187.1:0-6356 GCA_964556885.1 uncultured Pirellulales bacterium | reverse complement strand
ATCCTTGCTCCGGGCAGCGATTATCGAAAGCTCGATATACCCGGCGAGGATAAGTTCCGCGGTTCGGGAGTGAGCTACTGCGGCACGTGCGATGCGCCGTTTTTCAAAGGCAAACACGTGGTCGCCGTCGGCGGCGGCAATACCGCGGTCGAGGAGACCCTGCATCTTACTAAATTCGCCGATAAGGTTACGATGATTCACCGCAGGGACGAGTTCAGGGCCTCAAAGGTCCTGGTCGAAGAGCTTTTACAAAAGACAAACGAGCCGAAATCGAACCTGATTATCAAGTACAGCACTATTGCGACCGCCATCGAAGGCGATGGGAAAGTCCAGTCGGTAAAATTAAAGAACGTTAAGAATGAAAAAGTTGAAGATTATCCCTGCGATGGCGTATTTGTCTTCGTCGGGATGGTTCCGAACACCGGATTTTTGAAAGGTTTTGTCGAGCTGACCGACAGGGATTTTATAAAATGCGATTGCGCGTATCTTCGGACAAGCGTACCGGGTGTGTTCGTAGCGGGTGATTGCAGGGTTGGAGCCGCAATGCAATTGGCCACCGCCGTCGGCGACGGCGTGCTTGCGGCTATGATGCTCAAGCAGTATCTGAGGGACCCGAAATGGTGGAACGAGCCGGTCAGCGATTTGCTGCAGCCTAAGGGGTGGTAAATAATAATGGTTTATAATATCTGAATATTCCAATAATGGTTTGTGTTTTTATAAATTTGTTTACTGATTGACGTTGTCGACACAATCCTGTATTATAGCAGCCTGAAGACGCGGTCGGAAGACCGGGTGGGTGGTTAAACAATAAATCCTGGTTGAAAGGAGTGAATAATGGCTGGCGGTGTAATTGAATTAACTGATACTGATTTTGATAAGACTGTCCACGGTTCCGATATGCCGGTGCTGGTTGATTTCTGGGCGCCATGGTGCGGCCCGTGCAAGATGATAGCTCCGATTATCCAGGAGATTGCGGAGGAATATAAAGACAAGGCGAAGATTTGCAAGCTCAATACCGATGACGCCCGCGACAGCGCTATGGAGTTCGGCATAAACGCGATACCGACTCTAATACTATTCAAAGACGGCGAAGTGCAGAAAAAATGGGTGGGCCTGACCAGTAAAAAGGACATCTCCGCCGCAATTGACGAGCTGCTTTGATAAAGGGAGAAATCGAGGTGATCTATAAAGACCTTATAGACAGGAAGGTCCTGGTCACAGGTTCAAGCAGTGGAATCGGTGCGGCTACAGCGGTCTTATTCAGCAGGCAGGGTTGTTTCGTGGGGGTCCATTACTTTCTCACAGCCGACGGCGCAAAGAAAACTCTCAAGCAGGTCAAGAAAAACAGCGATGGCGTTTTGCTTGCCGCCGATGTCCGCGATGAAAAGCAGGTTGGCGAAATGGTCGAACAGTTCGCAGTCGCGGCCGGAGGCATCGATATCTTAATCAACAACGCAGGCTCGCTCATCGACAGGCAGCCTTTCGAAACTGCTACCCTGAGTTATCATGAAGATATATACGCCACCAATGTGCGCAGTATTTTTCTAATGACAAGAGCGGCCCTGCCGCATCTTAAAAAAAGCAAAGGCAATATTGTCAACATCGGCTCGGTCGGCGGTCATACCGGCGGTGCGGCCGGCTCCGGGATGTATGCGGGAGCAAAAGCGGCTGTCGCCGCCGAGACCATATCTATGGCGAAAGAATTTGCCAAATATGGGATTCGAGTCAACAGCGTCCTGCCCGGCTTCATCGAAACCCGCTTCCACGAACGTTTCAGCACAGCCGAACGAAGAAAGGAAATCGCTCAGCAAACCCCTCTCGGCAGGAACGGTACTGCCGAGGACGTGGCAAAGGCCATCCTTTTTCTGGCAAGTGAAGCGGCCGGTTTTATCACGGGCGAATATATAGCCGTCAACGGCGGTTGGTATATGAGGGCCTGAAAAATCGGTCCTTGCTATTTACACCTGTCTTATGGTATATAAACACTCGTTGGTATAACAAATCTACAGGATAAAAAGGACAGGGCCTAAATGATACTTTCTGCAAGGACGCCGATAAAGCAGTGGGAGATAATGCCTGATGACGGTCGCTGCGAGCAGCTTGCCCGGGGTCTGAATGTTTCACCTCTTTTGGCACAGGTTTTAATCAATCGCGGAGTCACCAATTCTGATACAGCGAGTATGTTCCTGCGGCCAAAGCTGACTGAGTTGATAGATCCCCTGAGGATGCCGGGAATAGAACCGGCGGTCGAGAGAATAAAACAAGCCGTTGTGAACAAAGAAAAAATCACCGTTTACGGTGATTATGATGTGGATGGCATCACGGGTGTCTCGATTCTCTGGGAGCTCTTGAGGTTGCTCGGCGCCGATGTCGATTATTATATTCCGCATCGTATCGAGGAAGGTTACGGCTTGAATGCCGAGGCCGTTCGAACACTGGCAGAATCAGGCAGCAGGTTACTTATAACGGTTGATTGCGGCGTAACTGCGTTGGATTGTGCCGAGCTTGCGGGGCAATTAGGCCTCGATTTGATAATAACCGACCATCACCGGCCCGATGACAAGATTCCCGAAGCTATCGCTGTTGTGCATCCTGCGCTGGAGCAGTCTTATCCGAACCAGGACTCGGCCGGTGCTATGGTTGCCTTCAAACTGGCCTGGGCGATAGCCAACGAATTCAATCCGGGCAAAAGACTCGAACCGAAATTGCGGGAGTTTATGTTAGGGGCGACGAGCCTGGCGGCGATGGGGACCATAGCCGATATTGTGGACCTGCGGGGTGAGAACAGGGTATTGACAAGCTACGGCCTCAAATCCCTGCCTCAGTCGAAGCTGCCCGGTATATTAGCCTTGATTGAAACAGCCGGATTGACCGGACAACAGCTCGACAGCTTTCATATCGGTTTTCGGCTTGCGCCGATGCTCAATGCCGCCGGCCGAATGGGACATGCCAGACTTGCAGTCGAACTGCTGACCTCGGACAGCCATACCCGCTCGGCGCAGATAGCGGAATACCTGAAAGGCCAGAACGACCAGCGCCAGCGGCTGGAACGAAAGATATTCAAGCAGGCCTGTGAGATGATCATCGAGCGCGGTCTGAATCATCCCGACCACAAGAGTATAGTGCTTGCAAACGAGAGCTGGCATACCGGCGTGATTGGTATCGTCGCATCGAGAATCATTGAAAAATTTTATCGTCCGACGGTAATGATTAATATCGGTGCCAATGGAAACGGTGCGGCCCAGGGCTCAGCCCGCTCGATACACGGCTTCTGCCTTCTCAGTGCAATCAAGGCCTGCTCACAAAACCTGCTTAGTTTCGGCGGACACGAAATGGCTGCGGGATTGACTATCAAGGCCGAAAAGATAGAACAGTTTGCGAACGAGTTCGAGATCTACGCAAAACAAAATCTGAGTGAAAAAGATATTGCGGCCAGGCTCCAGATCGACGCGATAGTTCCGTTGGCTGATTTACGAAGAGAAACGGTCAGTGAGCTGCAGATGCTCGGTCCTTTCGGAGAAGGTAATCCGGAGCCGATTTTTGCCACGAAAGGTGTTCGTCTGGCCGGACAGCCGAGGAGGGTCGGGGCGGCGCAGGATCATCTTCAGCTCGTCATCACGGACAACACTGCTACGGTGCGCTGCATTGGATTCAGGATGGGAAAGCTGGAAAAAAAGCTGCTCGAGCATGAATATTTCAATGTCGCCTACCAACCGCAGCTCAATACCTACAACGGAAACACCAACGTCGAATTCATCCTTACCGACATCCAGTTCGAATAGAAGGGATTGACAATAATCACTTTCTGTTGATGACTATTTTTTCGATTTTGAACTGGCCCATGGTTGATACGAGATTAAAGAAATCTTCTGGATTGCCGTTACCGACTGCCAGGGCAATATGTCCGGCGTCGAAGCCGCCCCTGCCGCCCCCTTTAAAAGACGAATCCAGTCCGATCCACTTTCCGCCGATGTAAGCCTGGACCCATGCGTGCCCGCCGAACTGGTCTCTCATATCGCCAAAATTTCTTACGTATGCGACACCGACAACTACCTGTGCGGGAATGCCGATTGCCCTGCACATAGCCGCAGTCAGTACGGAGAATTCGCTGCAATCGCCCTGCCTGCTTTCTGCAACCTCTGCGGCCGAGGCATAGCCGACGGAAAGACTGCGGTTCTCGACATAATTGCCGACAAAAGTCTCGATTCTCTTTGCGGCTTCGGCTACGTCTTTAGTGTTACCTACGGCTTTTTTGGCAAGTTGAACTATTTTTTCATTGTCACTTTCTACAAATCGTGTCGGTTCGAGGGCTTCTGATATAGTTTGATCGCTGCCGGTATAAGGAAATCTTACGCCTTCAGGCGCAGGAACGGGTTTAACCGTCACAATTGCCCTTTTGTCGTCGATGATATCTACCTGCTGATTATCGGTCGAGGGGATTCTAAGCTTACCGTTGCCGCTGTAGGTCAGGTAATATTTGATGGATTCGGCCGAACCAATGTTATTTATTGTCACCGGGCTGGCGATGAACATCTTATCGACAACGTCGAAAACGTCGTTTTCGCTGAGCGCAAATTCCTTGGTACAGGCTATCATTTCTATGTTCATGCCCATAAGCGGTGTGATGGATTTCTGCACTTTAAGATTATCGTCGACATATTCGGTTGCCGTCATGGGACCGGCCATAGGAATATACATCGTTGTTCGAACTTCTGTCAGGGCCACAACCCGCCCGAGAAGGTCGACGTTGCTTTTGGGGCCTATGCGAATTTTGGCCGTAATAGCCTGCATGATTGACGGGCTGAAAACTTCGGCTTCGTATTCCTGGCCTTCTTTGAGTCCTTTTTCAAGTTCGAGCAGCCTCAATCCTTCGGACATAACGGCACCGCTCGGCCATTGCTGTGTTTCGTTTTGGTCGGTTCCCATCGAGCTCTGAGTCAGATTGAGCTCAGCTTGTTCATCGATAGTGCCCGTTGTTTTCATTGCCATTGTTCCCAGCGTCTGTTCGGTCCTAAAGCCGAGAGGCTTGCCGTCGATGGTTTCAATGGTTGTTTCGTTTGTTTTGACGGTTACCGGGATTCCGGTTCTGCTCAGGGTGATGCTTAATCTTTGAGAAGTGGACACTTTTTCACCGGAGACTACGCGGCTTTGTATGGCGTGCCCGATTTTCTTTCCTTCCATGAAGACGGCAAAATATTCCGCCGCATTCGAGGCGGTTTTCGGTTCGACGGCAGGTAGGGAAGCAGACTGAGTACACCCCGGTAGCATCAAACATACGCAAATAGGGAGTATAATTTTTATGATGGAAATCCTTTTCATAATATTGATTTGATTACTACTCCAAAATTCAAGGAATAAACTTTCGCTATATTTGTAATTATATACGGGTTGCCTGTTTCTCCCAGCAAATAATGATGAAAAACTCAAAATACTGAACTTTGCTGTTCGATATTATCAAAGGCCGCGTTTTTTTACTACATAAGTCGGACCAGTACGGTTAAAATTTTTCCTTGTTCTTTTGTGTATGCAAAAACCTGCTTTTTGAAGGTGTTTTAACGTATGACTTTTAATGAATTGGTAAATTTAGTTTCATCACAGCAGGCTCCTAATATTTGCACCGACTCGCGGGCGGTAGCAGACGGTGATATCTTCGTAGCCGTTAAAGGCACTGTATACGACGGCCATGATTTCATAGATCAGGCCGTTCAAAAAGGTGCCAAATACATCGTCTGCCGGAGATGCAGCGGACAGAATAAATGTGAAGTTATTTTTGTTGAAGATTCAACGGAGGCTATGGCAACTCTGGCACAGGCAAGAGCCGGTAATCCGGCTTCGAAGCTGACCAATCTTGCAGTTACCGGCACAAATGGCAAGACAACTGTCGCATATCTGGTTCGTTCCTGTATCCGGCAGGCCTCTCAAAAATGCGGGCTTATCGGCACGGTGGTTTATGATACGTGTTCGGGTGGTCAACCGGAAGAGGCGCCTTTAACGACACCTGACGGTTTGTATATAGCCGCAATGCAGGAGCAGATGGTTAAAAACGGTGCCAAGTATATGGTTATAGAGGCCAGCAGCCACGCCCTCTCGCAGAACCGCCTGGCCGGTATAAATTTCAAGGCGGCGGCCTTTACAAACCTGACCGGTGACCACCTGGATTATCACAAAACCAAAGAAGGTTATCTGGCTGCCAAGACCATGCTTTTTTCCTCCCTTTCGCCGGATGCCGTGGCGGTTCTAAATGCACAATCGCCCGAATCTGAACTTATTGCAGCTCAAACAAAAGCAAAGATTCTTTGGTACACCGTCGATGAAAAAGCCGATATAGCCGCTCATATCGAATCGATGGATATAGA
>CAZKYP010000186.1:0-6383 GCA_964556885.1 uncultured Pirellulales bacterium | reverse complement strand
TGCTCTTTTGTTCAATTGCATTATACAGTTTCGTGACGGCCGCTGATTCATATCGAAAAAGCAGACAAGCATCATTTTGTCTTTGATTTCATCCGTATTCAGGTCTATCTTTATACCATCGAAAGCGGGTATCGATTCACCGGTTAGTGTTGAATCGGTAGAAGTGCTTGGTTTAACTACAAGCTCGATTTCCTGTGTTTTCCGGTCTTCGTAAAAAGTCACACTCTCAGTATTGTCACCATACGAAACCTGCCACACACGTGGTATATACTCCCACTTATCTTCCGACATTCTGTCACGCGGGCGTATTTTCGTTTGAATATGCTCAAACCTGAATCGGCCCTGCGAATCTGTTACGGCTGTCTTATCACGGTCGAATCCGAGATGGGTAAATGATGCACGGTCGGTCTGTTCAAGCTTTACCACGACATTCGGAACAGGAATTTTTTCGCCGCCTTCCATTCGAACAAGACGACCGGTAACGGTGCCGCCCTCCGGCAGCGTGACTTTCACGTCTTTTGTTCCCGCAGCAATATCATAAACTATAACAGCGGCCTGGTTGTCCGGTGAGAACAACAGGTTATACCAGGCATCCTCTTCAAGTACGATGGCAAAGCGGCCCTGCTTGTCGGTCGTATCCCGCAGAGTATTATAACTGGAATATGACCATGAGAACCTGCCGTCATCACGTTTTCTTTTAATACAGCGAACTCCTACAGGCACTCCTGCAACCGGAGAGCCGCTCTCATCTACAGCTACACCGGCAATCACCTTCTCGGCCTGCATTTTCTCTTCGTAGGTTTTGGACCCAATATACTGAACGACCGGCCTGCCTTCTTTGGCTACTATCTTTATATTCTCAGCACCGCCATCGGTAACAACGCGGGCCGACAGACGCTTGTTCTGGTGTTCGGCATCAATTCTCAGGTTGATAGTACCTTCACATACATGAGCAAATATAAATTTGCCATCCGAATCGGTCTGTGTGTAACATCTTTGAGGCTGACCATCGCCATAGCCGTCAATTCTGGCGCTGACAATCGGATTGTCATCTATATCGACAACGCGACCGGTAATCGAAAGATTTGCCAGCGGCAGTTCCATGGTTTCTATTTCAAGACGATTCTTAACTGCGTTGTCGGAATGGATACTCACATCTTTTTCACCGTAAGCATCCGCACCCGCAGAAATACTATAGTTATGCCCGGTTGGGATTGCCTTGATCTCATAATTTCCCTCATCATCGGTCTTTTCCTGCTCTCTGCTCATGGGCGAACCCCAATTGGACAAACGCAGCATTACCCTTATATCGGCACCCGGAATACCAATACCATTCGGATCGACAACTTTGCCTACAATAGTCAGGCCCGGCTCAAGTTTTATATCGAGATTCTTTGTATTCTCATTGATTTCTATTGCAGCAGCCAAATTACGTTCTTGATCACGAGCCACAAGACAGAATGTCGAATCTTCACCCCAGCCTCGCCTGTCCCAGCTAATTTCAAATCTGCCTTCGGAATCCGAACTTATTTCCTCGACCGACCCCGGAAGAATCGAAAGCCGGACTCCTTCGACCGGCCTGCCATACCGGCTGCGCACGATGCCGTTAATTTTCGGCATCGGGCTAAGTGACTGTTTAATTCGCATTGTTTTACCTTCCTCGATAATAATATTTTCCTGGGACCTGTTACTATTGTACCCCTGCTTATAAACTCCGCTGAATTGGTATCCACCCGGTATCATGCGAATCCGGGCTATTCCATTTGCATCCGATGAAGCACCGAACCATTGGTTCCTTCCTTCATCCCGTATATTTAAACTCGCATTTTCAACAGGTTTATCAGTTTCAGCGTCAGTAACTGCAACCTCCAATATTCCACCTTTTATCAGCTCTATTTTTACGTTGCTGCTTGTCTTCCCTGCTTCGGTCTTAACTGCAACCGGCTCTGCCACCCAATCCGCCAACGTGTCACTTGATCGTGCAAGTTGAACAGTATATGTATCCGGCCCAAGTGCATCCGCACTAAATGTCCCGTCCTCATTGGAAACAACCGGCTTTCTAATAAAATATACAAGCTCCGAATCTTTGCTAATCGTTATCAAAACACCGCCCACCGGTTTACCGGTACCTTTTTCGACAGCGATACCTTCAATTTTTGCCTCAACCGGCATGATAAGCTTGATATCGGTCTGGCCGGAGTTGTATTGTAATTTCTCATTAGCATACATGGCTCGTTTGTATGTATTGACAGTCGCCCTTCCGTCTTTTTCCAGAATAAAATCTACTGTAGCTTCGGAAGGAATGTTAGTGAATGCAAACCTGCCAACTGCATTGGTTTGAACTGTAAACAATTTTTTGGTTATTATGCCGCTAAGCCCTTTCTGACTTTCACTTTCACCTTTCACCATTACAGAAATACTCACTGCGGCCTCGGCTATAGGTTTGTCGTTTTCATCTATAACCATTCCCTCCAGAACCTTACCCTTGTCAAGCCTCAACAAAAACTCTTTATCGCCATCTCTCGTGCTCCACTCGTCAAAATCCGGAGCCAGTCCTTCCTTTTGGGCAATGATATAAAAATGCCGATATGATGAATCCTCGTTGACGAATTTAAAAGAAAACGTCCCGTCGGATCCAGTCTCTGCCTGGTCGACGGTATTAACATCGTATGTAGAAGTCTGCCTGTTATATTTCGTCTCGTATAACGTAACTTTCACACCTTCCATCAGACGGTCTTCGGCATCCACAACCTTGCCGGACAATGTGACTTGTTTTTTCTGCTGGGCAACAGAAAGATCAGCAAAAGCAGCAATAATCCCCATACATAAAATTATTGTAGTTTTTCCGCGCATAATATCTCTCCTTATATCAGCCATATTGATAGCAAATATCATGTTATTTGCTTAATATACCGCTTTTGTTGTATAACTTGCCGGCTTATAGATGACAATCAAGATTTCAAATACAGAACATCCAACAAGCCGTCGCTCCGGCCCGTTGCTTTTCTGCATTAATACCGGCTTAGTCTTTTGCTTCAGATGCAATCTAATCAGGATTATCCTTTGCCTTTTCAGTTTCCAGGACAAGTGTGACTTTACCTCCGGAAGATGTTTCTCCGCCGGAAGTTAATTCTCTGCCGGAGTAAATAGTCTTTATATCGTCCTTGCCGAGAGCATAGTTATAGATGCGAATGTCATCGAGCAAACCTTTAAAATACCAGGGATTAGCCACGTGTTTTCCAAATGTCAATTTCTTACTTTCCGATTCGGGTTCGCCCGAAGGCGCGGGATTGTAAGAAACCAGAGAGCCGTTTTTGTAACTCTTGAGATTCTCTCCGTCATAAGTGGCCGCAAGATGATACCAGGTATCCGCCTTTAACTCATTGAAACTCGCGGCGTACCACTGCCCGTTGACTTTGACACCCGCCGCACCGAGGAAAGTTTCCTGGATATGATTCCAGTTAATCTGGAAATTTTTATCTCGAGATACAGGACCGCTCGGATTACCTTCTATAGACGGTGGAGCTGAACTTTTGACCCAGATGGACAACGTCCAGGCAGGCAAATCATCCGTATAATCCACCTCAACATAGTCATCTTCGCCGTCAAACTCCAATGCCCCGCCGACTTTGCCGCCGTCCGGCCTCCAGCTCGGATTGTTCATAAGTCGACCTACGCGTTTATTGCCCGACGAATCACCGGCAATATCACTTTCACTCTCATCGAGCTTCCACCAGCCTATCAATTCGCTCGTATTAAAACTCCAAACTTGGCCGGCTACAACTTCACCATCGGATTGAACTTCGTCAATCCGCCAGAAGTATTTTGTATTCGAAGCTAATCCTGATAACCTTGCAACAGCCTCATTTTCTATTTTACCGAGCATCTCAAGGCTATTTGGTTCGGTCCCGAAGTACAGATTGTGCGCAACCGCATTAGTCCCGGATGCCCACTGGAGCGAAATGGTATTTGGAGAAGCACCCATTGCTCCATCAATAGGCTGCGGCCTCATAGCCTGCGGGCCTTTGACCTCGTAGAATCGCACTTCACTCAGACCCATATATGCCGGATCTCCGAGATTTTGAAGGTCATCGAACCGGACCTTTACAGCTTCCACACCATTTAATTTAATAATCGTCGGCTCGTCATAATCATCGCTGCCTTCGGCCTCGCCGAACTCGACGTCCTCAGAGACCTTTTTCCAGCCGTCTGTTTCATTCCAGACGGATATATCAGCCTTTTTAAGGCCCCTCTTTGTGAACCACTTCTGATTAAAATTCCAGACCTGCATCACATCGAGCTTATGGACCGTCCCAAGGTCGAACTCAATCCAGTCAATCTTCTGGTCCTTATTGGTCTGCCACATATCCGCTAATGTACTGCTATGCTCCTCAAGATTGTCTTTGTTGATGTCTTTTAAGCCGCTTCCGTCAAGTATCCGGTTAACAACATCATTAGGTTCGGCACCGCTAATCGTGATTTTTACCGATGACACCGGTCTTCCGGTATCAACAGGTTTCCTGTCGGTTGACTTTAGTCGAAGAATATTACTTAAAATATTGAACGGCCCTGCAATTTCGACACTCGTAGTAAACGGTCTGTCCACATTTTTTGGCTCTCGCCACGAGAGCGAACATGTACCGCCTCACCCATACGCGAAACTAAAAGTCCGGTCATATTCCCCGTCATTGCTCTTTATATGCAATTTAGGGGCCTGCGGACGGGACCCGTTTCGTGTCAATTCTATCCGTTCGCCGTCCCTGCCCTGCAGGCTTTGGGCGAAAACATACTGTGAATCTCTTTCACTGACCTGGAGGGTAGCATAAACCGGCTCCCCCACAGACAGCGGCGTTTCTTTATCTTCCTCGATATCGAAAACACCCCTGCCGCCGCTAAAACCGCTGCCTTGTAATTTCCACTTAGCATCCTTGTCATCTTTTTGTTCAATAGCCCAGGAATTGATTCGATATTTTCCAACCGGCAACGTGCAAATGCCTTTTTCCGGCTTTAAGTTGAATAATCCGTTCTCACCGCCGGCGGAAAATTCCGTAATCGACTCCTGCAGTTTAATCTTCCCATATTTGACATTTTCAGCCTTTTTTAATTTCACATATGCACCATCACGAGCTACCTCAGGACAATAAAGTATCCCTTCAATATTAATGAAATTACCGACAAAACAAGTATCCTGGCTGTTTTTAGCACCGATCCGGATGCGATCGCACTTGTATGCATCGAGTGATTTATCATTGAAAGTGCCGTTAGCATTATAATCGAACAGCACGCAATGTTGCTTTTGGTCCCCGATTGTAACTTCCCCTTCATACCATCCGCCCGATGATATATATAACCTTTTATATTCGTTATAGCCGTAATAACGAATATTCAGGTGATAGGAAACAGGACCATCCGGAATCTCAAAAATCACCTTCGCCGGGCCGAAATACGTACTATATTGATCGGTTCGGTATGGCCCAACCGGCGATTCGTCCTTGAGCTGGCCGTCCCCGTTCGAATCGATATAAAGCACGTCATACAATCCGTTTTTGTGCTTGCGGTCCAGAGCTATCCAGAGAAAACCATCTTTAATCATAGGAGACTGCCATTTGGCGAATAACTGGTCTTCTCCCTCGAATTGCGGCAATTCCATACCCGACGGCTTTTCGGATTTTAATTCTAAAGACTGTTGATATGAACCCCCGATGACGCTGACCTCCCGCTCCGAACGATATTGGAGCCATTGTTCCTGCTGGGCCGGGGCATGTGATGTTAAAAAAAGCACGAAAATTCCCGTTACAGACCAAAAAAGGTTCCTCTTTTTCATCTTTATAATCTCCAATTTCGTTTTTGAGCTTAGACTTACCGCGTATTTATAACTCGTTGCCTTAAATTAAGACGTAAAAATCGTCAAAATGTAACAATTTTTCTCAGATTTTCTTAAAATTTTACAACTTTTGACGGCTTCGATGTGGAAACTACTTACATTGAACTTTAGCCGCCTGACCCCTCCTGCGTCAAATCTCGCCCGACTTCCTGGCCGGTTTTACTGTTACGAATAGGTGCGGATATAGATTTTATACGTAGACATGATAAAAAACGTTCGCGGAAAAATGGATTTACGAAGCCCAGGATCAGGAAGGGCAAATTAAGCGCATACAAAAACAATCCGAAAATCGATCCGGCCAGTAGCAAGACGAATATTATTTCGAAGGGATCCGTTCCCTTTGAAAAAAAGACGCAGCCGACAATGATGAAGCCGGACGTACCCACAAAGCCACTGAGGAGCATCCAGAGCGCAAGCCATAATAGAAAGCGAATGGGGCGATATGTTCCTTTACAGAATCGCCGCGATAGCGTTATGGAAATGAGTATCACGAAAGCCA
>CAZKYP010000185.1:0-6404 GCA_964556885.1 uncultured Pirellulales bacterium | reverse complement strand
CAGTGCAAAATCTTTTTCCGGCGTGCACATCATATACGACCATCCGTCCAGGCCTCTCGGCGGACTGTTCGGGGCCTTTTGCGGATTGATATTTTTCGAAGCGAGTTGTAATTGCTGATACTTATCGCCCTCGGATAAAATAAACGCCGCAAGATGCTGCATATACCCGCTTGATTTGTATTTCAGAGCATCCCAGAAATGCGGCCGTGCGCCGGCTGGCTCTCCGGTTGTTGTAATATCGTATGCGGCGGTGCCGTGCACGTGTCCCGACAGCCCGCCGGAAAGAACGGAACCGTACATCTGAGCGCGGGTAAAATAATTGTCACGCGGTGAATCGGCCGGCGGACGTTCCCCATTCGGCATGTTGATTTCATGGTTCCAGCCCGTGTAATACGGCTCGAAATTTATGGCCGGGTACGGCGGGTCGAGATTAAAAAGAGTTTCAATGGCTTCTGCCACACTGTGGTCCCGCGGCTTGTTGCCGACCGAGTGCATTGTTAGCCAGGGACAGCTCTGACCGTGGCCGAATTGCAGGTACGTGGAATTATTGATGAGTGTCGTGTGCGGCTGGCCGAACGGCAGCGGGCCGTATTTTTTCAGATGATACGTCAGGGCCTCGTTGAATTCGTCGGCGGTAAGACTGTACTCTTTCGGAATCCAGTCGAGATGAATCCCGCTGAAGATGATATTGTACGCGCCGTATCTGGATATCAGGTACTGGACATATCGCGCGTATGATTCATCAAAGTCGAAAAATGCCTTCCACGCCGGGCAGTTGTCCCTCCGGACCGTCTCCAACAGCGGGACAAAACCCTCCTTGGACAAATATAGCATCTTCTTATCGAGGCTCCGGAAATACGCCGGGATGATTTTGTCGAAATCGGCCACACCCTCATGCTCGGCTGACATTTCAAACGGCAGGTTGCCGTATTCGTCACGCATATTTTTTGCAGTCATCTGGCCGCCTTCGACGAGGTATTCGAATTTTTCCCACGCGTTTCTAAGGTACAGACCGTCGGCGTTTGCGTAGGTGCTTGGATGGATGTCCGATTCCCAGTTCGGAAAACAGGCAATCATACTGACCGAATTGAAGCCTTGTGCTTTTCGATAAGCCACGGCGTCCTCGAATCCGATGCCTGGGCTAGGTATATAATTCTCCGCCGGTTCGACGCCCCTGAACGGCAGCCGCCACGTGGTCCCCGCAAGCCATGTATCGCCGACTATAAAGAACGGCGTACCGTCGGCGTACTGCAATGCGTGTCCGTTGGGAGTCGGTCGGATAAAGCCGCGGCGGTTTGCATTATGCACTTTTTGGCGTTCGACCCATTCGAATGCTTTGAATCGCCCTCTTTTGTTGTTAAGCCCGTTGTCATCGGGCTGGTTCGAACCGCTCACCCACTGCCATTGGCCGCCCTGCGTAGCCACAATACGCACAATAAACACATTGTCACCGTCCCAGAAGCCGTAGATTCGCTTTTCAAAATCCGGCCCTTTCAGATCCACCCAACAAGTGACATCCGTATAATAGTTATCATATTGCTTTTCGGCCCTGAGCGCGATTTCCTGCATCTGCCAGACGTAGGTGTCCGAAGGACCGCCGTCCTGCACCGGCCCGGCGACGGCGTTAAGAACGAGCAGGAAGGTGATACAAAGGAACAAAGAGTTTATTTTAGCCATGAGTGTCTTTCCTAATAAAATCATTCGATAATACAAATCGAAAAATCCACAAGCATTCAGGATTATAGCACAACAAGATACACCCTTCAATAGCTCAAAAAGTCATATAATCGTTGCAAACGACCAAATATATAAAATTTTTCTTGAAAATTCCGTTTCAATAATACATATATAAATAAGCGAGCAGGTAAAACATCTTGGATTAGCAACTAAGAAACCGATTGAACGAAAAATATCGAATGGATATAAAAAATGCGTCTGCGGCCGATTTTTGTGATTCATATTATTGCTTTGATAATCACGATGCCCGCTTCATGGGCCAAAACAGAAATCGACGCCAAGATTTCTAAAAAATTCGACGTAATATGGAACTCTATAAGGTACTACAAAACATTATATAATACAGCAATTCCTACGAATAATTCGATTCCGGTGGAAAGTTTATTGTTATCCTGCCAAGTCAATATACATGATCCTAACACGACATTAGGTATTTGTTCAGACGGTATTATCACAGAACTTGAAGTTGACAACGGCCGAAAAATAAATGTCCATCGGTACACACCTGATATAAAACGTATGTCTTATGACGGCCTGCATTATCGTAATCGATATGTGCAGCCACCCAGACCATCCCGATGGCAGACATTTCTCAGATCAGTTTTAAGACTTCAACAACCTCCTCTGTCACAACGGATAAATGAATTGCAGCCAAGTGAAATGAATATCCAACTCGAGGTAGGCTTACTCGGATCGGACAACAGCCAGATTAGCAGTATCAAAGGATATTTTTATGCACTAATGGCCGAATCAATTGAATATATCGATGTGCCGTACGAGCCTAATGTCAACTGGGTGTCACTCACCCCCGATATAAACATCCAGGTACGCAAGGCCGAATGCAGGACATCTGGAACAAGATTATCATATAATCTCGACATCGCAGTACAAACGCCGGGAAGGAATTCCACAAATATCTTGTCAGTTGTGGACTCCCCGCCGAGCCGTATTGTGGTAGATCGACAATTAATCGGAAAAGACGGTAAGCCGATTGATGTATTTCGGGGCTATCGACGCCTGCCCGCTAATGTCGGCGGAAGCAGCAGCGGCTCTTATTCCGACTCCGGCGGTGTCATCCCGATTGAAAAGATTCGCTTCGTGATAGCAGTCAATCCCACCCATCGCAAAATCCCTTTCGAACTGAAAAATATCCTCCTGCCCAACCCATAATCAGGCAGCGGCCCACCCCACCGTCCAATTTTTCCTACTAACTATCCCAGCCTGTACCTTTCGTTCATAGTTCATCGATGAGCGACGAACAACCAACTACGAACACGATTCTGTCACAGGGTGTCTTATTGCTGACTTTTGATGGGTATGATCAGCCGGACTTGAAACAAGACAAAAATTAAAAACCATCGATTTTTCTAAATTCGCACTTGATTTTGGTCGATGATTATAGTATAAGGGTGTTTTTATTGTAATTCGGATTCACGGGCAGTAAAAATGAAGATTAACATAAACATCGCTATTATCATAATTATTGACGAAAGGACGAAGCTGCCCTGAGAAAGCTACGAAACCGGGATTTAGAGCCTTCCAGAGCAGCGAACTTTGGAAGGCTTTTTTTGTTTACAGATTTTACTGAAGATTTAAGTGCCGGATAAGATTATCTGCGGCCTTGACAGGATTGGCCGCGGGGCTTATGCTGTTTGCCTTATTTTGCTAATTTGAGGAACCGTGATATGTCAGAGACGAAAGAAAAAGGTTATCGTGATACGCTGAACCTGCCGAATACGAGCTTTGCGATGAAGGCGAACCTGGTGCAGCGTGAGCCGCAGATGCGCAAACAATGGTCGAAAGATAACATCTACGCTAAAATCCGCAAAGCCCGCAAAGGCTCTCCGCTGTACACACTGCACGACGGCCCTCCATACGCCAACGGCGATATTCACATGGGACATGTCATCAACAAGGTCCTCAAAGATTTCGTCATCAAGTATAAGACAATGGCCGGATTCGATGCTCCTTACGTACCGGGTTGGGACTGTCACGGCCTGCCGATCGAATCGAAGGTAATGACCGAGTTGGGCGAGAAGGCCCGCGAGCTGAGCAAGCCCGAAATCCGCAAGCTCTGCTGCAAATACGCCGCAAAGTATGTCAAGCTCCAGAGCAAACAGTTCCAGGAGCTTGGAGTATTCGGCGATTTCGATAATCCGTATCTGACGTTCAAGCCGTCATACGAAGCCGGTATCCTTGAGGTATTCGCAGAGCTGGTCGGCAAGGGGCTGGTCTATAAACAGCTCAAGCCGATCCACTGGTCCATCGGCTGCGAGACGGCCCTGGCCGAGGCGGAGCTGGAATACAAAGACATCTCTTCGCCGAGCATCTTCGTAAACTACCCGGCAACCGAAGAGAGCACAAAGAAGCTCATCGAGTTTGGCCTGGTGACAGAAGAGCAGGCAAAAGAGGCGAAGACCTGCCTGATGATCTGGACGACGACGCCGTGGACACTTGCGGCCAACCTTGCGGTGGCGGTTAACCCACATTTGGAATACGCCGCGATGAGCTACGAGAAAGACGGTCAAAAGTTCGTTTCGATCGTGGCAACCGAGCGTATCGAAGCAGTCGCTGCGGCCGGCAACCTGGAAGCCGGGCAATACAGTGTCAGCGAAAAGAAAGTCAAAGGTAGCGATCTCGAAGGGCTGCGTTATCAGCACCCGTTCGTCGAGAAAAATCCAACGGACAAGGATGCATACATGGTCATCCTTGCCGAATATGTCACGACCGAGGATGGTACCGGTCTTGTGCATACCGCGCCGGGGCACGGGCTCGAGGACTACATGTCCGGACAGAAGTACGACCTGGCCGTTTATTCACCGGTCAAAGACGACGGCCGATACGACGACACAGTGCCGGACTGGCTGCAAGGGAAAAACGTGCTTGAGGTCGACGAGATTGTCAACAACGACCTGCAGAGCAAGAATCTGCTTTTTGCACAGAGCAAGATTACACACAGCTATCCGCATTGCTGGCGAAGCAAAGGACCTGTTATCTTCAGGGCCACCGAGCAGTGGTTCATCAGCGTAGATTTAGAACTGCCCGGAACAGGCAAGAGCCTGCGTGACATGGCGAACGAAAGCGTCGAGGCGGTAAGGTGGATTCCCACCTGGGGCCAGAAGCGTATCGCCGGGATGCTCGAATCGCGGCCGGACTGGTGCATCAGCCGCCAGAGAAGCTGGGGACTTCCTATCCCATCGTTTACGAACGGTCAGGGAAAAGCATTGCTCACCAAAGAATCCGTTTTGGCGGTCGCCAAACATATCGGTAAGAAAGGTTCGGATAGCTGGTTCACAGATTCGCCGCAGGAAATTCTGGGCAAGGATTTCAAGCTGCCGGACGGCTTCTCCTTCGACGAACTGCAGAAAGAAGAGAATATCTTCGACGTCTGGTTCGAGTCCGGCTCCAGTTGGCATAGTGCCTGTGAGATACAATCAAACTGGCCGGTGCCGGTCGATTTATATCTCGAAGGCTCGGACCAGCATCGCGGCTGGTTCCAGTTGTCACTACTGCCGGCTCTCGGTGCGACGGGCAAGCCGCCCTTCAAAAATGTTCTGACCCACGGCTTCACCGTTGACGAGAAAGGAATGAAGCAGTCGAAGTCACTCGGCAACTACGTAAATGCACAGGACGAAATAAAAAAGTACGGCTCCGACATACTGCGGCTGTGGGTATCCAGCGTGAACTACCAGGAAGACGTCCGCTGCAACGATGAAATCATCGGCAAGACACAGGACGCCTACAGGAAAATCAGGAATACTCTCAGGTATCTGTTCGGCAATATCGACGATTTCGATCCGACGAAACAGTCCGTTCCTTACGAGAAAATGTTCGAGATAGACAAGTGGGCCGTTCGGCAGTTGCAGAAACTCATCGCTAATGTCACCAGTGCCTACGAGGACTTCATCTTCCACCGCGTCTTTTCGCTGGTCTACAACTTCTGCACGGTCGAGATGAGCAGCATCTACATGGACGTTCTGAAGGACCGGATGTACTGCGATGCAGCCGACAGTCCGTCCCGCCGCAGTGCCCAGACAGCGATGTACCAGATACTGGACGCCCTTGTTCGAATGATGGCGCCGATACTGGCACACACCGCCGAAGAGGCATGGGCGGCGATGAAGTTCAAATCGCAAAAGGTCGATACTGTGCACCTGGCGGAGATGCCGAAGGTCGATGACTCTATCGATTTGGCCGCCGATGAGCCGCGATGGGACAGACTGATGAAGATGCGCGACGAGGTCCTGCGGGCGCTGGAGAACCTGCGGAAGGAGAAGAAAATCACGAGCAATCAGCAGGCCTGCGTGACAATTAGCTGCAATGAGGAAGTCACGAATTTTCTTAACGAGTTCGGGCTTGAGCAATTCGCAGCCCTCTGCATTGTCAGTGAGGTCAAATTGCAGACAAACCTGGACCAGACCATCGTAGCGGCCCAGATGAGCGAGCACACAAAATGCCAGCGCTGCTGGAATTACTGGCCGAGCGTCGGCGCCGACGGCGAATACCCCGACCTGTGCGAGCGCTGCATCAAGGTAGTCCGCGGCTAAGCGAATTCCGCATGCCTTACAGCCGGATAAGCACGCAGCGACTGTCATCAGAGAATATCTAACTTGTAAAAGAGCTTTTTTCTGAGCCTGGAAACCATTGATTTGCGTCAAAATTGGCTT
>CAZKYP010000184.1:0-6406 GCA_964556885.1 uncultured Pirellulales bacterium | reverse complement strand
TCTGCAGCTTGATGTATGGGTCGGTGCCCGAGTGGCTAAAGGGGACGGGCTGTAAACCCGTTGGCGTAAGCCTGCGATGGTTCGAATCCATCCCGGCCCATTTTTATTGGTAACTGGTTAAATGGTAAATGGTTACTGTTTGCCGGTGCCAGGCGTTTTTCCATCCAATAATAACCAATTGCCATTCACCGGTTACAGATTTATATGGATTTATACGATGAAAATCATTGATTTACGCAGTGATACTGTTACCCTGCCGACCCAGGCGATGCGGGAGGCGATGTACAAGGCCGAGGTCGGCGACGATGTTTTCGGCGAGGACCCGACGGTAAACCGGCTTGAACGGATGGCCGCTGAGCGGGTGGGAAAAGAGGCGGCAATGTATGTTCCGAGCGGGACGATGGGTAATCTTGTATGCACGCTTACTCATTGCGGCCGCGGGGATGAAGTCATTCTCGGCGATAAATCGCATATCTTTCTCAATGAGGCCGGAGGCATGGCGGCCCTCGGCGGGATCCAACCGCGCACAATTCCCAACCAGTCCGACGGCACGATGTGGCTGGATGACATCAAACAGGCCATTCGCGGCAATAATATACACTACCCGCGCACCCGCCTGATTTGCCTGGAAAGTACTCATAACTATTGCAGCGGCTCGCCTTTATCTGCCGAGTATATCGATTCAGTGGCGGCTCTTGCCGAAAAGTACGGCCTTTCGGTCCATCTTGACGGCGCCCGGATATTCAACGCCGCTGTTGCACTTGGAGTGGATGTTAAAGAATTGACCCGAAGTGTCGATTCATTGAGTTTCTGTTTGTCCAAGGGCCTTTCGGCGCCGGTCGGCTCGGTGGTCTGCGGCTCGAGTGAATTTATTGCAAAGGCCAGACGCAATCGAAAAATATTAGGAGGCGGAATGCGCCAGGCCGGCATCATCGCCGCAGCAGGTATCGTGGCCCTGGAACAGATGGCCGACAGGCTCGAGGAAGACCATAATAATGCCCGCCGCTTAGCGGAGGGTATAAGTCGAATAGATGGTTTATCAATCGATTTATCAAATGTACGGACGAATATCGTATTTTTCGATATGGTCAGCAACAAGCTTACCTCGGAGGAATTTATCAAGAGGCTTGCGGATAAAGGAATCAAAACATTATCCCTTGTCAGGCCGAACAGGTTTCGTATGGTGACACACTGCGGTATCGATTCACAGGACATCGATGTAACGATAGAAGCCCTGAATCAAGTGATGACTAAGGTGTAGTCACAACAAGATAAAGTCACCGCCGGCAGATTCTAAAATCATGCCGGTCAGTTATGATGCTGATAATGCAGACTTTTAACCTGTCGGGTTGTATGTGTATGCAGGCCAAGTATGCACCATTTGACCGAATCGTAAACGGCATAGCCGCAAAACCAGATGATAGTCCATGTAATCGTGTAGCCGCCGATAGCACCTGCCAGACCTACCAGGACATAAATAATCGCCAGGTGACTTTTTGGTAATTTGACCCAGAAGTTCTGTTGAGCCTGATGGTAATTTTCAAGACAGGAGCTGATAGCCTCGGTGTTGGCGCTGTAAAACTCGGGTTTCATCTGTCGACAGGCCTCCCAGCCCTGGACCGACTCTTCGTAGATTTTAAGCTTATGGTTGGCCCAAACATATTTATCGGCTATTGCAGAAATTCCATAACATGTGAGCGATATGCCGGCGATTGTGGCCAGCAATATGGTGATAATGCTGAATTTGCTTTTTACGTTCATAGACCGCACCTCCATAGTGAAAATATAAGAAATAAATTTCCGGCGGCAAAATATTTGCTAAAAATAACATCTTCAATATCATAAAATATGCATAAAAGCCTTTATTTGATGTTATGAATGTTTAACAAGATAATGCAGTTGGACTTAATCGTAATTAGCTATGATAGAAAGAGAACAAATCACCACAATTGAGAATGGATTATCGGTGCTTGCGCCGGCCAAAATCAACCTGTCACTGTTAATAGCCGGCAGGCGTCCCGACGGTTTCCACGAGTTAGAGACGATAATGGCCAAGGTGAATTTCTTTGATGAGTTGCTCATTCAGAAAGGTTGCACGACCGGCATCGAACTTATCTGCAAAGGACCGCAATGGGCGCCGGACGGCCGGGATAATCTTGTTTATCGGGCCGCAAAATTGTTTCTTGGTCATTGTTGTATACAGGCAGATTTAAGCATTACTTTGAATAAGAATATACCCGCAGGCTCAGGTCTCGGCTCGGCGAGCAGCGATGCGGCGGCCGCTTTAATAGGACTTAATGAGTTCTTTCGAACAAGTCTGTGTCACGAGGTCCTCACGACAATGGCGGCAAAGCTGGGAAGCGATGTGGCGTTCTTTTTAAATGGTCCGCTGGCTTTGTGTAGGGGCAGAGGTGAAAAAGTGAAAAAAATAGAAGAAAATTATGATTTTTTAACTCTTCTTTTACTTCCGAACGTAAGTGTCTCTACTAAAATGGTTTACGGCAATTACAGGCATAATCAGGACCTTTACGAGAAGCTCAGTTCGCAGATAAACGGGTATATAAGAAAAAACAGGATTGATTTAGCGTCGAAAATGTGCGCAAATATGTTGGAAAAAAGCTGTTTCGACTTGGTAACAAGTCTTGCCGAGTTAAAAAGAAGTGTTGAATCTTTAGGCATAAAGCCTTGTTGTTTGAGCGGTAGTGGTTCAGCGATGTTCTGTATCATTGAAAACAATGATGAGGAAAAAGCCAGGCATTATAAGTGCATAATTGAGGAAAATATCGACTGCAAAAGCATTATCGTGAGTAACATTAGATGGTAAACTTTTTTAAGCGAGGCAAAAAAAATGAAAATCAGCGAGGTGAGAGTCAAACTTATTAATAACAAAGACGACAGGTTAAAAGCTTTTTGCTCAATTACGATGGACAATGAATTTGTGGTTCGTGATATCAAAATCATCGAAGGCTCGAACGGTTATTTCGTAGCTATGCCTTCGAGAAAAATGAGCGATCATTGTGAAAAGTGCGGAGGTAAAAACCATCTCAGGGCCAAGTATTGCAACAACTGCGGATCTTCTCTCCATGATAACCGGGCAAAGAAGGATTTTAAGGGCAGAATGAAGCTGCATGCGGATATCGCCCATCCTATCAATGCCGATTGTCGCAGGAGAATTCAGGAAAAGGTTATAACCGCTTTCAAAACGGAACTGGAGAAGTCAAGGATGCCGGGTTATAAGCCGGTTGAAATGGATGAGCCGGATGATGAAGTTCCTGAAATTGTCTCTTAAAGCAAAACAGTCACTTGATAAAAAACTGTAACAAAAGAATATTAAGAAAAATATTTGGCGCGGTTATTTTACCAATCGGTCTGTGAATATTGATCGATTATTGGTTGGTACCGATATGTGATATTATGTAGTTAGTTCCTCAAGAACCCTGTCGAGAGCAACATCCAAACGCTCATTTAGTTCGTATTTACCTTCACTAATCTGTCGGCGTACATCAAGAACTTTTTCCTTGCGGACTTCCGGCAGTGATGCAATTTTATTTAAAACTTGTCCAATAGGTGTCGTATTAAGATTTTCAAGAATCTTCTCCATAATAAAATCTTCGTCTGGAGTAAGATTTTCGTCATTCGAATTAATCTGACGAGATTTGTTTTCAAAACGGTTGTTAAAATCAAATTTTTGCATTCAAGCTACCTTCGTGTATTCTGCTTTAAGGTGAAAATTTCCTTATTTTTCACCTTAAAGCCAAGTACCACTATATGTTGTATGCCTCAAAAATCCTTTTTGAAGCCAAAAACTAACTTTCAATATTGGTATCGACCACTATGGAGAGAAAACTTTAGAAAAGTTTGCCATTTATTTAACTTCTTAAAATACAGGGATTTATATTGAATTTTGATAGAATATGGCTTTTCAGTTCTGAAAATCCACATTTATATAGATATGTTTTAACATCAGGTAGGATTTGGATAGGATGTTACGGGAGAATAGGCAATATACTACATATAGTAATTGTCGGGATTTTCGTGAAAGTAAGGTGGTAATGCAAGTTCAGTTAAGTTGTTGTTAAAGCTGCAATTATAGGACGCATAATAATTGAAGGATATTGTTCGTTCATGCGTATAATGTTATAATATGTATTTTGAGATTGGTGGAACCACTTACGCTCAGTTATTTACTCTGAAAAGGTAGTAACAAATGTCCAAAACTATATGGCCCGCTGCGTTGATTTTCATTTGTGTTTCGGTCATTGGATATTGTGCATATCAAATCGACCAGCCCTATGACAGCGTTCCGACGAAGTTAAGTGATGAATCATTAGATGTATACGACAGTTTAGTTTCTGTTAGGAACCCAGACAGTTTCAAAAGTATTGTCACTGAGCAGTCTGATACGCGCAGGTTTCTGCCACTAATCAATGCTGTTGAACAGGAAATGAAGGATCTAAATATACCCGGGTCTGCTGTTGCCGTGGTGGAGGCGGGCGAGGTTACTTTCGCTGCGGGATTCGGCTCCAAACATCCGTATCGAGACGAGCCGGTTCAGCCGACAACGCTGTTTCGCATTGGGTCCGTAACGAAATCTTTGACTGCTATCGGGCTTCTTCAGCTTGTAGAACAGGAATTGGTAGATGTAAACGCACCTATTACTGATTATCTTCCGGATTTTTCGTTCAGTTATGACGCAAGCTGGGCTCCGAGTATAACGGTTTGGAATCTCCTGACTCATACTTCTGCCATTGCTGATTACTTTGCAATAGATACGCCTGGATTCAAAGATGACGATGCCCTTTCGCGATTCTTCAGCGGCCCATACAATGAGACGCCCTATGCCTATCTAATGGCCCCTCCGGGACGAATGTTCAATTATACCAATCCGGGTTATATGCTTGCCGGCTGGGTGATTGAGTCTGTAAGTGGTACTTACTATCGTCAATACATGCAGGAAAACGTCTTCGAACCACTTGGAATGATGCGTACTTACTTTCTGCCTGAACAGGTAATCGAGGACGGCGACTTTGCCTGCGGCAGCGTCCCGAATGGGGAAACAGGTGGATATATAATTTATGAGCCGAATTCCTACGATAATGGCTGGGCAAGACCGGCAGGACTGGCGTTCTCAAATGTACTTGATTTGGCACAATTAGTGAAGTTCATTCGGGCAGGCCAACCCGATGTGCTGGCGGATGGGTTACAAACGGCTATGCAGGAGCCGCAGATGGACACGGAATGGTTCCTAAATTTGCTTAGCTATGGGTATGGTTTGCTGGTACAGGATGGAGGTTTTTACCACCCGACGGCTTCAAATTTTTATTCGATGCGTATTATCTCACATGGCGGAGATGTGCCCGGTTTTTCCGCTGACATTTACTATGTTCCGGATCTTGACTTCGGTTTCGTTGCACTCACAAATGCCGGCTATTCGCATCTTAGTACAAGTTTTACGGTAGCCCTGACCACATTGTGCACAATGCCAACACCAGTATCGTGGCCGGACTTTTCCATGACAGCATCTGATTATGCAAGCTACACCGGCCAGTATTATGATCAATTTAGCGCCGGTGACATATTTGTCAGAAATAATTCCAACCAGCTTACAGTGGAATTCCCGTTGTTTCAAGAATTTGGACTGGAGTATGACAGCGAGCTTGTTCCGTCAACCCGAAACAATTTTATCCTCTATATCTATGGAGTTTCAGGTTTCGAGGTATATCCGTTACAGGTGACCTTCATTCGTGACGAAGACGGTGTGACTGAATATTTCCGGACAAGAAGTTTTGTGGCTCAATACATAGCAGGTATTCCGACAGGACGCGGAAGAGGCAGAATTTTCGAATGGCATGAACCTCCAGTTTCACGCCCGATATTAGATTCTAAACATTACCTGCCCGGCCCGCAGCTTCCCTTTATCAAACCTCCCGGGAAATGAAAAGACTGACATTCAGTTCGAATTGGATTAATCTTTTATACCGAGGTCGTCTTTAGTCAGGATGCTTTCGAATTTGTAGCCGGCCTGTGTGATATTTTCTTCGGCGCCCTGCCTGCGGTCGATCACACTTACGATTTCCTTGACCTTTGCACCTGCATCGGTGATGACTTTGGCCGCTTCGAGGACCTGTCCGCCGGTAGTGGCTATATCTTCGACAAGCAGTACAACATCGCCTTTTTTAAGAACACCCTCGATAAGTTTTCCTGTGCCGTAGCCTTTTTTACTGTTTCGAACGATAATCCAGTTTTTACCGGTCTCCATCGCCGTCGCAGCCGCAAGGGCGACTCCTCCCAGCTCGGCGCCGGCTATCATTGTCACGTCGTCGGTGACATATTCAGCAAACTCTTTACCAAGTGCCTTGAGAATATCAGGGCATGTTTCGAAAAGATATTTATCGAGATAATACTT
>CAZKYP010000183.1:0-6484 GCA_964556885.1 uncultured Pirellulales bacterium | reverse complement strand
TCCATTAACGCCCTGCAGTTCGAGCGAATCGGAATAAAAATTGGAGTCAAGGCGATTGCGGTCCTAAATGAAAGCGGCTCAGCGGAATCATTCGCCCATGTCGCAGCGGCGGTTAAAGACGGCAGCAATCTTGCTATAATTTTGGTAACGGACTCACCTGTGGCAATGGCCGCAGCAGTTTCAAAAGTCAAAGACCGGACACCCCTTCTCGCATCGGCTGCACTTGATACTGCCGAAGCAATGGCCAAAATCGCCAAAGAAAACAACTGCCCGCTCGCGGCAAAAGCAGAAACGATTGAAAAATTGTCCGATTTGAGCGAAAAGATAAAAGCCCAGGGAGTTGAAGATATTGTACTAAATCTCGACAATACAAACATGCAGGATAAGCTGTTCAACCTTTCAAGAACCAGGGTGCTGTCATTAAAGAAAATATTTCGGCCGCTTGGCTATCCGACTATATCTTTCGTTTCGGGTGACAACGCCGATGCACAAATGGCTTCCGCAATAAGTTTGATTTGCAAGTATTCCGGCATCGTGATTGTCGATACCGTCGAGCCTTACGTCCTGCTGCCGATGCTCACGACCATAATGAACATCTTCACCGACCCGCAAAAGCCGGTTCAGGTGGAACCGAAAATATACAAAATCGGCGAGCCGAACGAGAACTCTCCCGTCATGTTTACCACGAACTTCTCGCTGACGTACTACACGTTGGAATCTGACGTCGAAGCCAGCAGAGTGCCGAGCTACATCCTCGTGGTCGATACCGAAGGCACGAGCGTACTGACGGCCTACTCCGGTGACAAGCTCAACGAAAAAACTGTCGCCGACGCAATGACTAAATACAAACTCGAAGATATAGTTAAGCACCGCAAGCTGATAATCCCCGGTTATGTCGCGGTATTAAGCGGCAAGCTCGAAGAAGCAACAAACTGGGAAGTAATGGTGGGCCCGAGGGAATGTTCGATGCTGCCGAAATATCTCCAGGAAGTCTGGAACTGACAGGGCAGATGATTTAACGCTCGAACAAAATTACATATTCATGTATCGATGGAACAGCACAAAAGCAAACATTGTACGATACGTTTTGAGCCGAGCGGCCTTAAGATTGAAGTCCCGGCGGGAACGAACCTGCTTGAGGCTGCTCACAAAGCGGGAATATACCTGAGCAGTATCTGCGGCGGGGATGGTTACTGCGGCAAATGCAGAGTAATAGTCGAATCCCGCGATAACATTCAATGCCGCCCTACCACATTATTAACCGACGAGCAGGTTCGCCGGAACGTTATCCTGGCCTGCCAGAGCAAAGTCGTTTCCGATATCACTGTCACCGTTCCAAAACATCATAATTTACAGGCATGCCAAATCCTCACCGACGCTGATACCCGGCAACTAAGACACATTAATGACTTTGCGGACTCGGGTATTTTTAAACTCGACCCGCTGGTCTATAACATCTACGTAGAGATGTCACCGCCGACTGTGCAGAACCACACGGCCGACCTCGAACGCCTGTACCTTACGATACGCAGGCAAATCAACGCCCCGATCCTTCAGACCAATCTGCACATACTCCAAAAAATATCGGGACTACTGCAAAGCAGCGACTATAAAGTCACCGTTACCATAAGCCGACGCGGCGAGACTGCCGAAATCATTGATATTGAAGCCGGTAACCAAAGCAACACCAACTTCGCTATTGCAATCGACGTTGGTACGACCACCATTGTTGCCCATCTGGTCAATATGACAAACGCCGCCACAATAGATACCGAAGCCGCATACAACAGCCAGATTCATTTCGGAGAAGATTACATCCGTAGAATCATATATGCAGAACAAAACAATGCATTCGACGAATTGCAGGCTCGCATCGTGAGCGACATCAACAACCTCATTACAGCATTAACTCAAAGGCAGAAAATCGATTCGAATCAGATAAATACAGTAATATGCTCGGGCAACACGGCCATGATACATTTTCTGCTGAAACTGGACCCGACTCGAATCCGCAGGGAGCCATATATCCCATCAGCCAACTTCGTACCGCCAATCAGGGCCGGCAAACTCGGCATAGGAATCAAAGAACAAGGTTTTTTATACTGCCTTCCAAGTGTGGCCGCTTACGTCGGCGGAGATATTGTATCCGGCGTCCTGGCCACCAGAATGTTCGCCCAGAAAGGGATTTCACTGCTTGCAGATATCGGCACAAACGGCGAGGTAGTCCTTGGAAACGAGGACTGGCTGGTCTGCGCATCGAGCTCAGCAGGCCCGGCATTCGAAGGAAGCGGGGTCAAAAACGGCATGAGAGCCGGAAAAGGGGCAATCGAAAAAATGTCCATTCTCAACGACGGCTCCATATCCCTGAGGACCATCGGCAATACGCCCCCTGCCGGTATCTGCGGCTCGGGACTTTTAGATATACTTGCGGAATTTTTCATAAATGGTATCATAGACCGGACAGGAAGGTTCAAAATCGATGGAGATGCAAGATTATCAGAAGGAGATGAAGGACTGCAATTTCAGTTAGTGCCGGCAGCCGACGGTCATCCTGAAATAGTCATTACTCAGGCTGACATCGACAATTTGATTCGTTCCAAGGCCGGTGTTTTTGCAGCTATAAGGGTGCTCATGGAATCAACTCAGACAAAATCCGAAGACCTGAATGCGATATACCTTGCAGGTGGATTCGGGAACTTCCTGAACGTCCGTCAGGCTGTCACAATCGGAATGCTCCCGGATGTTCCGCCGGAGAAGATTCAGTTTGTCGGAAATACTTCTATTGCAGGGGCAAAGACTGTCCTGCTTAGTATAGATGCCCAAAAAGCGGCCGATAAAATTGTGGAAAGCATGACATATTTCGATTTGATGAGCCATCCGGGGTATATGGAGGAATTCACCAGGGCCAATTTCCTGCCGCACACGGATTTATCATTATTTCCCTCGGTGACTAACAGGGTAGCCAATAATGCATAAGAGAATCAACAGTACATCCAACAAGCGGACGCCGCTAATCACATGGCCCCTCTTACTGCTGTTGATTGCAATACTGATTTCCGGCTGCATGGACATCCATACCGCTGCAAGCAAGGGCAATTTCGCAGAAGTCAAAAGACAATTGGCCTGGGGAGTAAACCCAAATACCAGAACGTTCTGGTATTATGACACACCTTTACACTCCGCGGCTGCTTACGGACAAACCAGCGTCGTTAAATTACTTTTAGAAGAAGGCGCCAACGCCAACGCCGGTAATGAAAACAGTGAAACACCACTGCATTACGCTGCCCGCCACGGACATTTGCAGGTAATGGAAATTCTCATAAAAGACGGCGCCGACGTTAGTGCAGAAGCAAGAACCTTTGGAACACCTTTACAATGGGCCGCCGGAAACGGACAAATCAACGCCGCTAGGCTGCTGCTTGCCAACGGCGCCGACATCAACCGGAAGGGATTAGAGGGCCGCACCGCCCTGTCCGATGCCGCATCACACGGTCAGACCGAAATGGTTGAGTTTCTGATTTCGAAAGGCGCCGATGTCAATACGAGGGCATTTTACGGCTGCACGCCCCTGCATTTTGCGGCTTTCAGCAACGATGTGGAAACCGGGCGAGTCCTGATTGAGCACGGCGCGGACCCGAACCTTGAATTTAACGGAGAAAAGGTGCCGGAATCCTTTCTCACACTGCTCCAAAAAGACAAAAAGAAAGAAAATCCAATACCCAAAATAGAAAACAACAACGGATATATAATATGGCAACAACAATCGCGATTAGCGGAAAAGGCGGTTCGGGCAAGACCACGACCGCTGCTATGATTATCAGATTTCTTTTGGAACAGGCCGACAGCGGCTCAATCCTTGCCGTGGACGCCGATCCCAACTCATGCCTGGGCCTGACGCTGGGCGTCGAGCCGGTCAGCACGGTTGCGGATATCCGCGAAGACTCCCGGGCCAAACCACCGACCAATACGGGCATGGACCGGGTGCGCTCTGTCGAATACGGCATCCAGCAGGCGATTACCGAATCCAAAGGATTCGATTTACTCACCATGGGCCGGCCGGAAGGACCTGACTGTTATTGTGCTGTCAACAACCTGCTGCGGAAGTTCCTGGATAAACTCAGCTCGCAATACCGGTATGTGGTTATCGATAATGAGGCCGGAATGGAGCACCTATCCCGTCGGACCACCAACAACGTCGATGTGCTTTGCATCGTCGCCGAGCCTACCCCAATCGGCTTGGTTACGGCCGAAAGAATTTCCTCTCTTGCCGGGAAATTACCGATATCGGTTGGGCGAATCGGTGTTTTATGGAACAAAACGGCAGAAAAGATGAAATATAATACGCGAAATGATGTTGAATCCTTCGGAAATATACCCTATGATAAAGGTCTTTTTGAAGCCTCGATGCAGGGCAAGACGGTCTTTGACCTTAATAAAAATAATCCGGCCTATTCGTTGGTTTGCACAATAATCGAACGAATTTTAGCCGTAAGTTCGCCAAGAACTGTAAGAAATCAATGATAAACTGTTTTCGGAGAATGATTAATGCCTGTTCCTGAAGTTTCAGATGGTTTTGTCGGTTCGGTAAATCGTGTTACTCTTGGAGCTACGAAAGACGACGGCGGTACTCGAACGCGCACAGTAACCGTGGGCGGTTCGAAAAACATCGTCTACGGCGGTTCGGTCGAAGACAAAGGCGAAAAGCCGATAATAGCGATGGATGTATTGGACTGCGAGCCGACGGACTGGCCGGATGCCCTCATAGAACCTTACAAAGACGTAATAGGCAATCCCGGCCAATGGGCTAAAAAATGCGTCGAAGAGTTCGGAGCAGATTTAATCTGTATCAAGTTCGATGGTATCCATCCCGATAACGAGGATACAGACGCCGCTCATGCCGTTAAGGTCACTGAGGCAGTACTCAAATCGGTTGGTGTACCACTGGTTCTGTGGTGCTGCGGCAACGATGAAAAGGACAACCAGGTCATGCCAAAAGTCAGCGGCGCCGCCAAGGGTGAAAAATGCCTGATAGGAACGGTCACAGAGAACAATTACAAATCCCTGACCGCTATCGCCCTGGCCGACGGCCATTACCTCATCACCGAGGCGCCGATTGATATCAACATAGCCAAACAGGTCAACATTCTCGTATCCGACATGGGCTTTCCGCTCGAACGAATCGTTACCTTCCAGTCCACGGGGGCTTTGGGTTACGGGATAGAGTATGCCTATTCGATCCAGGAACGCCAGCGTCTGGCCGCATTAACCGGCGATAAAATGATGGCGATGCCGGCGATTTGCGATGTCGGTTACGAATCATGGAGGGCGAAGGAAGCAAAGCTCACCGACGCCCCGGGCTGGGGGCAAGCCGGCGACCGGGGACCGATGTGGGAAGCAGCTACGGCGGTATGCCTGCTGCAGGCCGGCGTCGATATCATTCGCCTGCGACATCCCCGGGCTGTAGCTACTGTTAAAAACTTTATCGATCAAATATGGTGAGAGCATAATTCATGTTCGAACCATTCGTCTGAAACACGGAGATTGAATTAATGATAATAATCGGAGAACGTATCAATGGCATGTTCATTAACGTCAAACAGGCCATTGCCGACAAAGACAAAAAAGTTATCCAGGATTTAGCGGCAAAGCAAACGGAAGCCGGTGCCACATATCTGGATGTAAACATCGGCACTGCTGCGGCGGACCAGGAAGACGCGATGCAGTGGCTCGTCGAAACAATCCAGCAAACCTGCTCGACGCCGCTGAGTCTGGATTCACAGAAACCGAATGTCATCGCAGCAGGCTTAAAAGTCATTAATCCCGACAACGGAGTAATTCTGAACTCGACTCCGTTAAACAAGAAAAGCGACGAGGAAATATTCGACAAATACATCGAAATGGCAACCCAGGCCGGTCCGAAGGCGAATATCATTGCCCTGACTATGGACAAAAACGGCGTGCCCCAGGATATCGATACCCGCGTAGCCACAGCGGCGGAAATTATTTCCAGGGCGATGGAAATAGGATTCGACACGCAAAGATTGTTTATCGACCCGATAGTCCTGCCGGTAAAAGTCCCTAATGCCCAGGTCCAGCCCGGCAATATTTTAACCGCCATGGACCAGATAAAGTATTTATCCGAGCCGGCGCCGCACATGGTTATAGGTCTTTCGAATCTTTCACAGGGGGCAACGGAAAGAAGTCTGATAAATCGTGTATTTTTAGCTATGGCGATTTCCCGCGGCCTGGACTCGGCAATTGTCGATGTGCTCGATAATAACCTTATGAATGTCATAGCTACTGCCGAAATGCTAATGAATAAGCAGATATATTCAGACAGTTTTTTGAAGGCTTATACCCCGGTAAACAAGACATAATACAGCAAAATTGTCTTTTCCTTTAGAACCTGCCGATATAACACTGGACATTAAAATAAGCATCTAAAGGATTGATTAGAGTGAAGGAAAATCAACCGAGGTAAATG
>CAZKYP010000182.1:0-6491 GCA_964556885.1 uncultured Pirellulales bacterium | reverse complement strand
CCTTTGACCTTGGTCGTGAAAAACGGCACGAAGACGTCCCTCGTCTCGTCCAGCCCCGGCCCCTCGTCGTCGACCCAGACCTGCAACTGCCGCCCTTCAATCCGCCAGCCGACCGCGACTCGGCCGTGGTCATCCGGCGAAGCCTCGAGGTTGGCCTCAACCGCATTGGCAATCAGGTTGATAAGTAGCTGTTCGAGCTGGCCGCGGTCGGCGTCGATGGTGACATCCGGCCCGGCCTGCACGGTGACAGTCACCCGCGTTTCCAGAGCGGCCACATGCTGAATCCACGGGCGCACATTTACTTTACCGAAGACAGGCTCCGGCAGGCGAGTTAGTTTCGAGTACGATTCGATAAAGCGGCCGAGCTCATCGGAACGGGCCGCGATAATCTCCAGCCCTTCCAGCACATCCGGCTGCCATTGGCTTGTTTGGAGCTCCTTACTGACTCTGTCCTGCAGCGTATGGGCCACCGACTGGATGGGCGTCAGCGAGTTATTAATCTCGTGACGCATAATCTGTATGAGCCGTTTCCACGCCAGGCGCTCTTCCTCGTGCAGCGTTCGTGTCAGGTCGGACAGGAATATAAGCTGGTGCGAGACGCCTTTTTCGCGATAGGTCGTCCGCCGCAGCTCCCAGCGTCGCAGGCCGACCGGCAGTGCCAAATCGACCACCCGCGGCGTGTTTCCGTCCAGGCAGGCCGCAAGACCGAGGTTCTTCGCTTTTCGCCCGAGTATTTCCTTTTCGCTGCCACCCAGGACCTGTTGGCCGCTGTCATTGACAAGGCACAACCGCCCTTCCTGGTCGAAGCCGAACATGGCAACTTCGATTTGCGCCAGAGTTTTTCGCAGAAGTGCCGTCGCTTCAACCGCTCCGAACCGCTGCTCCTGCAATGACCGCGTTAGCGCGTTGATCTCGTAAACCAGCTCGCCCATCGCATCTTCAGGGTCGGCCCCGCGAATCCGCAGCGAGTAATCGCCCTCCCGCAAGGCTTCGAGCATGTTCGATAATGTTCGCAACTGGTATACAACCCTGCCTCGCAGACCGAATGTAAAACCGAGCCACAACAGCAGCAGAATTACCGTTAATATCACCCGTGCCTGTCGCGAATCGAACCTTTCGGGACTGGTCCAAATCAGCCATATCGCGAACAGGCAGGCAACAAGTCCGCCCGCCAGCGACCGGACCAGGATTTGGCGTTCGAATTTCATATTACTGAATCTGGTATTTCTCCAGGCGGCGATACAGCGCGCCGCGGCTCAGGCCCAGCGCATCGGCGGCCTTGCTCACGTCGCCGTCGAACCGCAGCATCGCCTTGCGTATGGCCAGACGCTCCATGTCCTCGATTTTCATATCCTCGGGCCGGACATCATCGACCTGCCGAGCGGGAAGGGAAAGGTCCCGCAGGTTTATCAGCTCATCCTGAGTCATCAGAACGGCCCGCTCGATGCAGTGGTCCAGCTCACGCACGTTGCCGGGCCATGCGTAGCCGCACAATGCCTCCATCGCCGCGGCGTCAAAACCTGTTATCGGCTTGCGATACTTCGTGACATAACTGCGCAAAAAATGCGTGGCAAAAAGCGAGATGTCTTCTTTGCGGTCACGCAGAGCCGGGACGTGTATCTGGACCGTATTCAAACGGTAAAATAAATCCTGCCGGAAATTTCCTTCCGCGACTTCTACCGGCAAATCCGCATTCGTCGCCGACAGGACACGCACATTCACGTGACATGTCCTGGACGAGCCGATAGGTTCGAACTGTCCGTTTTCGAGGACCCGCAGCAGCTTGGATTGCAGCTTGGCCGGGATTGTGGCAATCTCGTCCAAAAAAAGCGTGCCGCCGTCGGCCAGCTTGAACCGGCCGATGCGGTCCGACTTGGCGTCTGTAAACGCCCCGGCCACGTGCCCGAACAGCTCGCTCTCGAAAACGCTCTCCGGTATGCTGGCCGTGTTGACTGTCACCATGTTCATGTCCCTACGGTTGGACGCGGCGTGCAGGGCCTGCGCCACAACGCCCTTGCCGGTACCGTTCTCGCCGGTGATAAGCACGTTGGCATCGGACGGCCCGACCCTGGCTATGGCCTCCAGAACCGGCTGCATCGCATGGGACCGGGCAATCAGCGACTGGGTGCCTTCGCTTTTTAAATCTACAATCTCCTGTTCGAGCTGCCTGCCCTTTCGCAGCGCGCGGCCCAGCTCGACCTGCGTGCGAAGAACCGTCAGAAGGCGTTCGTTCTTCCAGGGCTTCGGCATAAAGTCACGCGCTCCCCGGCGCATCGCTTCGACGGCCAGCTCGACACTGCTCCATGCCGTCATCACAACGACCGGCAGCATATCATCGATCTGCTTGATTCTCGAAAGTACATCGAGTCCCTGGCGGCCCGATGTATCGCCGCGAATATAGTTCATGTCCATCAGGACGACATCGAAATCCCGCGCTCCGACGGCGTCGATAATCTCGTTAACTGAAGAAGCCGTTTCGACCTGAAAGCCTTCCGGCTTTAGCAGTAAACGCAGAGCCTTTAGCACGTCAGGCTGATCATCGGCGATTAGTATTCGCGGCCGGCGAGAATGATTTTGTTCTTCCGTCATAATTATAATACCTGTCACTAAATCTTTTCGTTACCCTGTCCACACTCATATATGTTAACTGAAGAAAATGATAAACCAAATTCGGCGTCCGGTAAAGGTAAATTCCAAAACCGCATCTCCGGCGCCTGTATAAAATCCACTTGATTTTATATACCGGCAGTGATAAGTTCAGCTTTAGAATATAGTGGAATGATATGAATTTCTATAGGATTGTAATATGGAATATGCAGTAGGCAAAACGGGCAGAATCATCGCGGCCAGGCTCTTCGAAGGCGAAGACCTGTACGAATCGATACAGAAAATCGCAGAAACCGAGAACATCAAATCGGCCGCAGTCTTCATCACCGGCGGATTCAGGAAAGCCAGCGTTGTCGTCGGGCCGAAACAGGAAAAACCGAAAATTGTCGGCAACTTCAGGGAATTCGACGGACCGGGCGAGGTCCTCGGCGTCGGGACCATCTACTGCGACGAGGAAGGACCGAAACTGCATATGCACACGGCAATCGGTAAAAAAGACGAGGTGGTTGTGGGGTGCCCTCGCGGCGGAGCGAAAACATTTCTGATACTCGAAGTGACGATAATCGAAATTACAGGAATCAACGCCGGTAGAAAACCGGATGCAGAGACCGGCCTGAACCTGCTGAGATTCGAATAAATCAGCTTGTCCATATAAATAGTGGAACCGAGCCAAACGTCCACTAAACAAAAAAGGGGACTTTTAACACAGGAGAGCATCATGCTGATAGTTCATGTTTTTGTTCATGTTAAATCCGAACAGGTTAAAGCCTTCAAAACAGCCACAATTGAAAATGCCCGCTGCAGCCTGCAGGAGCCCGGAATTGCAAGATTCGATGTGATCCAGCAACAAGATGACCCAACACGCTTCGTGCTGGTCGAGGTCTATCGCACTCCAGACGATCCTGCCCGACACAAAGAAACCGCACATTATCAGAAATGGCGGGATACCGTAGCCGACATGATGGCCGAACCTCGCAGCAGTATGAAATACACCAATGTATATCCTAACGAACGAGGCTGGGATTAACAGGGGCACACGGCATTAAGTGTGAGAAGTTATGAGATTCGAATTTGCAACTGCAACACATATTATTTTTGGCCCGGGTACTGTCCGGGAAGTCGCGCCATTGGCAGCCGAGATGGGAAACAATGCTTTTGTCCTCACAGGGCATACCAACAAACGTGCCGATCCACTACTCGGACAGCTAAAGAAATTCAAAATCAAGTATGTAACATTCAACGTGCCCGATGAACCGACAACAACTTTAGTGAAAGCGGCGGTAATACAGGCCCGCGAGGCAAACTGCGACCTGGTTATCTCCATCGGCGGCGGCAGTGTCCTTGATACCGGCAAAGCGATAGCGGCAATGCTGGCCAACAGCGGCCAACTGGAAGATTACCTCGAAGTCGTGGGCGATGGAAAGCCGCTAACAAACAGGTGCAGACCACACATCGCCATACCAACCACGGCGGGAACCGGCGCCGAGGTCACACGCAATTCCGTACTCGGTGTGCCGGAACATAAAGTCAAAGTAAGCATGCGAAGTCCCTTGATGCTGCCGACCGTTGCAGTCGTCGATCCCGAGTTCACATATTCGATGCCGCAATCCATAACCGCGAGCACCGGCCTGGATGCGCTCACCCAACTGATGGAAGCGTATGTCTGCAATGCAGCAAATCCGTTGACGGACGGTGTCTGCCGGGAAGGCATGGAACGAGCCGGGCGTTCCCTGCAGAGAGCTTTCGAAGACGGCGGCAATCACGCCGCACGTGAGGATATGTCTGTGGCAAGTCTTTTCGGAGGTTTGGCTCTCGCTAATGCCAGGTTGGGAGCGGTGCATGGCTTTGCCGGACCTTTGGGGGGAATGATTTCGGCACCACATGGGGCGATATGCGCCAGGCTTTTACCATTCGTTATGGAGACAAACGTCAAGGCGTTGCAGGAGCGTGATGCCGGCTCGCCGACTTTGGTTCGATATGACGAGGTGGCTCAACTTTTGACCGGTAACCTCCGGGCCCGGGCAGCCGACGGGATTGAGTTCGTGAAAAACCTGTGCGAAGCGATGAAAATACCATCGCTGACTGAGTTCGGACTAAAAGAACGAGACTTCCCGATAATCGTTGAAAAATGCCAAAAATCAAGCAGCATGAAAGGCAATCCAATCAAATTGACTGAAGCCGAACTGCTATTAATCCTGAAGAAAAGTCTATAAAATTCCTTTCCCGGTTTTTGCGATAGCATGAACTAACTTCGATTTCACCTCTGTTGGGTTTATTGTTTCTCCTAAAAAAAATAGGTCATTAAGAAACAAGTCGTGCTGAAGATTGGAGATAGAGAGCCGAAAAAATTGTTATTTTCGAGTGGAATAGTGTAGAATGATTATTGAATAGTCTATCCAGACTTGTTTAAAAAAAAGGAAGGGTCGATTAACTCGACCCTTCCAACCGGCATCGTTGAGTATGTGGCGGTTATTGGTTGAACTTCGTGAAAGGACCAATTCGCCTGACGGTGTCGGTTTTTTTTGAGGCCGAAAGCTGTTCGCTATCGGCTGATTAGTTTTAGAAAAATTAAAAACCTACAATTTCGCAAGCAGGATGTCCACAATTCTCTCAGCGGCATGGCCGTCCCAGAGCGGCGGCACCTGAGATTGACGCCAGTTGCCGCTCATGGCGCTGCGGTACGCCGCAACGATCTTTTCGGTATCTGTTCCAACCACCTGATTGGAACCGATAGCGGCAGTGACGGGACGCTCGGTATTATTGCGTAATGTAATACACGGCACTTTTAAAATAGTCGTTTCTTCCTGTATGCCGCCTGAGTCGGTCAAAACGATTTTGGCGGTAGCTTGAAGCTTCAGGAAATCAAGATAACCAACGGGATCCAGCAGATGAAGATTGGTAAGGCTGTCCACCCTTGCCTGAAAACCTAAAGAAGAGATATTCTTTCGTGTCCGGGGATGTACAGGAAACAGGATCGGCAGGTCTTTCTGAATCACCTCCAGGGCGTCAAGAATTCCTGAGAAGACCGCAGGATCATCCACATTAGACGGACGATGAAGTGTCAGAACGGCGAATCCAACGCCGTTGAGACAACCTGTCCGCTGCAGGTCATCAAGAATTGTCGATTGGCGTGCTTTTTCTAAATGACACAAAAGGGTATCGATCATAACATGCCCAACCATGTAAATCTTATCCGGTGCCACTCCCTCAGCCAAAAGATTATCAACGCCCGCCTGTTCGGTACAGAATAACAGATCGCTGATTGCATCGGTGAGAACACGGTTGATTTCTTCGGGCATCGTGCGGTCGAAACTGCGCAGACCAGCCTCTACATGTATCAATTTGACACCCAGTTTTACTGCAACAAGTCCACAGCCAATCGTACTGTTGACATCTCCGACAACCAGAACGGCATCCGGTTTGTGTTCCAGCACCACAGGCTCAAATCTTTTCATAATCTCGGCGGTCTGTACGGCATGGCTTCCGGAACCAACTTCCAGATTTACATCGGGTTTCGGAATACCCAATTCGCCAAAGAAAAGTTTGCTCATAGTTTCGTCGTAATGCTGGCCTGTGTGGACCAGAATCGCATCAATGTTCTGATGTCGACTATATTCAGCCATCAGAGGCGCTATTTTCATGAAATTCGGCCTGGCGCCAACCACGTTTAGAATCTTCATAAATGCCCTTTTGAAAAGTTGACTGATTTATTAATCATCTGATTTTTATTCGGCGATACGCTGCACAGGCCGCAATACGCCGCTCAATTTCTTCGGTAAGTCGGTTATAGCCTTCCCCACCTACTCCCCCGTAACGTGTTTGAAGCTCCGCATCTGTGATTTCTTCGGGCAGGTCGGCCGCCGGGGGGCAAAATTCATCTACAC
>CAZKYP010000181.1:0-6498 GCA_964556885.1 uncultured Pirellulales bacterium | reverse complement strand
CCGCTAAAGCGGTGGTAAACGAACAAAAAAGCCCATTTAATCCGCTGTTTATTCACGGAGGATACGGGGTGGGGAAAACACATCTGCTGCAAGGGATATGCAATGCGGTGTGTCAGAAGCACCCCCAAACTAATTGGTCATATCTCTCAGCGGAGGATTTCGCCAATCAGTTTGTGCTGGCCTTGAAGACAAAAAAGCTGGAGGCTTTTCGCCGTCGCATTCGACAAATGGATTTGCTTGCAATCGACGACATTCACTTCCTGGCCAGCAAACCTTCTACTCAGGAGGAATTCCTGCATACATTCAATACAATCAGTCTGGCTGGCAAACAGGTTGTCCTCGCATCCGACGCCCACCCGAAGATGATAGGCCAACTGTCCGAAAAGCTCGTGAATCGATTCGTATCGGGTATGGTCGTCAAGATCGACAATCCCGACATGGCCACGCGCTGCGAGATATGCAGGCAGTACGTAAATAAATTTCAGGGCCAGTGCCAGCCCATCGGTGAAAGCGCGATAAAATACATCGCCGAAAACCTGCACACCAACGTGCGGGAGCTCGAAGGCGCCCTGCTGAAACTAATTGCTTATTCGTCGCTGAAAAACGAAAGGATAAGCACATCGATGGCCAAGGACGTCCTGGCCGAGCATCTTGACAGGTGCGACCCCATAGTGCACGTTTCGGACATCGAGTCCGCCGTTGCAACCTATTTCGGTATCACACCGGCCAACATACACTCAGCCAGGAAAAACAGGACAGTGTCACTGGCCCGCCATTTCAGCATGTATCTGACAAGGAAGCACACGAAAATGTCGTCCTCGGAAATCGGACGGGTCATGGGTGGCAAGAATCATGCAACGGTGCTTCTGGCCTGTAAAAAGATTGAAGAGCTGGTAAAGAATAACGCCGATATTCGCTGGCAGGGTCCGGCCGGCAACAAGATATCGAAGGCCAAAAAAATACTATCCCAGCTCGAAGACGGCATTTCCCACTAAAAACCAAATTGTTTGATTATGGTGTTACGGTGCGGCTGTAGAACTTGTGTTTGTTTTTTCAAATTCATTTTCGCAGAACGCAGCACGCAGAACGAATAAACTTGTCCTGAGCGAAGTCGAAGGATTGGCTTTGTTTTGCATAATTTAATCATAGGCACAGAGGCACAAAGGCACAGAGTTTTTTGAACAATTGATTCCTTCGCTTCGCTGAAATATCAAATATTAAAGATCAAATAGCAAAATGACATATTAAAATGCAAAGATGAAGCGACTTATTTTGGACGGATTTTGATTTTTGCTTTGTGGTTTTGATTTTTACATTTTAATTTTTAATTTGATTCTGGTTTGCTCTCCCTGATTGTCGATGAACCCCACTGCTCCTATGGAGCAAAACGGCGGGGCAAGCAACAAACTACGAACAATGAACTATCCCTTAGTTCAATGCGTATTATACCATAATCCGGCCGAAAAATCAAGTGACAACAGGCAAATGTATGGGAAATTGTTCTTTACTCCTGACTCAAGTATGCAGCGTGAAACATACCTTAGGCACAAGTATAGCGTTTCGGGTAAGTGCATTAACGCACATCACTACTCCACACTAAACTTTTTTGGAGCGTAACCCTCCACTTCCACCAATACGAATTTGAGATTGAAGGAATCTGATATGGGCTCGGAATCCTGCTTAAATTCACGAAGGGGCAACTGGGCAAAACCTTTGGGATTTATTGTCTTAAACGTCTTTTTAATCCCCAGGGACCGTTCATTTAGAAATACCGCCCCCCCGGCCCATGGTTGCGAGCCTCTGTTCCACACATAAACGCTCTCGTTTAATATTTTTACCTCAGCTTCTAACGCCGCTTCCTCTTGTGAGCCGCAGGAACATATTATTCCGCCTGCACAGAACAGCAAAAACGTCATAATCGAGAGCTTCAACAAAGAATTCCTCATTTTACATACCTCCTGTTTTAATTAACGCTATTTGAATGATATTTTACGAACCTCCCTGACAGGATACCATAGAAAAGTTGACCATGAGATACGGTTTTTATGGTGGTTAGGAATTCCGGCCGCAGGCCGGTGAGGGGCTTTTTTCGCTTTTTTTGGAGAAAATTTGTTTTTTTACCCCATTAGATAGTATTTTTTTATATTTATCAAATGGGGTGAATCAATATTTAGCCCGTGAGATACGCTTCGTAATAAAAAGGTCCGAATGTGCTTGCTCAATAAGGCAACAACATCTATAATTGAACATAGCGGATATGATAGCTTCGAAGCGGCAACGTCGTAGTTTGTGCTTTCTTGCTTTACGAATAGAGGCTTGGGATGCTATACGGAAACCATATAAACAATGTGGGGTGAAAACTTATGCCCTGGGAACAAATTAATTTTTCAAAAAATGAATGGAAAAAAATAAATACAGAAATCAACACTTTTAGAAAGCGAACACGTTTTCTTGTAGATGAGAATGTTCCAGAAGATCTGATCATAGTATTGAAAGAGAAAGGTTACGATATAAAATCAATTGCTAACTTTGGTTTAAAAGGCAGAGATGACAAAGAAGTTTTTGATCTCGCTCGAAAAGAGAATCGGATTCTTATAACCCAAGATAGGGATTTCCTTAACGATAGACTATTCCCAATTCAGAATAGTCCTGGCATAGCTGTTCTACCGGCTTATTCGGAAAACATCGATGCATTTGTAGCTGCATTTGGTCACCTCTTGACAATCCATGGTAAAAGTCATGCGCTTTGGCGCGAGGAAAAAGTTGTCTTTTCTGGTGATGAGACAGTAACTATACATTTCAAAAATTCGTCGACCGGAGGATTAGCAACAGCAAAGTTTAAGTTTCCAAAAAACGGAATTCCAATGGTATGGAAAAATGGAAATAATTAGGGAAATTAAAATATTTTTAGGCTTTGTTCACTTGAGGTGGGACCATGACCAGATGGTCGACCGAAAAGAAGAAAAATCAGGCTTTAAATTGTAAATAAACAAAAGTAAAAGAACTGGATAAGGTAACAGAAATAAACGTCCCTATTTTATCCTTTACCGACAATTTTAACTGTCGCTGGTCAGTGGTGCCTTCATCGTGACTCTGCACCCTTGCCCAGGCTTAGAGTCAATCTCAAGATATCCACCTAACATTCTCAATCGTTCGCCAATACCTAAATGCCCAAAGCCCTCTTGCTTGCCATTTCTCTGAGCTATTTCAGAAGGGCTGAACCCAACTCCATCGTCTTCAATCCTGACCTCTATCTGACTGCCAAGTTTGCAAATAGAAACCTTTACGTTTTGTGCGTGCGAATGCTCGATAACATTAGAGAGCAGCTCCCTTACGCTCCGAAACAAAAGAACTTTAACATCATTGCTTAGGGGCTTGACCTGGCCATCATTCTCGAATTTGGACTTAATCGCGCTATTTTTACTAATTTGCGCCTCGACCAGGCAATCCACCCCCTCCTCAAAACCCAGCTCGTACAATACGGGACTATTAATTTCAAGTGACAAGGACTGAAGGTCGCGAGTTGTTGCGCTGAGCAACTGGCATACATCGTCCACTATCTTGCGAAACTCTTCAGAACTCATAGACTTAGACAACACTTCTAACTTCATTTTGGAAGCCATCAAATTCTGGGCAGCCTTTTCCCTCATTTGTAATGCGACGCGGTGCTTTTCCTTCTCGTCAACTAACACCAATTCCGAAGCCAGGGATTTGAGTCGCCACTGATAGGCAAGAAGCTTTCTTTCCGCGAGTTTGCGTTCGCCATCCTTAAGCAGTTCCCACTTACCTTCATTTTTGATAAGGGCATATTGATGGTTGTTGGACACTTGTATAACTTCAGATATCTCGCAGTCGCCAAGACAGTAGCTGCAAAGGGCAATTATCCGATACTGATGGATTGCTTCATTCAGCTCTTTTTCCCAACCCATGAAATCCTTCCAGAGTCTTTTCTCAAGCCATGATGTATTACCTGTCGCCCTGACACCTTCATAACCGTTGTCCAGCGCCTTGTTGTATTTATTGATCAATTCTTTCAGCATTAGTTGTGGGTTAAAAGCGTCCTCTTTAAGATACCATTCGCCGGCCGAAATGATTTCCATTTGCCCACTTCTTATATGTTCCTCTAAGCCGGACATACTCTTTGCCAATGCTTCTTCAGCTTCTTGTGCACAAAGGGGCTCAGAAGTAACCCACACACATAATTCGTGATTCTCCAATCCCGCTTTGAAATAAGGCACCAAAATATCAATTAAATCTTCTTTTGTATGGTAGAATTGGCACACATGAGTTCCCCATGGAATATCTCCCAGTGCAGGTATCCTCGTTTTTCTCAACCCTTGTTCATTGTGTTTTGCTGGTGTCATCCTAAATCCTCCAAAAGTTCAGACAAACAGCGGTATCCTCTCCGGTGCATATTTGACTACTACCTCGTAACCTAGGATTTCCCATTTACACTCTTAAACAACATGATTTTCCCCACACAAGACCAGTAACTTTACCAAAATCACCCTGAACGGTCAAGAAACCTTTTTTCCAAGACAGTTTTACTGGGAATTTGTATGAAAACACGTCTTTTTATGCCCCACCTTTCTTCCAATACCTGTTTTTATACAGACCGGGGGGAATTAAGGTGTCCGCCTGCCCCATAGGGGGTAAATTTTTCGATCCCGATCCATAGGATGGCCAAGCTCATTAATCGGGACTAATGAGAAGGTTTTTATAAAGGAAAAGCGGCTGGACTAATTCACTACTACGTCAATGGAAAATGTTTTAACAGGTTCCACACCTTCTTCCCAGGACCTGCGATAGACTAATTCAAGAGTCTCCCGCCCGATATTTATTGATGTGAAGTATAAAATTTCCCAGCCGCCGGCACCTACGATTCCATCATCATCCTCGGACGGAAAATACAGAGTATCGCCGAACTTTTCGAGGATGGAGTCCTGTTTTTCGACCGGATACCAGCTATAGCCGGTTGAGGGATTGGATTCGAGAGTAACGGCAAGAATCTGACCCTGCTTAAGTGTCACCTGTGAGCCGTTGTCACTATCGTTAACGTTAATGACCATGGGTATGTCGGAAGATAATTTGCTGGCCTCGACTGTTCCGCCGTAGGCGCCCATATTGATTATGACACCGTTCGGAAAAGGCTCGTCACCAACCGGCATATTCGGATCACCGGCATTGATGCAGGGACTTGTCACGTCATCGACCACCCAGGTTTGCGTATTCGGATTCCATCTGCCCGATTCCGACTTCAAATGGTAGTCACCATCTACCCAAACTGCGTTAGGATCATTTGGTTCGGCAATAATGTTCGGATCACCGGTATCAACCCAAAAGCCGGGCTCTGCGAAACACGGATCGGCAGATATCGAACCCGGGCCTGCTAAAGTATCGTCGGTTCGATTATCACGCATGTAATTCACATTGTTATGCCACAAATTGTTATAGCTTATTACCGGTGACCCGGTCACATAATTAAGATTGATACCTGTAACGTGCTCCGTTATGATGTTATTTGCTATAATTGGTGAAACCATTACTCTCAGCGTTATCCCGTCTACCTTGTTGTTCACTATCGTATTATTGATAATATCCGGATCGCTCGGTTTTTCATCCAGGCCGTAAATGTATATACCACTGGAATTGTTCGTTATAATGTTATTTCTTATCTCAGGATTAGGCCCATGCCAGAGACCTATACCGAATCCGTTATTAACGATTATGTTGTTTCTGATAACAGGTGAACTTTCACATACATATACGCCGCAGTTCATGTGCCCCAAATCAAACTCTCCGCTGTTCCTTAACGTAAATCCGCTGATCATAACATTATCCGCCTGAGCATCTACAACATCTCCATATCCACCGGCATCTATAACCGTCACATTCGCCCCGGATCCCTGCAGGCTTACTCCGCTTTTCAGAACAACATTCTCATAGTACGTACCGGGTGCCACGTTTACTGTGTCACCGTCTCTCGCCGCATCTATCCCGGCCTGTATGCTGTCAAAATCATAGCCCACTCCCGGACCTACGTTAATTGTAGCGGCCTGTGACAAACCAGCCGCGACAGTGAGAATCAATACAGCAGAGACCAAGCTGATGCGAGAATCATTAAACCATTTCATTTTCCACTTTCCTTTCTGCTATTGGTCTTCTTCCGGAATTTCCGGCATATTCTCCTGTTCCCAGTAATCCATAAAGACCTCAAGGTCCTTCATGTCTACAACGCCGTCGCCCCAGGGCATCGGTCCGATGTCACATAGTGACTCTTCGCAACCCCAGTTTTCAATTAGTATCACAAGATCATCGATATCAACGATTCCGTCGCCGTTGAAGTCAACGATGGGGATGATTGATGCCTGATAGATGTCCCACGCGCCCCGGCCGCCAGGGCGGGGGCTGCAGAAGTACAGGATAGAGCCATCGGCAGAGATATTCGGCATTATATCATCAGAAGCACTATTGAGCGTCGGGCCAAGATTCACGGGT
>CAZKYP010000180.1:0-6524 GCA_964556885.1 uncultured Pirellulales bacterium | reverse complement strand
GCGAATGACAACGTATTCGGTAGGGCGGTTCACCCGCAGACCGTCCCAGTCGCGTCCGGCCTTGAGGCAGAAATTATCATCGTTGCAGTCGATATCGCAATTTTCGACGAGGATGTAGGTCGAGGAGTCTATGTCGATTCCGTCGGTGCTCGGGCCGCTGCCGTCGATGTTATTTTGGATGACAAGTCCATCGACAGTTACATATTTGCAGTAGAGAATATGGACGGTCCAGAAGCCGGCCTGCTTGAGGGTAAGGCCTTTTAGGGTAACGTTCGAGCAATTCTGGACCAAAAGCGTTCGCGGCCGCGTGCAATCGTAATCAACAATCCAGCGGAGGCCCTTCGGCTCGTATTCCTGCCTGCGCATGGTCCAGTATTTATCCCAGAACGGTTTGCCCTGCGCGTGGACAATCCCATCTCCGGTTATAGCCGCATTATCCTGGTCGATGATGTTGAGCAGGGCAGCGGGCCATCTCATTTCCAATCCGGCCACACGCGTATCGATTTCCGGATAATCTGCTATATCCTGACTGCCGAGAATCGTAACGTCCTTATCAATGTTGAGATTCACGTTTTTCTTGACAAAGACCGAACCAGTAAGATAGCTCCCCGGCTCAAAAGCAACAACGCCGCCTCCTTTGGCAGCACAATCATCGATAGCGGCCTGAATTGCTTTTGTCGTTAAGGTTTTGCCGTCATTGACGGCGTCATAATCATTCACCTTAAAAATATTCGTTTTTTGGGGCATTGTTTTTGCGCCCACCTGTTTAGTCCATTCGGGCATAGAGTTTGCCTCCATCGCTGATTTGGATTCAGCAGCAGTAATTAAAATTAAAAGAAAGGCCGATAGAATCGATATCATTATTGTCCTCCATTATTTTATCTAATTTATCATCCCATAACATTAGCAATTACAAAAAAGAAAATCAATACTTCTCCCGATAAATCCCGGTACGCCGGGATCAGGATTTTGAAACAAATTGACTTTTTTTCACGTGCATCTGCGGCTCTTTGCCTGTACAATCCTTAGATGATTAAATACAAACATGTTTTAGCATTGAATCCGTATTTCGGGCATGGCACCGGCACAATGGGGCTGTTTCCTCCAACCGGTCTTGAATATATCGTTGCGAGTATGAAGGACCTGGTCGGTAAAATAACATTTCTCGATCTTCGCGTTGAGAAAGAATATCAGGACCCGAAGGCACTGAGTGATTTTATCAGGGCCGAGATCGACCTGCTGTGCATCAGCATCAGGTGGGATGCCAAGTTCAAGAATATCTGTGAGTTCGTATCTCAGTTGCCTCCGGAGGTTACCACGGTCGTCGGCGGCTATAAAGCTACTATGGAAGTCGAGTTCCTGTTCGAGCGCTGTCCCAATATCGATCTAATCGTTCGAGGTGAAGGCGAAGAAATAATCAAACAGATCGTCACAGGCGTACCTTACAGGGAAATTGAAGGTCTTTCCTATCGGGACGGAAATAAAATCGTCCATAATAAAAATCATCCTCTTCCGGACATCGAGAAGATTGCTTTTCCCGACCGGTCACTGAGAAGGCACGAATATTCCTGGGTCGAGCATGGTGTACGTCTGACCAGGCACACGTTCGATACGATACTGACGACGAGGGGATGTCCTTTCAAGTGCAAGTTCTGCACGTTCAGTCTCAATCCGCTGGGTCAGAAGAGGGAATACACCGAACGTCCGATCGAATCAGTCATTGAGGAATTAAAAACGATAAAAGCCGATATCGTTCTCTTCAGCGACGACAACTTTTTCACGAACCTCAAAAGAAGCGAGAAGATCTGCGATTTGATTATCGCCAACAATATCAAAAAGACCTTTGCCGTCCAGGCCCGTGTTGATATCGCCAGGCACCCGAAGATACTTGAGAAGGCCGAAAAAGCGGGCTTCAGAGTGTTCCTGATCGGGATCGAATCGCCGCACGACAGGATTCTGGAGCAGCTCCAGAAAGGCATTACAAAACAGCAGATCCGGGACGCTTTTACGGTTCTGACTCAGTACAACTTCTTCCTGCACGGGTACTTCATTTACGGCAATATCGGTGAGACCGAAGAGGAAATGCTCTACATCGCGAAGTTCGCAAAGGAAATAAAGGTCGATTCCATTAGTTTCCACAAACTCCGCATCGAGAAGTTCTCGCCGTTAAAGGAGATAGTTGATTCGACGCCGGGTTACTACTACAACAGTATCGGCGGCCATGTATACTCGGACCGTTACGGGCGCAAAGAGCTAACACAAATTCGCAACCGCATTCGCTCGGGGTTCTACGACCTGCCGCAGTTGATTCATATCGCCAGAAAGGCCAAGCGGATAGGGCTTTTCCGCGCGCGCGATTTGTCGCCGGCGCTGCCTTACCTGCCGCTGCTGTTATACCGCCTTGCCGGGAACAGAAAACGAAAGAAACATCCCCGGCCTAAAACATAATCCATTTTGAATTCCGACAAGTCGGTATTATCCGCTTCTCATTCTTTTTTCAGCGGTGCCGTCCAGAGATAGATCGTGTGCTCACGATAGACATCTTCGCGGTCGAACTTTACAACCTCGTCCGGCGTTACACCTCTCATATCGAAATCGTGTGAGACGATTCGCGAGCCGGGCTTGAGCTTTTCCAGTTGCGGAATCAGCTTGACGTTCAGGCTCGGAAGCAGATAAAGGGTAACAACATTGACATTGCTAAGGTCCAGTGTGAAAACATCTCTCTGCTCGATTGTCACTAAATCTGCTACATCGTTTGCATCCACGTTTTTCAGGGAATCTCTTATTCTATCCGGATCGATATCGAAACCGAATCCTCTGCATCCGTATTTTTTCGCGGCCGTAATTACGATACGTCCGTCGCCGCAGCCCAGGTCATAAACAACATCGTTCTTTGTGACCCTGGCCATCTCCAGCATTTTTTCCACCACCGGTTGCGGCGTAGGGACATAAAGTATGTCCGGCGTCCGCATTTGTTTCAGCTCAGCCAGTACCGCCTGCTGATGCTCGACTCGAAGCTGTTTTCTGACAAGGGCACCTGACGGATTCAAACTATCCAAGGACCAGCCGCCGGCAGCGCTTGCCCCGGGCTTTAATGCCGCTGATGTTTCATCCAGGTCCGCTATCGACCAGTTGCACCAGCTAAGCTGGTTGTCATCCATAAACATGAACCACTTTTTCGTTTCCTCGACATCGAGCTTACCGCCGCCGTTGGCCTCGCAGCCACCCCATTCGGTTACCATAAGCGCTATTCCATTTTTCAAAGCCGCCGCGGCCTTGTCGCGCAAAGCCTGCTTGTGAGTAGCCGCATAGAAATGCAGAGAATAAGCGATATTGTCGAACTTCAGGGGGTCCTGCGACGCCTTATCAACATCCTGAGACCATGTCTGTGTGCCGCAAACAATGATATTGTCGGGATCAAGCGCACGAATCTTCGGGATCACTGCTTCGTGATAGGGTTTTATGACCGTGCTCCAGTCGTGATTGTTGAGCGGCTCATTCCAAAGCTCATATATCACATTCGGATACTGCCCGTAGGTTTTTGCCATCTCTTCGAAAAATGCCTGGGCTTGCTCGGTATGCTTATTGGCATTGTGGTCATGCCAGTCAATAATCACATATATCCCAAGGTCAATTGCGGCCTGAACAACCGTTTTGATTTTTTGTTTTTCCCGTTCGGGATTTGTCAGATACCCATCGGACTCGACCGCCATCGCGGCCCGGACTATTGTGCAGTCCCAGTCATCCCGCAGCCATTTGACCACGTCGGCGTTGTAGTATTGGCCTTTCCATTGACTCCAATACAGTGACATACCGCGAAGGACTACGGGCCGGCCGTCCTTATCAACGACGCGGTTTGCTTTTACGCTGAGCTGTCCGTGTTTTTCAACGATACTTTCCTGTGCGTAGCTTACACACACCACAGAAAAGTAGGAGAATAAAATCAGAGCAACCTTAAATAAAACCGAAATCCTGAAACTGCCGCGACATGATTTTACCTTCGTTGCCATATAAAACCCCTTCCAAGTGAAAACATTATTTGTCATAAAACATTTCAGTTGCACTTTATCTTAATAGCTCAGACCGAAACCATATTCGAAGAGCGGATCATAATTGGAATCGCCAACATTAATCGGGACCTGCGACATCGAACGGGGCCAGGTGATAGAAAGTTTCCCTGTCGGCTTGTAATCGCCGAACAGCACATCAGCAATTCCTTGACCCTCGGTCCCCGGCAGCCATGCGGCGATAAAGGCATCGACATCATCGAGAATGTTTCCAATTATCATGGGCCTGCCTGAAATCAGGATGATTACTATCGGTATATCGGCCTGTCTCACATTATTGATAGCTATGAGATCTTCGCGATCAAGTGATAAATCATTACTGTCGCCGAACCCTTCCGCGTAAGGCGTTTCTCCGACAACAACAATACCTATGTCGGCGCTTTCGGCTCCTTTGCCGTCGATGGAAAAGGTCACGTTCGTATCTTTCGAAACCGTATTTTTAATTGCGGTCAATATGGTCGTGCCGCCTGTGGTGACATCACCGCTTTTACCCTGCCAGTCGATGGTCCAGCCGCCGCACTGATTACCGATATTGTCCGCATTTTTGCCGGCAACGTGGATACTGGAAAGCTTCCTGGAAATCGGCAGAGTTTTATTGTCGTTCTTCAGCAATACCAATGATTCTCGAACCGCCTGACGAGCCACTTTCCTGTGCTCAGCCGAGCCGAATGTCTTTTGCACAGACCTGTCGGCCAGAGGCGAACGTTTCTTGTCCAGCAAACCCATCGCGAACTTGACACGAAGGATGCGCGTCACGGCATCGTCGATACGTGACATCGGGACCACACCCTCTTCCACTAACTCTTTGAGGAAAGTGGAAAATTCCTGGTACTTGCTCGGTATCATTCCCATATCCATTCCGGCGTTTATCGATATCCCGATAGCTGTCTTGTAGTCCCTGTCGACCTGGTCGATAGCTCTGTAATCGGAAATGAGAAAACCTTCGAAACCAAGCTCTTCCTTGAGTATCTCGGTAAGCAGGCGTTTGCTTGCGGAACATTTGAGGCCGTTCCAACTGCTATACGACGGCATGATAGTACCGACACCGGCATTGACGGCATTTATATAAGGCGCCAGATGTATTTTTCTCAGGCTCTCTTCGTCCATTTGTGTGTCACCCTGGTCGAGCCTTACACCCCGTCTACCTCCGACTCTGGCCGTCGTGCCGCCGTCACCTACGTAATGCTTTGCACAGGCAAGTATAGAAAGCGGGTCGCTTAAGTTTGAGCCCTGGAAGCCGCGAACAGCCGCTTCACCGAGAATGGATACCAGCTCCGGGTCTTCGGAGAAGCCCTCGTATGTCCGGCCCCATCGCTCATCCCTCGGAATAGTTACACAGGGCGCAAACGTCCAGTTGATACCGGTGGCCCGTACTTCTTCGGCGGTAATACGCGATATTTTTTCCACCAGTTTCGGATTACGTGTGCAGCCAAGACCGATGTTATGCGGAAATATTACCGCACCGAGAACATTGTTGTCTCCGTGCACTGCATCGACACCGTAAAGAATCGGGATACCCAGGCGGGTCTTGAGCGCATGCTTCTGGTAATCGTCATACATATCGGTCCAGGCCTGCAGGCTGTTGCCCGCCTTCGGATCGGAACTGCCGCCGCTTAACAGCGAACCGAGATAATATTTCTCGATATCATTCGGGTCCTTTAAATGCTCCTGGTCGACCTGTATCATCTGGCCGATCTTCTCGTCCAGGGTCATCTTCGAGAGCAGCTCTTTGGCCTGTGCATCATATGATAAGAACCGTTTTGACTGCGATGCATTAGACATGGATTGACAAGATACCAGCAGAAAGTTCAAGCCGGCGATACACAAAAGAAATGCCATTCGAGTAATATATTTTTTCATTTAATAACTCCTTAATTGTCAACTTATTTGCCTCCGGAAGGAAAAATTTAACGAGTTTATTAACCCATAATAACAGTAACATTATGTGTTTGTCCATCTTCAAAAGCGGGCAGGAGATTGCCGCTTATCTTTTTTTCATCTATTGAAATTTCCTTAATCCCCTTTGAAACATGCGCCGGATTTTGCACTGTTATTTCATAATTTGCATTTCTGAATTTATCCAAACTATATTCTGTAAGCGGATCATTTACATAAACTGCTCCATTCCAGCCGTGTGATAATACTATAAGAAATTCGGATATAAGCAGACTTTTTTCTATGTTGCTATCATTGATGGGCATAACAGATACTCTTCGGCCCTTTGCTTTTTCTTCCAGAAGAACGGGAAGTATTGTTTCCTTTACTATAAATTCATTCATAACACTGCTGTCATACAAAACAGTAACCTTCTCCGGTTTTTTATTTTCTATGTTTCCGAACAATAATACCAAAAGCGTATTCATCAGCAGTATGCCTGCAAGCAATCCTGAAAATGTATTTACAATTCTGAACATCCACTTGTGTAACTTCAATACTGTCTGCCATAATTTCTCCTAA
>CAZKYP010000179.1:0-6605 GCA_964556885.1 uncultured Pirellulales bacterium | reverse complement strand
GTAACCGTTCGTTTCGCGCTGCCGCAGACCGAATCCATAACCGTACAGGATCTGGTCCGTGGTGAGGTTACCTTCGCCGCAGGTGAAATCGGCGATTTTATCATCTTAAAAAGCGACGGCTTTCCTACATACAACTTCGCCTGTGTTGTGGACGACTATCTGATGAAGGTCACTCACATCATTCGCGGCCAGGAACACCTGATGAATACACCGGGCCAGCAGTCTTTGTGGGAGGCCCTGTTCCCGGATGCCCCACTGCCGAAATACGCACACATGTCCGTGACGGTCAGCGACAGCGGCGGCAAGCTGTCCAAACGCGAGCGGCCGAAGGCCCTGCGTGAGGCCGTCAAGGCCGCAGAGAATATCGACCTAAACAAACTGGCCCAAGTGGGTGGCATTAGCAGCGAGGAACTCGATTCGTTCTTAAAAGGTGACTCGACGCCGGACATGCCCGCAATCGATGCGATGGCAAAATATCTCGGTATCGCACTACCGGAGATTAACATCGTTGACTTTTTCAAAAGCGGCTATTTACCGGAGACTATGGTGAACTTCCTCGCCCTGCTTGGCTGGAACCCGGGTGACAACCGCGAGATTATGCCGATCGATGAGATTGTAAAAGCATTCGATCTTTCACGACTGACAAAATCGAACAGCCTGTTCGACCGCCAGAAACTAATCGCCTTCAACACCGAACACTTAAAGATGGTCCCGGAGGAAAAACTCCTTCAGCATTTCAAGGATTACATAAACGTTATCGCTTCGCCGGTCGTTTCTGCGGAAGATGAGCTTCTTTTAAGAATTATAAAGCTGTGCGACGGCGCGCGGACCTTAGCCGACATCGAGAGAAAGTGCAGGTTCCTGTTCATAGATAACGACAAGATCGAATACGACGACAAGGCTGTTAAGAAAGTCCTGCTGAAAAGCAACGGCCTGGGAAATCTGGCAATCGTGCGAGACAAGCTCGCCGCAATAGACGAGCTTTCTGAACAGGCCATCGAGGATATGCTCCGAGGCTTAGCCGAGGAAAAGCAGGTCGGCCTGGGCAAAATCGCCCAGCCGCTGCGCGTGGCTCTTTGCGGAACAACAGTAAGCCTGCCGATATTCGATTCGGTACAGATGCTGGGAAAAGATAATACACTGATAAGAATAGATAACACCCTCAAAAAATTTGAAAAGCAAATTCAAACAGAGCGAGTATAGATATGTCACTATTGGTAACAGGTTCGATTGGAATTGATACGGTCAAGACGCCGCACGGGATTAGTGAGAATTGTCTCGGCGGCTCATCCATCTACTTCAGCATGGCGGCCAGCTTCTTTTCGCCGGTTCGATTCGTGGGTGTTGTCGGCTCGGACTGCCCGTTCGATTTGAGAAAGGTTTTTGCCGGCAGAGACGTAGACCTGACGGGCCTGGAAATCAGGTCAAAGAGCAAGACCTTTCGCTGGACTGGAACATATCACGAGGACATGGACGACAGGACGACGGACTGCGTGGAGTTAAACGTCCTTGCCGAAGCGCCACCCAAAGTCCCCGAAGCGTTCAGGGACAGCAAGTACGTCTTTTTGGCAAATACGGCCCCCGCCCTCCAGCAGCAACTGCTCGAACAAATCGATGACCCGGAATTCGTAGCAGTCGACACAATGAACCTGTGGATCGAAAACAATCTGGACGATTTAAAAGAACTGCTTAAAAAAACAAATTGCCTGATGATCAACGAAGACGAAGCAAGAATGCTGGCGGACGAACAAAACCTGATAACAGCGGCCCGTAAAATACTTAAAACCGGTCTGAGTTTCCTGATCATAAAAAAAGGCCAGTCCGGCTCGATATTATGCGATAATAGCTGCGGCATGTTCATACTGCCCGCCTTCCCGACCACGCTGGTCAAAGACCCGACCGGAGCCGGTGACAGCTTTGCCGGGGGCTTCATGGGCTATTTGGCGCAGAGCGGCAAAACCGATTTCAAAACACTAAAAACAGCCCTTGCTTACGGAACCGTCGTGGCTTCCTTTACCGTCGCCGACTTTTCCTTGAAAGGTCTGACTTCGATAAAAAAATCCAATATTGACGGCCGTCTTAATGAACTTCGCGAACTGGTAAAGTTTTAGCCGGGGATTTACAAATATTTTCAATAGTTCCTTAAAGACTCGACATATCGTTTCACGGTGAGTTATGTAAGTACTCCGCAAGATAATCGACAATTGACCCCTTACAACGGAATTGTTAGAATAATTCCTTATTGTACTAATAAGAAATGATAAATACTCCGAAACAAATTGAATACTGGAAAAGCAGCGCCGAAGAGGATTTTGAAGTCGGCAGCAATCTCATTGAGGCCGGCAAGACCCGCCACGGCCTGTTTTTTATCCACCTTGCAATGGAAAAGATGCTCAAGGCCTGTGTCTGTAAAAGTCAGAATAAGACACCGCCGAAAATCCACAACCTGATTAGCCTTTATCAATTGGCGGGCCTTGAAGCAAGCACTGAAAGACAAGATGCGCTCGGAACACTAAACAGGTTTTGCCTCGAAGGCAGGTACCCCGAGCAGTGGCCTATAGTACCGGATAAAAAAGAATCACAACGTTACCTTAAAACAGCGGAGCATTTAATAGAATGGCTGAAGAAGCAATTATAAATTCGGTTCGCAGATATCTTAATTACCTTAAAGACAACGGCTTTAACGTCAGCTTCGGGATATTGTTCGGCTCACAGGTCACGGGAACGGCCACCGAATTTAGCGATATAGATCTGATAGTGGTATCACCTGATTTTGATGAAAAAATCGAGTGCAGAACAATGGACAAGCTCTGGCAGTTTGCGGGACGAACAGATTATAGAATCGAGCCGATTCCCTGCGGCCTCGAACGATGGCAAAAGGATGACTATACCCCCATCATCGACATTGCACGCAATGAAGGAACGATTATAACGTCAAACTAACCACGTTTTCAGATACAGAGTGTTCAAAAAAAAGCTGAGTACTTTTCAAAACGTATTTATGTTCTTGCGTTCCCAGATTTGTATTTAATCAAAGTAAGATAACGAACATGTAACCTATTGTATTTTATGAGCAAAAAAATAGTCGCATATTTAGATTTACTGGGATTCAGTAACTTTACTCGACAGGATAAACAGAGTGCAATCAAGATGTTAGACGATTATCTGGGTGTTCTCTATAGGAGACTAACAGAAGATAATATGCACCCTCCAAACTCGTATCCACCAGAAACAAAAGATTTGGCTAAGAAGACTTCTATTGACACATTTAATTATACGTTACCATTTTCCGATAGCATTTTTTTAATTTCAAAAGATGAAGAACCTTCTATGTTTTTAACACAGCTTAGTAATTTTATTTGTGAAGCTTTCCTTATTGGATACCGTGGATGGAGAGGTGGATCCGACGCTATAACAGAAAAGATTACCAAAATTTCTGAAGAGAATGGGCAGATAAGAAAACAAGACCAAATTGAATATCGGTTTCCAGTTCTATTCCGCGGTGGTGTTGTGTATGGTGATGTAGAAATTCCCCCTAATGCTCCATCAATAATCGATAATAAGCTATGTTTAACACATATCGTCATTGGTGAAGGCGTTGTTGCCGCTGTGAGTTTAGAAAAAGAAAAAACAAGATGCCCGGATATATTATTAGATCCTTGCCTTATTAATAAAATCCAAAACCAAAGTTTCATACAAATTTACATTGAAGCACATGAGCGATACAGCCGGTTACTATGGCCGGCTTTTAATTATGACCTTGATAAGAATTCTAATAAGTTTTCGGAAATGTTCCATCCCGCCGTCAATTTATGGAAATATTTTTCACATTTAGAGTGTTCAGATATTTATTTTAATTTTTTAAAGCTCATAATTAAGAGCACAATGTCGATATTTGATGGAACATCCGAATCTTGCATAAGAAATTATATAGATAAACAAATTGACGATCTCGGCATGTCTTCAAAAAGAGATGCTCTTTGGGGAGAGTAATGAGGCACAAAACAATTACTCATAGATGATTTCGTTGTTTTTTCCGTGAAATCAGCGTAATAAGAGATTAAAATAAGACAAGTTGTTAAAATGTTCTAATGGCCGGAGCATTTGGAATCTTGGCGGTCTGGGTGTGTTTGGTATTTCGAGTATATAAATGATGAGAGTTTTTATAGCGATAAACATAGACGAGCAAATACAGAAGGCAATTGGCAATTTGCAGAAAGAACTGCAAGGTAAGGTCGATATTCGAAAAGGCGACGTCAAGTGGGTCGAGCCTGAGAATATCCACCTGACGCTGAAATTTCTCGGCGAGATTAAGGATGAGCAGGTGGTCGAGGTCTGCAACATAACCAAAGACGTAGCGAGCCGGTATAAAAGCTTCGATCTGGAAGTAAAAAAGGTAGGCTGTTTCGGCGGCAAAAGCGCAAGGGTACTCTGGGTCGGCGCCGGAGAAGACTGCGAAACCCTGCTCGAGTTACAGCAGGAGCTTGAACTGAATTTGGACGAGGCGGGCTGGCCGATGGAAAACAGAAAATTCGCCGCTCACCTGACCTTATGTCGGATAAGAAACTCGAAGGCGGGTTTCAAACTGGCCAACTTAGTTAACGAATACACCGACTTCGCCCTCGGAATCACTTCGGCAGATTCGGTCACGGTCTACCAAAGCCGGTTGACACCGCAAGGCCCGGCCTATACCATGTTGGGAAACTACGAATTAAAATTAAGCTGAAAAATCGTTCAGTATACAGCGAGATAAATAATTAAGGAGTAGAACAAAGATGGCAAAAACAAAAAAAGTTGAAACAACATCGAAAACAACCGATAAGCAGGACGCCCTGCAGCGGGTCATCGCGCAAATCGAAAAACAATACGGCCAGGGCGCGATAATGCAGATGGACGAGAATCTGTACGCAAAAATCGCAGGCATCAACACAGGCTCACTCTCACTCGATATCGCGCTCGGCGGAGTAGGCATCCCTCGCGGCAGAGTCACCGAGCTGTTCGGCCCGGAATCTTCGGGTAAGACAACGCTCGCCCTGCATATAATCGCCAACGCCCAGCGCAGCGGCGGCGTAGCCGCATTCATCGACGCCGAACACGCACTCGATACAACCTGGGCAAAAAGGCTTGGAGTCGACGTCAGCAGCCTGCTGGTCAGCCAGCCCGACACAGGCGAACAGGCGCTCGACATCGCAGAGATGCTGATAAGCTCCAACTCCGTCGATATCATCGTCGTCGATTCCGTCGCCGCACTGACACCGAAGGCCGAAATCGAAGGCGAGATGGGCGACAGTCATATGGGACTCCATGCAAGGCTGATGAGCCAGGCAATGCGTAAACTTACCAGTATCATCAACAAGAGTAAAACCTCCCTCGTTTTTATCAATCAAATCCGTATGAAGATCGGCGTTATGTTCGGCAACCCGGAAACCACAACCGGTGGAAAGGCCCTGAAATTCTACAGCTCGGTGCGAATCGACCTGCGACGCATAACCACAATAAAGGACACCACCGGCGCCATCGGCTCCAGAGTCAGGGCACGCGTGGTGAAAAACAAAATCGCCCCGCCCTTCCGTGAGACCGAGTTCGATATCATGTTCGACTCCGGAATCAGCTACGAAGGCGACCTGCTTGACCTGGCCGTCGCCACCCAAATCGTCGAAAGAAGCGGCGCATGGCTAAACTACGGCGAGATGCGCCTTGGACAGGGCAGGGAAAACGCCAAGAAACTTTTGATTGAAAACAAAGACTTATGCAACGAGATTAAAAGTAAAATACTCGCAGCCAAAGGAATTGCGTGAGAAATAAATGAAAAGTGCAAACCAGATAAGAACCGAGTTCATTGACTTTTTTAAAAGTAAAGACCACGAATTTGTCCCCAGCTCGCCCATAGTGCCTATCGGCGACGACACACTGCTGTTTGCTAACGCGGGAATGAATCAGTTCAAGGACATCTTCCTCGGACTAACCGCGCCCGAGTACCCAAGAGTTGCCAACAGCCAGAAGTGCCTGCGCGTCAGCGGCAAGCACAACGATCTCGAAGAGGTCGGCAAAGACACTTATCACCATACATTTTTCGAGATGCTCGGTAACTGGTCCTTCGGCGACTATTTCAAAGCCGAAGCGATTGAATGGGCGTGGGAGCTTCTAACAAAGGTATGGGGAATCAATCCCGACCTGCTATGGGCGACGGTTTTTGGTGGTGACGAAACAGACGGTCTGCCGAAAGACAACGAGGCCGCAGAGTTCTGGGCCAAAGTGACATCGATACCGGCCGAGAGGATTTTGGGATTCGGTAAAAAAGACAACTTCTGGGAAATGGGTGAGACCGGCCCGTGCGGGCCATGCAGCGAGATACATATCGACCTCGGTCCCGATAGATGCGACATGAAAGGTCAACCAGGCCATAAATGCCAGGTCAACAGCGGCTGTGCAAGATACATCGAACTTTGGAACCTCGTATTCATCCAGTATAATCGACAGCCCGGCGGCAAGCTCGTGCCGCTGTCGGCCAGGCACGTCGACACCGGGGCAGGCCTCGAAAGAGTCGTTGCGGTTATGCAAAACAAACGCAGCAACTACGACACTGACTTATTCATGCCGATTAT
>CAZKYP010000178.1:0-6607 GCA_964556885.1 uncultured Pirellulales bacterium | reverse complement strand
GGCGAATTTCATCAGACTTGATCCGGCACCATAAACGGCTCACGATAGTTTCGCTTTAAGTACATATTCGCCCAGTCACTGTGCTCGCCGACAAACTGCTCTTTGTCAGGGTCCATTGTCAGCATCGGGCCTAACGCTATTTGCTCTTTGTCCGGGTCGATATCATTGGCCCTGAGATTTTTCACTATGCGCTCGAAAGAATCCATAAGCTCGCTATCGTCACCGATTGTCTGTTCAATTTCATCAACTGATGCCTTCCTGCCCAATCGGTACGAAATATTACATATATGACACAACGAACTGGAAATGTGTCCGCCGAGGATATCGGCCCGCAGGTCACTGACTTTGCGGCTACGGACCGCATCGATGAAGTTCTGATGATGGCCGCCCCCACCGTCGCCTTTGAACTGCCTGACTTTGTTGTCCTCGTTGTCATACGTCCAGCCGCCGCCCCTGCCGCCTGCGAAATAGCCGCCCTCGCACTGGATGACCAGGCCGACGCGTTCGCCGCGGTAATTGTCCATCACTTTCGTACCCTTCTCGACCGGCAGGTTCATCACCTCGAAGTATATCGGCGCCGGTTTTGTATCGAGATATATCACCTGCATATTGGCGGTCCGGCCGTCGTCATTGAAGCCGAATCGTCCGCCCATACTCATTACACGCGGGGCAAGCTTGTCGAGTCGAAGAGCCCAGTTGGCCACGTCCATTTCATGTACGCCCTGATTGCCTATGTCACCACATCCGGTATTCCAGACCCAGTGCCAGTCATAATGCAGCCGCTCTCGCATCAGCGGCGTCATATCGGCTGGGCCCGTCCAGAGATTATAATCCACCGTCTGGGGTATCGGCTGCGGGCCGTTGACCAGCCCGATACTGTCACGCTGTCTGTAGCAAAGGCAGCGAATCCACTGAATTTTGCCGAGATTGCCTTCCTGAATGAACGGAATGACTTCCATCAGCCCGACATCGGAGCGGTTCTGCGTGCCGGTCTGTACGATTCGATTGTAATTGCGGGCGGCCTCGACTACCTTGCGGCCCTCCCATATATTGTGCGAGATGGGTTTTTCGAGGTAGACGTCTTTGCCCGCCTGGCAGGCCATGACGGCCATCAGCGAATGCCAGTGGTTTGGCGTTGCGAATGTGACCACGTCGATGCTCTTATCGTCCAGTATCTTGCGGAAATCCCGATAACCTTTAACGGTGTGTCCCTGCTTGGCAAGTGTCTGGACCGCCCAGTCGATACGGTCCTGGTCCGCATCGCAAACGGTGACTACACGAACACCGGGCAGCTTGCTGAAAAACTCACAGTGCCCGCCGATTTTATCAGGTTTTTCCTTTCCTACCTCGTTGTTCGCACCCTGCCAGCCAAGACCGACTACTGCAAGTCGAATATCATTGTTGGCCCCTAAAACACGTGAATTCGGTGCTGCCCCTTCGACCGCGCTCAGGGCAGGCATAACAAGACCGGCCCCAACCGCCATTGAATTTCTAAGAAAATTCCGACGGGTCAATCCGTCCATGCCTGTTCCTTTCTATATCGAAAATGCAGATTCGTCAAACCTGGTCCGGCACAACAAACGGCTCACGGTAGTTACGCTTGATGAACATATTGGCACAGTCACTGAGCTCGCCGACGAACTTTTCCTTTTCCGGGTCCATTGTCAGCATCGACCCCATCGTAATCGACTCTTTCTCAAGGTCCACCTCGTTGGCCTTTAAGTGCTCGACCATCCTGTCGAATGAGTCCATCAGATCGACATTATCACCGATAGCGGTTTTAATATCGTCTATGGACATCTTCCTGCCGAGCCGATAGGAGATGTTGCCCATGTGACAAAGAGCGGCCGATTTATGACCTACTTCGATATCGGCGTTGAGATCTTCAACCTTTCGACTGCGAACGGCGTCGATGAAGTTCTGGGCATGTCCACCGCCGCCGGCACCGGCGAATTGTTTGATTTGGTTGCCGTCATTGTCATACATCCAACCGCCGCCTTCACCGGCTGAAAAGTAACCGTTCTCACATTGAATAAGAACACCAATATCAACCCCACGATACCTTTCCATGTACCTGACACCTTTTTTAGCAGGTAAACCGCGAACCTCGAAAATCATCGGAGCGGGCTTGTAATCGTAGAACACAATCTGAGTATTCGCTGTATCTGCATCGTCATCGACTCCGAACCGGCCTCCTATACTGATTACTCGCGGTGCCAGTCCCGGATCGCCCAGCGCCCAGCGGGCCTCGTCTACCTCATGAGCACCCTGGTTGCCGATGTCACCGCATCCCGTGTTCCACATCCAGTGCCACACATAATGCAATTTCTCACGTCTCAACGGCATCATATCTGCCGGGCCGCACCACAGATTATAATCCACGCCCTCAGGAACAGGTTGCGGGCCGTTCGTCTCGTATATAGTCCCGTCAGGGTTGTTGCGAGGTTTGTAGCAGAAGCCGCGAGACCACTTAATGGCGCCTATGTTTCCTTCTTTAATCCACTGATAGGCCGACTTGTACGCCTCCGAAGAGCGCCTCTGGGTGCCGTTTTGCACGATACGGTTATACTTTCGGGCGGCTTCGACCATCTTGCGGCCTTCCCATATTTCGTGCGACGCCGGTTTTTCGATGTACACGTCTTTGCCCGCCTGGCAGGCCCAGACCGTTACCAGCGAGTGCCAGTGATTCGGCGTCGGCGAAGAAATTGTATCGATATCCTTATTCTCCAGCAGCTCACGAACATCCTTATAACCTTTCGCGGTATGACCTGCTTCCTGTAAAAGCTTCACGGCGCGATCAAGGTGATTCTGGTCGGCATCACAAACGGCTACAATACGAACGCCTTCGATTCTGCTGAAGTCTATGCAATGTCCCCCGAGGCGGTTGCCCCCGCCGGCGCCTTTACCGCCGACACCGACTATTGCGTGGCGGATATCACTGTTCGCACCTCGAACCTTTGAAAATGGAGCCGCCATTGCTATCGCTGCTCCGGCGACCATCGAACTCTTGATAAAATCTCTTCGAGTTAACCTGTTCATAGTGTCACTCCTGATATTATGTTAAAAAAGTTTATTTGCAGATAATATGTTCCGCTCATCCGCCTTCCTGGTATTGCCGATAATGCTCCGCAACTTGAGCCTGCTCGGTATCGCCTTTGTGGAAATAAATGCGATACTTTAAAGTAAAATCCTGCCCGGCCTCGATTCTAATATCGCCCGTTCCCTCAGGCTTGCGTTCGAAATCATGCACACCGAAAGGATTGGCGGCGAACAGGCCGTAATCCCGAACGTGCCACCAGGTTGGATGCTTCGGATTCTGCGGATGGTCGAAAATCGCCACACCGGCAGTCTCGCCGTTGAGCGGGCCGTAGTAATCGCACCACGCCGCACGCTTGCCCCATGTGTCGTTATCACGCACTCCTTCGCTGTTGACGATGTGTCCCTGTCCGACGCTGCCCCGCAGCCGCAGCGTCGGAGCCAGACGAAGTGCCATCGAACCTTCTTTCGTGTCACCCATTACAACCTCACCCTCGGAAGCGTGGATTGCAATCTCGAAGTCCATAATCTGTCCGTCGCCGTCGCTGTAGAATCTGTGCGTCCGTGTATCAGTACAGACCAACGTTCCATCTGCCTTCACATACTTGTTCTGTGATTTTATAACGCCGACATCTTGCCCGGAGGTAATCTCCAGAAATTTATCATGAACAATCTTTCCGTTCCTGTCACCGTCCGTCCAGAAATCACAGCCGTTGATGGCTCCATGCGTGAACCACAAAGAGCGATGATGCGGATGGTCTTTCTGCTCGTTTTCGCCTTCCTTCATCGGCCAGTTGCGTGTGATATTAATGCCCGACGGCCCTATCACAGGATAAAAATACGGGAACCTGACATCTTTGAAATTGTACTCCGTAAACAGTTTCCCATTAACCTCAACTTTTACCTTATCCGGCAACTCCGTGATTCGCACACCCCGGCCGGCGGTCGAATTATTCGAAAGTCCACTTTGCGCATTAACGACCATCTGTTCCCAAAGCTGCCTCTGTTCAAGCAGTGCTGCGACGCGATCCGGCGGATCGGTACGCGCCTCCAAAAGAATCCATCCCTTATAATCCATCTTGACCAGCAGATTCATCAATTCCTGATATGGATAGTCACCCACATTCAATTCTCGCACATGAACGGTGTCACCGAAACGGTCTTTGACCAAGTCGAAATTGTACTCTAATCCCTGCCCCTGAAGGTCCTCGTCATTGCAATTCCAACAAACAGCCACGTTGGGGCATTCGGCCACGTCCATAATCGCTTTTATAACCGGAAGCCGCGAGCACGAACCGTGCACCTCAAGTCGAATTTGCTGGTTGAAATCTGCGGCAAATTTACCAAGCTCATTGAGCGATTTGCCTATCTGCTCAATTGTTTTTTCCTTAGGCACTCCTCCGGGCAGATCGTTCGGCTTGACCTTGATACCCGAACCACCTACATCGTAACTGAGCTTAATATATTCTTTTGCCCCTTCTATGTCACTGCGAAGCTTCGCTGCATCGGTGTGATGAAAAGCAAAATTGGTACCGAGTCCGACGAACGTAACGGGGCTGTCGATAAAGCGTTTTTTTACATCATCGCGCTGCCGTGCGGTAAGACTCGCTTCGACGCCGTGCGCGTGTTCGGTCCTCAACTCGACGCCCAAAACACCGGTCTTCTCGCAGTTGGAAATAAGCGTCGGAAGGTCCCAGTCTCTGCCCCAAAGGTATGTAACTAAACCGAACTTCATTCTGGGTGAAGGTGTTGTGGGTCCGGCTAACATTATTTCACTCAGCGGACCATTCGTAATCACCGCAGCGCCAAGATACATCGAGCGTCGAAGAAAATCGCGGCGCTCATTACTGAATGCATTCATCATAACCTCAATGCTGACAGATACCAGTAACTTGTATACGGTCAAAGCCAAACAGCGTTCAGTTCCCGGTCGCCCTCCGAGTCATATTCACTTCTGAATCCCGACCTATTTTTCAGTATAACCAAAGTCAGTATTATCTTTGCTTTTACCCATTTTGTCAATTTTTCTTTGGAAAAATCAAAAATGCCCCCCGTCGCCTTGAACAACCAACCCCAATTTTACGAGTCTTTTTACACTTTTCTTTTATTATCCGTCAATCCTATTAACTTTCGAGCAATTACAGCAGCAGCTTGTGGTTTCGCAATTTTTCTGCACACATGAGCCATTTGCCGTCGTTTTTGATGGTCCTTCATCAATTCCTCCAGCGCCGACCATAATCCTTGAGCCCTTCGATTTTCGTCAGGCACATCGTCTACAACAACCGCCGCTCCTGCTTCAACAAGAACGCCTGCATTGAGGTATTGATGCCTGTCCTTATGATAAGGATAAGGCACACATACACTGGGCACCCCTGCGGCTGCAAATTCCGCTACGTTGACCGCCCCGCTTCTGCCGATAACCAATTCCGATGCAGCCAAAAGATCCGGCATGTCGTCATAATACCCAATAACTGTGTGTCTTATTTTCGCTACCTTGTAATTGTTTAGGACCTTTTCGAGATTGTTCCGCCCTGCAAGGTGTACAATCTGCCAGTCGTCAGCGAAGGCATTCAACTTTTCCAGTATTAGAGATATTGCCCTGTTAATATTTTTCGAGCCGCTCGACGCACCGGTTATCAGCAAAATCTTTTTGCCTTTCTCAAGATTCAACTGCTCAACCGCCCGCTGCGGCTGAGGATTGGCAAAACCACTTCGCAGGGGACAACCAACAACATTCACTGCTGCTTTTGTCTTGTCGAAAAACTTTTTCGTTTGCTCGAACTGTACAAAAATCTCGTCCGCCCATCGGGCAAGAATTCGGTTCGCTTTCCCCGGTAAAATATCTACATTTAAAAGCCCTATCGGTATCCCATTCTTATGTGCCGCCAGGCAAACCGGCGCCGAGACAAATCCGCCCGCTCCTATTACAACGGTGTTGCGGTTTTTCATGACAGCTTTTTTAGCAACCTTGTAGCTGGAAATAAACGAACTGCAAAAGCTGAACATCCCCGTCGGACGAATCGAAAAACCTTTTGCCGGTAAAGCGGTAAATTCGAAACCGGTATGCGAAAGGATTTGTGAATCGATATCACGAGTGCTGCAGAAAAAATGTATCTTCGTTTTCGGCTCAATCCGAAGCAATTGCTCCGCTACGGCGATGGCAGGATAAATATGACCCCCGGTCCCGCCACCGGCAAAGAAAAAATACTTATCATCCATAATCTGAGCTTCCCTGCATACCAGTTTTGGGAAAGTTTGCACAAACAAACAGATAAATGCAAGTGTTTTAAACCAACATTCAATACCGTAGCAGGTGAAATCATATAATCTGCATAAAAAAACGGGGCCTACACCCTATAATTTAAGTATAGGCCCCGAATTCGTATTAACCAAAAGCGACTTCAGGCTTATTTAACGCTTAGTCTCACGTTTTCCATGCCAATCCATGAATCCGTCGCCGAGATGTTGTCGATTTCAACACCAATCGCCTTTCCAATCGAATCTGGAACATCATCTGCGGCAAAACTCACTGAAAATTCGGCCCAGCCGCCTTCTGCCTGATCAGATGGAG
>CAZKYP010000177.1:2243-6650 GCA_964556885.1 uncultured Pirellulales bacterium | reverse complement strand
CCTCCGGCCGGCGCGAGTATGTAATAATAGCCGTCTTTTTTCAGGAACTTCGGCCCTTCGATGGTCGGCTGCTTGTCAACGTCATCGAATATGATGGTTCCGTTGTCCAGCAGTTGTTTGCCGTCCGGACTCATGCGGTGCAGATAAAGGATGTCCGCGCGCAGCTTGCTCCGGGCCAGGTACGCGTTACCGTCGTCGTCCCAGATCGGACACGGGTCTTCCCATAATTCCACATCCACAACATGATTCAGTTCCCACGGGCCTGCCGGGTCTTTGGCATTAGCCATGAACAGACCCTCGTTGGGCGTGCAGAAATAGACATAGAACAATCCGTTATGATAGCGAATGGACGGCGCCCATGAACCCTGGCCGTGGACCGGTTTATCGAATTTTTCGAAAGGGAGTCTGTCGTAGACGTGCCCGATGATTTTCCAGTTCACCAAATCTCTGGAATGCAAAACGGGTATACCGGGCATGCAGTTAAAACTTGAGGCTACCATGTAAAAGTCATCGTCCACACGAATTACATCGGGATCGGAATAGTCGGCGAAGATGATTGGATTTTTGTATTTGCCGTTTCCGAGGTCAGGCACCCAGTTATGGGCGAAAACGATCCCACCGGAGATGAATAAAATGATGCAGTGATAAATTAAAAATCTCATAGAACGACTCCTCTGTAATCCATTATCATGCGGCCAATTTTATAAGATTATCGACTGAGGATAACAATTTCCGCATCGCCCGTCAATTCGGTTTTAAGATAGAACAACCGTTTGCAATATTTGATATTTTTTCCCTTCAAAATTGTTGCTTGCTTATGGGTTTACAGGAGTTAGAATAATACATATTTTTTTAGCGAATCAAACGGATTGAAAGGAGATGCAAGATGCGTACGAATCGATTTTTCCTTATTTTGACAGTGACATTTGCGGCTATTAGTGTCAACGCACAGGATTTGACAATGACAATCGATGCGGCCAGGACGGACGAGGCCATACATCCGTACGTTTACGGCCAGTTCACCGAGCTTTTATTCAACCTGTTCGAAAAGGGAATGTGGGCGGAGATGCTCAGTGACCGCAAATTCTTTTACCCTGTCGATTCGAGTGCAGAGCTGAATCCGGTTAACAAGAAGAGAGACTTTAACAGGTGGAGACCGGTCGGGCCGGACGAGTTTGTGACAATGGACCGCGAGAATCCTTTTGTCGGCGAGCATTCTCCTATCATTAAACTCGATGCTCAGTCCTCTCGCGGTATCATTCAGGCAGGTTTAGTCCTTCGTAAAGGAAGAAGTTATACCAGCCGAATTTACCTGAAAGGTGATTCCGGTGCGAAAGTCGAAGTAAAACTTGTTTGGGGTACAAGTCCGGACGAATCTCAAATAATTTCAATCGGTTCATTGTCGAGAGAATATAAGAGATATTCTCTGAATTTCACCAGTGAAGCCGACTCCGACGACGGCAAGCTGGAAATCATCGGGACCGGAAGTGGCTTGTTTTCCATCGGTGTTGTGTCGCTTATGCCGTCGGATAACGTCAAAGGCTTCCGAGCGGACATGGTCAGACTGCTCAAAGAGCTTAAATCCGGGATGTATCGCTGGCCGGGCGGTAATTTCGTTTCGGGTTATGAATGGCTCGACGGAATCGGCGATATAGACAAAAGGCCGCCGCGATATGACTATGCCTGGAACACCGTGGAATATAATGACGTCGGGACCGATGAGTTTTTGACCCTGTGCCGTCTGCTCGGTATCGATCCATATATTTGTGTGAACGCAGGCTTTGGAGATGCGCACTCAGCGGCCCAGTGGGTCGAGTATGTAAACGGCTCAGTCAATACACCCATGGGCAAGCTTCGTGCGCAAAACGGCCAGCCGGAGCCGTATAATGTCAAATGGTGGGGAATCGGCAACGAGATGTACGGCCAGTGGCAGTTGGGCCACATGTATATCGACCATTATGTCCTCAAACATAACATGTTCGCAAAGGCCATGCGGCAGGTCGACCCGACCATAGTAATCGTGGCCTCCGGCGCAACCATATTCGAGACAAGTACCACCGCCAGACATCACCGTCAGCCGCTGCCCGCCAAGCTGCCGTACGAATATGGCTCGAAGCAGGACTGGTCCGGCCAACTGCTGGAAAACTCATCCGATTATTTCGAATACCTCGCCGAGCATTTATATCCTGTGACCAACAGTGCGTTCGATGTGAACGAGCAGCAGTTCGTTCGTACTGACGACCCGCTGGTAGACCAGGTTCGCAGGCTGCCGAACCGTGTTAAATGCACGGTCGAGGCATGGGAGGAGTATCTCAAAAGGATGCCGCAGCTCAAGGACAAAAACATTAAGCTCGCTATCGACGAATGGGCCGGCGGCGGGAGGATGGGTTTTATGAGTACGCTCTGTGCCGCCGAAGGACTTCATGAGATGTTCCGGCACACAGATGTCATCAAGATGGGTGCATATACAGCGTTTACCTCGGCTCTGGATTTCAACGGCGCCGATTCCTGCTACAGCACGACGGGTTTAGCGTTTTATCTTTATCGTCGCCAGTTCGGAACTATCCCGGTCGAGGTCGTTGGTAACTCGCCGCAGCACGAGGTTAAGGGAACCATTGGTGTGGATAAGCCGACGGTTTCGTCCGGCAGTGGCACATATCCGCTCGATGTTGCTGCGGCCTTGAGCGCCGATAAGAAAACTTTAACAGTAGCGATTATCAATCCGACAGAAACAGTTCAGAAAATCGGTATCAATTTCAAAAATATCGAGCTTTGGGATGACGCCGTAAAATTAGAGATTGCACCGGACAATTTAAATGCCCGGAATATCGCCGAACAGCAGCCACAAGTGAAAATAGTCGAGTCACAACTGGATCAAGTACCAAAAACGCTGGATGTTGCTCCAATCAGTGTCAGCCTGTATAAATTCAATGCCAGATAAGCAGGCTGCTACCGGTTAATATCTGATTTTAACGCTGTTTCGATAGTCGGGCGGAGCAGTTTCGTCCAGACGTCGTAGCCTTTGCTGTTCAGGTGTAATTTATCATCGAGGAACAATTCGTCTTTTGGTTCACCTTTATCATCTAACAGCGGTGCGGCCCCGTCGAAATAGAACAACCGGGTATCCTTGTCCGAGAATTCCCGAATCAATTTATTCGCTTCAACCATAACAGGCCAATAAGACCATCGACTCCGGCATGGCTTGATACTGATAAAAATAATCCGCGTATCAGGCAAATCACTATGAACCAGTTTTACGAACTTTTGATAATCTTCGAATACCTGCTGTGCACTCATGTCGCCCGCAATATCATTGTCACCGGCATAGAATACTATCATCTTCGGTTTATAAGGCAGTACAATCCGGTTAGTGAAGTAATTAACTTCGTAAATCTTGGAGCCACCAAAACCACGGTTTATTAACTCTAATCCAGCGAAGCATTCTCGGGTCGGCCAGAGCCGAATGCTCGAGCTGCCCACGAACAGGACCGCGTTCGCAGGGAATGAGTTTTTCCTGTCCCAGTCCTCGAAATTCTTTATCGTCTCTTCCCACGGATTGGCTGTATTATTTGCAGGTTTATCCTGGGCATATATTGCGGCCAGGCCGCAAAGAAAAATAAAAATACAAATTGTTCGCCTGGTCATCGTATATCCTTTCTATGCCTGCATGTTGATTTTTCGATCTGTATTAACTGGATAACAATATGACATATCCTAATGAATCAATCAAATACAGTTTTGCTGGTTTGTGTCAATTGTTGAGGAGAGAATAAAACTTTATGTGCTTTTTTTATTGGCCTTCCGGAAGCCGGGCGCGGATTGTTTGCAGCCTGAATATTCTCGCCTGTGTTTCTGGCGTGGTGTTGGTTACTCTTACTTGGGAGGATTTGAATGGTAAATCGATTCCTGCTAAATCATAGCCGACAATTGTGAAGCCGGACGGGGCCGCCCTTTTATCTAAAATTTTAAGTTCGCTCAGTTCATCATTCGGTCCGACCAGTGATACTTTCGGTATGTTGGCCGCACCGTATCCGGTTATGAAAAGGTCTGCACCCGGCCCATCGACAATCGGAGTTCGGAACAGCACTTCTACCCAGTGGCCCGCAGGTAGTATCAGACTTTTATTAGATGAGATTTGTTCAGCTAATAATATTTCCTCCGGATTTACGGACTCAATCAAGCGGCCGTCATTTGTGTAGACCATACACTCCCAGCCGCTTTGGTCGGGGTCGTATGTTCTCGGTACAAGAGCCGGGTAAACGTAGTTCGTATCTTTGATAATGTCCCCGAGCAGGTCCGGGGACTCATTAATATACGAAGAACCAATTTTTTGAGTTTCCAATGCACCGATTAGGACAATGACACAAACTGCGGCTGTCAGGCTGAATTTGGATAATGCGGCTGCCA
>CAZKYP010000177.1:0-2143 GCA_964556885.1 uncultured Pirellulales bacterium | reverse complement strand
ATTTCGGCATAACTGAGCTGCTGGAAACATCGCAGGGTAATGACATTTCGATAGCTGACTTTCAAAGATGAAATGGCTTCGTATATGGCCTGGGTCAGTTCCTGCTTAATCAAATTATGCGGCGGCGTCTCTGCAAATCCGGCCGGGATTTTGTTGAGCACTTCGGAATTTTCGGCCGAATATTTTTTCCTTGATTGCCGGCAGACCTTGCTGAGGGCGATTTTGTAGAGCCAGCCCCAGAAGGCTTTTATGCAAGTGAACTTTAGCTCGGGCAGATGTTTGACCATTTCCATTAGCGTCTCCTGATACAGGTCCTCGGTCAGGTGAGTATCCAGTGTCAGTCTGAACAAGTAGGCCTGAATGTCGTTTTTGATACATTCGATGAGAGCAGACATACTCTCACTACAGCCTTGCCGGGCCTTGTTAATCAAAGTCAGACTAATCGTATTGTTATTAAACGCCATCTGAATAATCAAAGACATCATGCATATAAAAGTTTCATATTTATTTTTTATCGACTTATAAATTGTGAAACTTTTCATCTATTCGCGGCTTTGTCCGAATAGTTGCCGGTAAATCATACTAAATAAAAATTCATTTTGAGGAGTTAATCATGAGAAATTGTATAGTAATAAGCCTTATATGCCAGTTTTTATTTGTTTATGCAGTAAAGGCCTCTGCTGAGTCCGGATTCACTCCGGTCCTGGAATTTTCAACATTTCTGGGTGGAAGTGATGATGACCGGGCACATGATATGGCGATTGACGAGTACGGCTATGTCTATTTGACGGCACCGATTCGTTCGACAGATTTCCCGCTGACAGAAAACGCAATACAAAGACAGTTCACAGGTGTTTATTTGTCAAAACTAAATATTACAACCGCTTCATTATTATTCTCAACTTTTATTGGCGCACCGGGCGGCGCCAACTATGCTCACGGCGTGGCCGTTGATCATGAAGGCTGCATCTATCTGGCCGGTAATACAACTAATGCCAGATTCCCCACTACGCAAGGTGCTTTCGACACAACCTATAATGGATCGAATAGTAGCTCACATGGCGATGCATTTGTTGTTAAGTTGAATCCTGAAAGCGGCGAGATTATTTATTCGACCTTCATCGGCGGCTCAGGTATGGACATCTGTGGTAAGATTGCAGTGGATTCCGAGGGAAATGCATACATCCTCGGTTGTACCTCTTCCGCTGATTTTCCGGTTACGCCGGATGCATACGATACCGTCTCACACGGCCAGAGTGCCGACGGCAGGGACGATATTTTTGTGGCGAAATTAAATGCGGCCGGAAGTGAGCTGCTATATTGCACGTATATCGGTGGATCTTCCCCCGAAGTATATAGCAGCATCATAGTCGACAAATCCGGATGCGCATATATTTGCGGAACTACCAACTCGAACGATTTTCCCACCACGGCCAATGCATACGATACTACCTATAACGGCGGCCCTGGCAATCAAGCTCAGGGAGATGGATTTCTGGTTAAGTTGAATCCAACCGGCTCGGACCTGGATTATGCGACATTTATTGGCGGAACTGATGATGATGGTATGAACAATATCGTATTGGATGGACATGGAAATTTATATATAGCCGGATATACCAAATCTACGGATTTCCCGACGACGGCAGACGCCTTCTGTCAAACACATAGCGGAGGGGAAGATGGCTTCTTTGTAAAGCTCGATATGCTGCAAAATCAATTAAGTTATGCAACATTATTGGGAGGCAGCCAGAACGATCGAGCTTCAATTGGTATAAACGAGTCAGGTACTATTGTTCTGACCGGCTTTACAGAATCCGAAGATTTTCCGATTACGGAAGATGCCTACGATTCCACCTATAACGGCTTAAGAGATGTTTTCGTTACTATATTTGATGGTCTTACTTATACGTTGTGTTACAGCACCTACTTCGGTGGGAGCGGCTACGAACGTGCCAATATACATGTTGATGACAATTATATTTATCTGGCAGGCGAGACTACCTCGCGAAATTTTCCGGTTACTTCAAATGCATACGATACGACTTATAATGGTGGTGACTACATTTACGGAGGCGATGTTTTTGTTACCAAATTCTCATTTAATTTCCAAGGGCAGTACCAGCAATGAAAGGTGAGGAAT
>CAZKYP010000176.1:0-6673 GCA_964556885.1 uncultured Pirellulales bacterium | reverse complement strand
CGATAGTCTTCGTGACACTTGTTATTGTGATGGCGACTGTTTCTGGAATTATCTTCGGCATGATTTGGGGATGAGTAAATGGCGGGTAAATTAAAAATCCTTTTTCTCTGTACGGGCAACTCCTGCCGCAGCCAGATGGCCGAAGGCTGGGCGCGACATTTAAAAGGTGATTTGATAGAACCGTATTCCGCCGGCATCGAGATACACGGTCTTAATCCGAATGCCGTCAAGGTAATGGCGGAAGCGGGCGTGGATATATCTTCGCACAGAAGTAAGCATCTTGACGAATTAAAAGACATTGATTTCGATTACGTCGTCACCGTCTGCGACAACGCCCATGAGCATTGCCCGATTTTTCCCGGCAAGACCAGAATTGTACACGTCGGTTTCGACGACCCGCCGCGGCTGGCAAAAAATGCGAAGACCGAAGAACAGGCTCTGGATTGTTATCGCAGGGTGTGTGACGAGATAAAAGAGTTCGTAGAAAAGCTGTCGGACAATTTAGTGAATGAGGGAAAGAAGAATGCTTGATGCGAAAATCAAAGAGCTAATTGCAATAGGGGCTTCCATCAGTGCGAATTGCCATTCCTGTGTGGAGTACCATACCGCAAAGGCACGAGAGCTGAAAATCGACGAGTCTGAAATCCAGCAGGCTGTTGAGGTCGGCAAAATGGTTAGAAAAGGTGCCGCAGACCAGATGGATGGGCTGCTTGGAGAATTATCGAAATAAATTATGAGGTGCTTTATGGTGTCCGAATCAAGTGAGAAGATCAGGCAAACCGTCAGACAGGGATATACGCAGATCGCACAGGGAGGAACCGGCTGCTGCTGCGGCTCATCAACACCCGACAAACTCGCCGTTGGCGTTGGTTATACGAAACAAGAGCTTGAGGTTCTGCCGGAAGGGGCGAATATGGGCCTTTCGTGCGGCAATCCGACAGCGATTGCGAATCTCGAAGCGGGCCAGGTCGTCCTGGACCTGGGCAGCGGCGGCGGATTCGATGTTTTTATAGCCGCAAAGAAAGTCGGGTCGAAAGGCAGAGCAATCGGTGTAGACATGACGGCTGAAATGATAAGCAAGGCGAGGGTGGGAATTTCGAAATTTACAGAAAAGACCGGGTTATCCAACGTCGAATTTCGCCTGGGTGAAATTGAATATCTTCCGGTAGCCGATGCAAGCGTCGATGTTGTAATCTCGAATTGCGTGATCAATCTTTCTCCTGATAAGCCGCAAGTCTGGCGGGGGATTTACCGCGTGCTCAAACCCGGCGGCAAGGCGTGCATTTCCGACCTTGCCCTGAAGCGGCCTATCCCTGAGCGGATACTAAAATCCGCATCGGCACTTGTGGGCTGTGTCGCAGGCGCGGTTCTTATTGATGATACGATTAAGATGGCAGGACAAGCGGGTTTCAATGACATTGTGGTAGATGAAAAGCTGCAAAGTATCGATGTAATGATCGATTGCAATGATCCTCTTTACAAAGAGGTTCTGGATTCGTTGCCTGAAGGGACAAAAGTAAGCGACTATGTTGTCAGCATAAATATAACTGCATTCAAAAATTAGATTGGATTGCGAGATATATAATGGATGATATGGCAAGTGACAATTCATCTCAACAACAGGGCAAAGGCCTTAATGTCTTCGAGAAGTACCTGACCGTCTGGATAGTGTTGTGTATTGTCGGCGGGATTGTGCTCGGAAAGGCGGCTCCATCGGTTGCCACCTGGCTCGACAGCCTGGCGATTTATGTCAACAAGGCCCCGGTTGTTTCGGTGCCGATTGCGATATGTTTGTTTTTTATGATGTACCCGATTATGGTGAAGATCGATTTTGCCGAGGTGCTCAAGGCGGGAAAAAGCGTCAAGCCGGTGGGATTAACACTTTTTGTGAACTGGGCCGTCAAGCCTTTTACGATGTATGCGATATCGTTGTTCTTTTTAGGAACGTTATTCTATGGCTTCATTGGTCCCGATGCCGTCGACCATGTCAAGATGCCTTTTGGCCTGGATTTGCCGGTCGGGGCTGCCTATGGGGCGGGAACGGTTATCGAAGCCGGAGGCGTTAAGATGCTCGAGGTGCCGCTCTGGCGAAGTTATCTGGCCGGTTGTATCTTATTGGGAATTGCACCATGTACGGCTATGGTTCTTGTCTGGGGATATCTTGCCAAAGGAAACGATGGGCATACGCTGGTAATGGTCGCAATCAATTCTCTTACGATGCTCCTGTTATACGGTTTATTAGGTGGATTCTTACTCGGTGTGGGGAGGCTCCCTGTTCCATGGCAGGCGTTGTTATTGTCGATTGCAATTTATGTTGCATTGCCTCTAATTGCAGGGTATCTATCACGGAAGTGGATTATTTCGGCCAAAGGCAGGGAGTGGTTTCAGGAGAGGTTCCTGCATTTCCTGACGCCTGTTACAATTATTGCTTTACTTGTAACTTTGGTTCTGCTGTTTTCGTTCAAAGGCGAAGTTATCCTTTCCAATCCCCTTACGATTCTCTGGATAGCGATACCGCTGTTTATTCAGACGAATCTTATCTTCTGGATCGGCTACGGTTTGGCGAAATTATTAAAACTCGAATACCGCGATGCGGCCCCGTCTGCTATGATAGGGGCATCCAATCATTTTGAGGTAGCGATAGCGACGGCGACGATGTTGTTCGGCCTATCTTCCGGGGCCGCACTGGCAACGGTCGTCGGAGTATTGATTGAGGTTCCTGTGATGCTGATGCTTGTTAAAATATGCCTGAAAACACAAAAATGGTTTAGAGAGGAAGCGATTGCATGACTATGGAAAATGATATGTCAATAACGATTAAGCCAATCGGCATTGTTCATTCGTCACTTACCGAGGCGAAAGGTTCGCCGATCCAGCCGGTGTTTGCTAAAAACAGCGAAGGTATCGTGGAAGTTTACGAGCCGTACCGGCAGGGATTGAAAGACCTCGAAGGTTTCGAGAGAATATGGCTGATTTACTGGTTTCATAAAGCGGCCAAATTTAGGCTTCTGGTTACACCGTACCTGGATACGGTCGAAAGGGGATTGTTCGCAACGCGTGCGCCGTGTCGACCGAACCCGATCGGCATGTCGTCTGTTCGCCTGCTGCGAATCGAGGATGGACGGATTTATATCGCAGAGGTTGATATCCTGAACGGTACACCTCTGCTGGATATCAAGCCATACACGTCACGGTTCGACAATATCAAGGTCGAGCGTAATGGCTGGCAGGATCATGTGTCCGGCATACCCGGCATCGCAGATAAACGATTCCATAACGAAAACAAAATAGGAGATTAAAATATTAAAAAGATACAGATATTCGGGACCGGGTGTCCGAAATGCAAGAAGCTTAGGTAGAAAATAAAGAGAGGCGGTTGATTCTGACCGTGGGACTGAATTTAATTTATGCAGAGGGGTTGCTCTGATTAAGGAATAATTTGTGGGAAAGAAAAAGCTCATTGCTATTAATATTTTGTTTGGCCTATTGCTCTTCTCAGGTTGTACATCTATAAACAATTTACAGACAACCAAAGATAACTCTTCTGATAAGGTGTGCTGGTATTATCCTGATTGGTTAGCCAAAGCCCGTTATGCCCCGGCTTTTGAAGTGTTAGATACCGAAAGCAGCCTTGGGCCTTACGCCGAGAAAACAAAAACCATCACCTTGAAGGATATTATCAGGATGCATGGTCACCCTTGTGATGGATTAGTAACAGCGGCGTGTGCATTAAAACTTGGTTTGGATAGACTTTATCCGAATGGTGTTGTTGACAGAACAGATACTTGCTGTATAACCAATAACTCCCCATGTTTCGGCGATGTTGCCGCTTATCTTACCGGCGGCAGGATAAGATTCGGCACTCAGAAGATTGACCCTAATATGGGCAATCAGTTTATCCTCTACCGCATCTCAACAAAACAGGCAATAAGAGTATCCCTTAAAGAGGGTGTTTTTCCTCAGAAACTTTTCGACCTTGAAAAGAAAATAAAATCCGGAGACTTTACTATCGAGCAAATGCACCAATGTCAGAAACTTGGCTGGGACTTTGCTGAAGGTCTTCTTAACGAGTCGCTCAAAGAATCGTTTTTAATAGAAGATATGGATGGTTTTATATGGAAGCCGGATAACTATATTCATCAAGGACCAAGAGGTGACGTCATAAACAAAAACATTATCCGGAAAAATAATAATCCTATATTACGGGAGACTAAATAATGAAGAAGATACAGATACTCGGGACCGGCTGTCCGAAGTGTAAGAAATTAACAGAGAACGCCGCAGCGGCGATTAAAGAAATGGGAGTAGAGTGCGAAGTTGAAAAAGTGACCCAGATTCAGGAGATTATGAAATTTGGCGTAATGATGACGCCCGCCCTGGCAATAGACGGCCAGGTCAAAAGCAGCGGCAAGGTGCTGTCAACCGAAGAAATCAAAAAAATGCTTGTATAAGGGGAAAAATATGTGTGCTGAAAAATCGAATGTTTGCAGCGGAGGACCGAAATTAATATTTGCATGTTCGGGGGCGGCGGATGTCGGCGAGATATCCGACCGTGCGGCCCGGAAAATGACAAAGGATGGAATCGGGGCAATGTTCTGTTTGGCCGGTATCGGCGGGCGGGTCGAGCCGATAATGCAGAAGACAAAATCAGCCTCGAAGATATTGGCCATCGACGGTTGTAACCTCGATTGCGTTAAGAAATCTCTCGAACTGGCGGGATTTACGGGATTCGAACAACTGCGGGTAACCGATTTGGGTATGGAAAAGGGCAGCTCGCCGGCTACTAATGAAAACGTTGATAAGGTAGTGCAGAAAGGTGCCGCTCTGTTAAGATAAGTTTATTCATACTAAAGAGACGATACTATATATGAAAGGTCTGGTGATTAACTTATGAATAAGACTGTGAATGTATTGATAGTCGTTGTTCTTATCATAACGGTTGCTGCGGTGGTGAATCACAAAAAGAGCCAAAGGGCGGCTTCCGAGACGGCCGATGCCAATCAACCGGCTAATGCTAATGCTGATGTGGATGCGACGATTGATGAGCCAACTCCGGTTGAAAATGAAGCGACCGGACCTCTGCCGCAGCTTATGGACCTCGGCTCTACGACGTGCGAACCGTGTAAACTGATGGCCCCGATTCTCGAAGAGCTGAAAGCCGAGTACGCCGGGATTTTCAAGGTGCAATTTCTGGATGTAAATACTAATCCCATTCTCAACGAAGAATTCGATATTCGAGTGATTCCCACGCAGATATTCTACGATGCCGAGGGAAACGAGTTGTTTCGTCATGAGGGATTCATGTCGAAAGAAGATATTCTCGCCAAGTGGGCCGAACTTGGCATTAAATTGACCAAAGCTGAATGATATGTGAAAAAATTAACATTTTGTTACAGTGCCCATGCAGCGGTGGACGGGCAATGAATCCGCTAATTTTGCCGGCTGTTATTGTCGGTATATGGTTGCTTGTAAGCTGGATGAAACGGGTGTTCAGAAAGGAAGGAAGTTCGATCATGAGTAAAATTATGAAAATCGTGATTGTTATTGCGCTCATCGCCGTTGTTGTTACTGTGGTTGCCGTCAAGCAGAATCAGGCCGGCGAAGGGACTACAAGGAAGACAAGTACGGGATTACCCGCTCTTATTGATCTTGGGTCCGATACGTGTATACCCTGCAAGATGATGGCTCCTATCCTCGATGAGTTAAAGAGGGAGCTGGCGGGCAAACTGGATGTACATTTCCTCGACGTGCGAACGAATCCGGAATTGACAAAAGAATATCGGATTAACGTTATCCCTACCCAGGTATTCTACAATGCCTCGGGCAAGGAATTATTCAGGCACGAGGGTTTCTTCTCAAAAGAGGAAATTCTAAATAAATGGAAAGATCTGGGAGTAGACTTGTCTGGTGTTACGGACAATGTGCCTGCTTTCGAAAGGCTTGCACCTGCCAGGGTCGACGACAGACCTAAAGATAAGATTTGTTATATGTGCGATGGTGATATTGCTCCCAGGACGCTTGTAACAGTTCAAACGGACAAAGGGCCGGTTAGGCTGTGCAGTCCGCATTGCTACTTCATCATGTGTTCGTGCTTAACTGAGGATAAGACCGGCTTCGAGAAGAAAGTCTCGGTAACAGACTGGATAACCGGCAATCCCGTTCCGGCCGCTGAGGCTGTATTCCTATATGGCCAGGATGAGAATACAGGCAGACTCTGGGTCAAGGCGTTTGCTGATCGGGATGCGGCGATTAAAGAACGTTCAGAAAGTGGGGGCAATATCCTTGCTTTCGGGCTTTTACAGGAAAAGGAATTATCACATCGTTGCGGCTTCTGCGACCGTGCCTGTTATCCTCAGGACGCGGCTGAGGTAGTTGTTGAAGGCGGTCTGCGTACATGGGGCTGCTGTTCCCACTGTGCATTGGGTGTGGCGGCTCGTACAGGCAGGGACATAGAAGTACATGAAAAGGACCGCCTGACGGGCCGGAAGATTGTTGTCAAAACGCTGGATGGTAAAGTCGCTTCGTTGGAACCATCAACTGCAGTAGCATGGTTCGGGCAGCGTCAAAAACCGGATGGTACGTGGGCTTCGGCCGGTTGTTTTCATCAGGGCTTTTTTGTTAATGCGGAGAACCTTAAGAAATGGGTCGAGCAGAATCCTTACGAAACAGGCAG
>CAZKYP010000175.1:0-6677 GCA_964556885.1 uncultured Pirellulales bacterium | reverse complement strand
GGATCGGCAGGCTTGGATCGATAGTATGGAGTACGCGCTGGATGTCCTGATATACCACCGAAGGTGCCAGGCTGCTTCGCACGTAGCCGGTCATACCCATGGTGGTAAAAAGTTGTCCATAGGGTGTATATATCTGCGGCTGCATGGCTTCACGCATGTTTTCGTTCTTGGTGTCACCCACAATCCCTACAATTTCCATATTTACAGGCTGACCAGGTACAGCCCAACCCAGATGAGTTCCCAGGGCGCTGTGTTGATCAGGGAACTGCTTCAGGAATTCCTGGTTAAAGGTCTCATTGACAATGACTACCAGAGGATTTTGTGCCGTGTCCAGAGGTCCGAAATCACGGCCCTGCCGAAAAGTTATCCCCAGTGTTGCAAAGTAATCCTGTGAGATACCATTGGCGAAAACATGTATGTTATGTGCGGCCTGACCCGGATGACCCTCCACCGCCACGGTACAGGTCCAGGAACTATCCTCGAGTACGCGTACCATGCCTAAGGCCGAGGATTCGACAGACCCGAGTCCGTCGAGCTTTTCCTTGAGTTGGGCATAAATCTGTTTGGTTTTGTTGGTGTCATAGCCGTTCAGGGTTGGATCCACTGAAAAAGCTACGATATGCCGTGTTTCAAATCCGGCGTCCTGAGCGGACAGATTCCTGAGGGAACGAACAAACAAGCTGCCGGCCATAAGCAGTAGCAGGGATAGACTTACCTGGGCGATTACCAGGAACCGGCGCAGTCCTCCTTGGGCCAAGGTGCGGGTATTCTGTTGTTTCAAAACCGAGGCGAGATTGAACCGGGTGGAGGTAAAAGCGGGAACTAAACCGAAAATGAAGACCGAGATCAAGGTTGCCAGCAGGCTGAAACCGAAAACGCTCCCGTTCATCCCGGTCGTAAGCGTTGGGGTTTCGGACATGGGAATGAACCGAATGAATAAATGCGTGGTCCATGAGGCAGCCAGCAGACCGGCCAGACCTCCGAGAACCGCTAACAGACTGCTTTCTATAAAGAGTTGTTTCACGAGACGACCGCGACGAGCACCTATGGCACTGCGTACCGCCAGCTCACCCTGACGCAGTACAGCCCGACCGATCATTAGATTGGCAATGTTAACGCAGGCCACCAGCAACACCAGAGCGACCATAGCCAGTAACATCCACAGGGGCTTGCCCATGATCTTACGCATCCATGACGTCCCCCACTGTCCGGGCGATGCAATGATCGATGACGTCCGGTAGCGTTCCTTGTCCTCATCCGGATAATCGCCCATGGATTGTTCAATGGTATTGGCCACAAAGGATTGATGCAGAGGCTGCAAAGCGGCCTGAACCTGTGCCAGAGACACGCCGGGCTTGCGTCGCCCCAGAATTTGTACCCAGCGGTCCAATGGGTCGTCGAGGTCGATCCACTTGATATGCGGGATCATCTGTCTGGTCATCATCAGGGGGACGCGAACCTGGGGACAGATGTCCGGTTCTACCCCCGTAAATCCCACCTCGCTGACCCCGATGATGGTTAAAGGCCGGCCATTGACCAGAATGGTCTTACCGACCACATCGGGATCGCCGCTGAATTGACTTTTCCAATAGGAAGCACTCAGCACGGCCACCGGGTGTTCCCCGGGACGTTTGTTATCTTCCGGCCTAATCAATCGCCCGAGAACACTGTGGATTCCCAATGTGTCGAAGTAATCACCGGAGACCATTTCCGCCTTGATACGGTGCGTCTGTCCCTGAAAACCTACGTTCGCATCAAATTGGCAGCGACACAACAAGCCGCTAAAGACTTCGTTGTGCTCCTTGAGGAACTCATACATGGGATAAGAGTGGCTGCTGTAAGAACGCATAGCCCCGCCGGGAAAGAATCCTTCCGGAGTCAATAAGACCAATTCCTGAGGATTATTCACGGGTAACGGATGCAATAGTACGGCATGTACCAGATTGAATATGGCGGTATTCGCACCAATTCCTAAAGCCAGGATCAGTACAATAACGGCGGAAAAAACAGGTCGTTGTCGTAATTGCCGAAAAGCATATTTGATGTCGTTAATTAATGTACTCATTTCTTTCCTTTATTCATTAGTCGCAATTCGATATTCATTATTCGTATCTCAGCGCTTCCATCGGGTCGACTTTTGCAGCCCGGCGGGCCGGGATTGCACAGGCCGCACTCGCGATAATACTTAGGAGCACAACGACAACGCCGAAGGTCGGGACGTCGTTTGGTGAAATACCATAAAGCTGATTGCGCATGATGCGACTCAGAGCAAGCGCTCCGACTACTCCCAAAGCCAGACCGATTCCTACGAGCTTCATGCCGGAACGCAGGATCATTCCAAGAATATTACTCGGTTCGGCACCCAGGGCCATGCGGATACCAATGTCACATTGTCGCTGGGTTACTATGTATGCCAGCAGGCCATAGAGACCTATAGCCGCCAGGGTTAGGGCCAGAAAAGAAAATGTAGTCAGGTAAACGGCCTGTGCTTTTTCTGAGATCGTGGAGTTAGCCATGACATCGATCATGGTTCGAGGACCAGCCAGCGGAACCTTCGGGTCCATCTTCAGCAGTAATGTTCGCAATGATGATACAACCACCATAGGATCACCCGCTGTACGAACAGCGAGACGCATAGTTGGGGCGGCCATCTGGCTGTGTGGTCGATAAAAGGTACCGCGTGAGTTGCTCTGTTCGCGCAGGCTGTTTTCTTTGATGTCACCGACTACACCTACGACTTCCCATGTGATGTTGTTGTTACGATCAATAACGACCAGTTGACCAAGAGGATCACGGTCCGGAAAGAGGGCTTCGGCGAGACATTTACTAATGACAACAACACGGCCGGATTCGGCAGTATCGGTTGAGCGTATGTCCCGTCCGGCAAGCAGCGGAATGCCCATAGTCTTAAAATATTCATCAAGTATGGTTCGTTGATTTGCGGAGGTATTGTCCTGAGGATTTGTCGGTGGAGCATTGGCTGCACGTATGTCTATATTATTATAAGGATTACGAATGGGTAGTTGGCTTATGGAAGACGCAGATATTACACCGGGCAGGGATCTGATATCATTAAGCAACGTACTAAAGAAGGTGAAGCGTTGATTTTCAGTGTATTCGCCTGGCGGCAGGGGTACTTCGGCAGTTAACAGGTTTCGGGTATCAAAACCGGGATCAGATTTTTGGAGCCATGTGAAACTGCGGATCAATAGTCCGGCTGCTACAAGCAGAACAAAGGAAAGTGTTATCTGTCCCACAACCAGTCCACCGCGTAAACGCATCCCATACTGTAATGCACCGCGGCCGCTGGCATGCAGGTCCTGTGCCAAATTGATGCGTCTGGCACGTAACGCCGGTAGAATACCAAAGCCCAAACCAGTCAGAACGGCAGTTGCCAGCACGAACAGAAATACAGGAATCGAGAGCCCGAATTCGCCCAGGAGCAGGGTTTCGACAGACATCAGACGGACCACGACACTTTGTATCCAAACCGCTAAAATTGCACCCGCCGTACCAGCGAAGAATGCAAGGACCAAAGCTTCTGTCAGGAGCAGCCTCATGAGCCGCCAACACGAAGCCCCCACGGCCGCACGCACGGCCAACTCACCCTGCCTTCCGGCGCCACGCGCCAGAAGCAGACCGGCGGCGTTTGCACAGGCAATTAAAAGAATCGCCCCCGCCCCGCAGCACAGCATGATAAAGCTCGGGCGGTACTGCTCGGTAAAGGCCCCTTGTAATTTTGTCAGCAGCAGGCCCTTATCTTTATTCGTATCCGGATATGCCTGTTCAAGCTGGGCCGCAATAACATCTATGTCACTCTGTGCCTCGGCCAAAGTCACACCATCGGCAAGCCGTCCTAAAATATACCAGTTATTAAAACGCCTCGGCCCCAAATTAAACGGACGCAAAGGAAACCACACATCTGCATCATAAATAAAATGGAAATCCGGCGGCGTAACTCCTACGATGTCACAGGAACCGCCATTAATGACCAGCGAACGATTAGTAATGTCGGTTTGTCCTGCAAAATGCTTCTGCCAGTAAGAGTGGCTGATGATCGCTACAGACGGGGCATTTTCATGGGCTTCGGCTTCTCTAAAAGACCGTCCTAAGAACATATCCACGCCCAAAGTCGGAAATAATCCGGAACTGACAATCAACATCTTCGCACGTTCGGCACCTTGTGCACTTGTAACGGTTACCTCATCGGTAAAACAGAAGAATGCCTCCAAAGATGAAAACGACCTGCTTTTATCCTTGTAATCGACGTAGTCGGGGCCTGACAACCAGGGATTGATATATCCATTATAAGTGGCCCGGCCTAATACTAAACGCTCGGGCTGGTGATATGGCAGCGGCCGGAGCATCACCGTATAAAGGGTACTGAACATCGCCGTGACACCGCCTATACCCAAAGCCAGAATCAGTATCGTAGCACACGCAAAGCCCGGACTCCTGAAGAGCTGCCGAACAGCGTACTTCATATCATTACAAATAGTCGTCATTCATTATCCTTTCTAAATTCCGTCTCCTGCATCCCGTATTCTTTTTTCATCATTCGTATCGCAGCGCCTCCATCGGATCGATCTTGGCCGCACGTCGGGCCGGGATGTAACAGGCGAATATAGCGACACCTAAAAGGACAATAGCAACAATGCCATAAGTCACCGGGTCTGTGGGCGACAGTTCGAAGAGCATTGATTTCAGGTATCTGCTCAATCCGACGGCCCCCACTATCCCGATACCTATACCCCACAGACCAAGCTTCAATCCGTTTCTCAGGATCATTGTGACAACATCACGCGAGTGAGCGCCTACGGCCATACGAATACCGATTTCAAGGGTACGCTGGGCCGTTGTATAGGCAATCACACCGTAAATCCCTACAATCGTCAGGCAAAGTGCCAGGCCGGCAAAAAGCATAATCAAGGTCATCACGAACCGGCGCTGGGCCACGGATTCGGATTGCCATTGATTCATGGTCTTGAACTGGTCAACCAACACGTTACTATCCAATTGCCGGACCGTGGTCCGAACCAGATCGGCCAACATAAGTGGATCGCCATCTGCTCGTGCGGCGAAGGTCATGAAATTCCATGTCTGCTGGGTGAAAGGCAGGAATATCTCCGCGCGAACTTCCTGATCGAATCCATTCTGTTTGGTATCTCGGACAACACCAACTATTTTATAACTATCGGGATTATTGTCATCTGTACGCAAGCCGCAGTTAATGGGCTGCCCGATTGGATCTTCGCCCGGGAAGTACAGCCGGGCCATAGTTTCATTGATAATAAGTGAACCGGTTTTCCCGGCCGCATCGATTTCGTTAAAAAATCGCCCCTGCAGTAATGATATGCCCATCGCCTCAAAATATCCGGGTGTCACCGAGTTGTAGCGTGTCGATATATAATCTTTTCGCAACTGCTCGGGCCCGCTGAGTCTTTTAACACCTACGCCCATACTGTTGGCAAAAGGCAGTGTCGTAGTAGCACCAACAGCATGTATCACGGGTAATGCATCCAGACGCTCGATGAATTGTTGATAGAAGGTCTGTCGGGCGTTTGTTTCAATTAGTTGCGGGCTGGTTAGTTTCAACTGCCATGTGAGTACTCGATTTGATTGAAATCCTGTTTCCACATGTGTCAAATCCCAGAAGCTGCGCATCAGCAGAAACGCCCCTACCAGCAGCACCATTGCCACTGCTATCTGGCCAACGACAAGGACGTTGCGCATGCGAGATCCGCTAACACCCTCCGTACTGCGTGCACTTTCTTTGAGACCTTCATAATGGTCCGGTTTCGAGCTGCGAAAGGCAGGAAGCAATCCGAACAACAGGCCGCTTATAAATGTAACAATGAATGTAAACGCGATAACCTGATTATCTATGCCTATCTCATTAATCCGGGGCAGATCGGCCGGTACGATGGCCGTAATCAGGTCGATTCCAAACCATGCAATTAACAATCCCGCCAATCCACTGAATAAACTCAGGATGCCCGATTCGATAAGAGCTTGTCTGACTAACCGCCACTGGCCGGCGCCCAGTGCCGCACGAATGGCAAATTCCCGTTTGCGCGCCCCTGCTCGTATCAACAGCAGGTTGGCCGCATTCGTGCAGGAGATAAGTAAAACAAAACCAACAGCTCCGAATAATATCCATAAAGCGAGTTGCACGTTATTGACAATGTCACTATGAAAAGAAACCACTCTCGCCCCCATGTCCTTATTCTCTTCGTATTCGGTCTCCAAACGAGCAGCCAGAGCTTCCACCTGGGCATTAGCCTGTTGGACAGATACTCCATCTTTCAGCCGGGCGATGGTTTGGAGACAGTGCGCGCCGCGCTGCGGGAACCAATTAGCCTCTTCGGTTATCAGGGTCCAAATCTGGGCATGACCCATATTCTCACCGGGGAACCGGATGTCCGGCAGCACGCCAATAATCGTGTATGATTTCCCATCCAGATCAATTGGTTTTCCAACGATTCCATGATCGCCCTGGCAATATTGCCGCCAGAATCTGTGACTTAGTACAACCAGGTTTTTAACTCCATTTTGTTCTTCTTCTGTGGTAAATGTTCGTCCTAATTGGGGATTGATGCGCAGCAGGCTAAACAGATTAGCCGATGCACACACGCTACTTAACTGTACCGGATATTCCCCGCCAAAAAATGTTTTAC
>CAZKYP010000174.1:0-6686 GCA_964556885.1 uncultured Pirellulales bacterium | reverse complement strand
CCCATCGCGGCCCGTTATCAATAGTAATATCTTCTGAAGCTCCAAGACTTACCGGATAAACTGGGGGAGTGGACGCATAACCGATCCCATCGTACCATGTGCGGGAATTACCGGTCATGTGTGCAGCTTCATCGTCGATAAAGACTGTAATCGCACTCGTTACACCAGAAGTACCAATATATGCCTGCCATAAAGTTCGATTGTCTTCGGTCAACAACGGAACAGGCTCCTCGAATTCTTCCGCCACGGCCATTGCTGCCCCGCCGTTTGGATCATTGGCAATGAAAAGCGGCAGGTCGCCCTCACTATCTTCCAACGCAGCTCTTATACGCCACTGAGCAGCATCGGCCCAGAAGTATACGTACACATCATAGTTACCTTCCGGCACCTCGACCTTAGTCATCAGACGCGGACAATCTTCTGTGTTGAGGTCCGCCTCCCAGCTACCGCCGGACTCGAATATAGTACCCTCATTTGCAAATACTCGCTTGCGCCAAAGACCATCGGCACCGCTGCCAGCGGTTCCAGGATCATCGGCCGCTAATACTTCGCCTGTGGCCAGGGTGGTGTTTCCACCATCTCCATCGGTAGCATCTACATAGACAATACCGGCGGAGGCTGTGCTCACCAGCGACAGCACTAAAACGAAAATTAAAACAAATCGCTTACTCATAATATTCCTCCTTTAGGATTTTTTCCCCCAACAATAAAATATCATGTTCTGACCACATATCAAAACACAAACAACGTAAAGCCAGCTCCATTTTTTAATCCATATTAACGTTATGAAACAATAATATTGATGAAATAGCCATCATATTTACACTATACGAACATACATACAACAGAATTATTTACAAAAAATCAACTTCCTTGGCTTGATACAGGGCTGCGCAGAAACTCCTTACCCTGACAGAACAAATGGGCCTGTACAGAATATCCGTACAGGCCCAATATAATACTCAACGAAAGACATAGTCATAATATTTTTCTCTATTCGCCGTTACGGTCTATACAAACGAATATCATCGACGAAAACATGACCGGCACCACCGCCAAGCTGCGGATTGGCCTTGTTTCCAAAACCTATCGACATCGAATTAACGCTACTAAGGTTTACACCCTTATTTGCGAATTCCTGCAGCGGAATAGGCAACGGTGTCCATTCGGTAACTAAAGCCGCATTGGCATCAGGGTTAGTAACCACAGCACTGCCGTTCAGAGCAACATACATCGGCTCGGCGGCATTGGCCGCATCGCCGTAATACCACAAAGTCAAAGTAACAACACCGTCGCGTGTCCAGTTACGCATAGTCGAACTGAAAGACCTGGTCACCTCTGAAATCCCGACTGTATTGTCGTAGAATATGGGCATTGACTGAGTACCGCCATGGACAATAGTCGTCTCCAGGTAATGTTCACCGACAACGAAATCGGGATTGGGATAACCCGCCGTCGAACCGTTCGTCGGATCCTCAAATCCATCAAGCCATGTATTCCAGATTTCATTCGGCGGATAATCGTTGTAATCCTCGAAATCTTCGACAACAAGGTAGTTGCCTGTTGTAAAGCTCCACAGAAAACCTGTCCATGGGCTATCCGGATTTACGTCGTTGACTTCGTCAACTCGCCAGTAATAAGTCTGGTTGAACGCAAGCTGTGAAGCGGGAACGAAACTCTCATCGCCGAGCTGTCTCGTTGTGACCTGGCCAAGAGCCTGCGGATCGGTGCCGAAATACACGAGGTGCGAAGCGGCGTGTTTGCCGGCTTTCCATTTAAGAACAGGATCGACCCTCACATCTACGCTGCCGTCATTCGGATTCGGACCGTAAGATTCAATAGGTGCGAATGGTGACAGGTAACTGCCCTGAATAACTTCCTGGTCACGGATACCGGCACCCACCCAGGCTGCTCGGCAGTGGTCCCAATCGCCACCCTCTTTCCATACTGCCTCGATGTAATATTTCTCACCACCGACTAGCATGATAGGTACGGACCAACGAACAAAAGCGTCATATTGTCCCCAGGTAGGTTCATGAGCGAGCAACACGACGTTAGCAGGGTCGTCATTGGTACTCAGGTACAAACTACCTTCGTCGGCACTGGTGAAATAGAACGTATATTCACCGGTCAGCGGCACATAAAGCCAGCCGTAAATTCGTGCACCGTAGTTGTCTCCGATACTGTCAGCAGTGCTGAATTCTGTTAGTAATTCGGTCGAGCTCGGCATATCCGGATAGCGAGGATCGGCCTCAAGAGCCGTTAAAACGTTACCGGCAATATCATTCCACATTTCCATGACAACCGTGCCATTCTCCGGGCCGGTTGTTGTAAAGCTCCATACATCACCTGTAATCGTGTCCGTACCGTCGAACTCATCGACACGCCAGTAATAAGTGGTTTCAAGGTCGAGAGTGCCGGGAGCATAATTGGGTTCGGTAGTAGTACCTTTATCCGTATTGCCTGTTCCGGCTGCAACATCGTCGTAGTTGCCACCGAAATACACATGATGTTCAATCGAGTAGGCACCGGGATCCCAGACCAGCAGAGGTTCCGAATCAGCGAACAATGAGCTGTTGACCGGGCCCGGATTGGATGCCGCTATCGGGGCAACGGTAAATCTCCAGACGTTGCCTTTCCACGGACTATCGGGATTTCCCTGATTTACACCGTCGACTCTCCAGTAATAAGTGGTTCCGCGAACCAGCCCTTCGGGATATGGATTACCTTCCGAACCGATTGCGAAGGAATTACCTGCTGTATTGCCGAGGAAAATGTCGGGATCGTCCGGTGTAGCATCATTGACGTCGTTAAAGCTTGTTCCGAAATACACATTGTTGGAAGTTGCATAACCTCCCGGTGTCCAGCCGAGAGTCACGCTCGTTTCAGAATACAATGACCTGTCGGCCGGAATCGGCTCCCGTGCTTTGGTCGGAATGGCAGTTGTAGAGACTATCAGGCCGTTCATAAAACCGAACGGATTGGAGGCGCCTGATATTTCAGCAGTGTCCGGATTAGCGACACATTCCAGCACAAGTTTGCCGCTTTCGTCCGATTGTGCCGTACCGGTAAAAGCATGGCTGTCCGCACTCGTTGGATCTACTCCACCTGTAAAGCTGGTCGTAAGAACAAGCTCCCCATTGGACATCCAGTCCGCAATACGGTTACCTGCGCTGCTCGTGTCATAAGCGAAGATAGTTATCTCATAATTTGCGTTAGATTCAAGCCCGGATAAAGTAAGTGTCATTCCACCCGGCCGCGAAAAAATGAAATCGCGATAGATCTGTTCGTATTCTATTCCAGTCGGTGCGCCTCGTCGACGTGAATCGAGAGTGCCTGCAAGCTCGATTGTAACACCGTTTACATCCGTCCCGCTGTCGGCAATAGTAAATGACTTGAAACCGGGTTCCGTTTCCGCTGCGACATTTCTGTTGTTGATATCCAGCTTAAGGACGACATTTTGAGCATTAGCCGTTTGTCCGGCCAAGCCGCAGAACGCCGTCAGTGCAAATGCCAAAAACAAGAATACACTCTTTTTCATTAATTGCCTGCTAAGTTGTAAATGTGCACCTTTCATACGCTAACCTTTCTAATAAATTCATTCACAAAAAAACTTTTAAAGTACAAAACATTACTCATAGCACCTAATCCAGAAAGCTGAGTGTGCATTTCAGGATTTCTGTTTAATTATCGGTGTTTTTGATAGCTAATTTCATATAATACAGATGAAATTCAGAAAAAATAAAATGCAAACCATTAGTAACAAACTTATTTTCCCGACTTATTCAAACTCCTCTTAAAAGCACCGACAACTGTATAGCCAGGAACAAAGAAAAAGAAATGAAATTTTCTACCTTAGCACCTCCTCTCAAATGTAACGTAGCTACAAATATAGAAGCATAAGGCCGATACTCCGGCTGGAAAAAATTAACTTCCAAAAACTATCAGAAAATTCGTTTATAAACCAATCTTCTGCCGTTAGATTAAACCTCCTGTACACATCGCTTCCGTAAAATATAACGCCAATACCAAACAAAAAGATTAATAATCTTTAAAATTTCTCATCCAAACCGGCCAATCGCTCGAAGTTGCATTGCCGGCTTTTGTCCATGGTCCCGCCGTGTCGAAAGTCGGGCTCCATTTGAGAGTCCAGAGTTCTTTCAGGTCAACACTCCTCACCGTCCAGTCTAAAAATAAAACATTGATATGATCGACATGCCGGCCCATACACGAAAACTGCATCTCGTTTCCACTTTTACGCCCACCATCATATTCAGGAGGCGTGTCCTTAGAGGACGGTTGGATCGCCACATATTGACAATCGAGAAATACAGGGATATTATCAGCGCCTTTGACTCCCGTTTGGCCCCAGTACTCGTTTCCCTTATTATGCAGCATATATCGGCTGAAAGCGTAGCTGCCGTAAAGACCATTCTCAGGTATCCAGCTACCTCCCCAGCCCCAATCCTGATCCGTCGGGCCGTCCCAGCCCCATGTTCCAAACGGACCAAAGCTCTGGTTGGGATTCTGTGCGGCCGGACAGCATAACATCATCGGGTCTTTATACAAAGGCTGATACAATACATACCACAGCCTGTCATAACCTTCCTGGGAACCAAATGTTCTTGTATGAAAGTAGCCGTTGTTATCGTTAGTATACATAGCAAAGATCAGCGTCCATTGTTTGAGTCTCCCCTTACAGGCAACGTCCTTTGCCTGCTGCTTGACCCTGCTCAACGCCGGCATCAATATACCCATAAGAAGCGCTATAATGGCGATGACCACAAGCAATTCAATTAATGTAAACCCTTTTCTTTTGCGCATAAAAACCACTTCCATTTTCAGAAAAACACTACAACAGTTCTCATTAAAAGAAATAAGAGTTTATCAAACCAATTTAGAATGCTCGCACCATAGAAAGATTGCCGTGATAACATTAGCTTGTGTAATTTCCCACTCATTCCGGACAGTTCATACCCAATACCTTTTCCTGCCCCTACACCGTTAACAGGTATAACATAATCTCAATCCATAAGGTAACAAACTCTCCGTGAAAGGCATATCTTTTCTGTGCTGCCAGCAAATCCCAACAATAAAGAAAGTCGTCAATAATCTTTCTCTTCTGATTTATCCTCCTAATAAAATTTTCAATTGAACCTCACAATAAAATAACCACATAAAGTAACGATAGTACAGCCTTCAAATTTATATTATAGATGATTTTAGCCTCAATAACCCATTATTTTGCGCAAAAACACCATCATTTTACGCATTTCCCTTGCTGTCGCAAAACAGATATAGTAGTAAGTAAATTATGTCAAAAGTTCTGAAAGTTATCCTGCTTATCGAAAAGTCGAGGGCTTTCGGCAGAAGCCTGCTTCATGGTATTGTTCAGTACTCGAATCTCCACGGCCCCTGGCTGTTTTATATGGAGCCGGAAATGACCAAAAAAGGCCGTGAACAGCCATATAAATGGATAAAAGAGCTGGAAGTAGACGGAATCATTGGCTATACATGGGACTCGAATCTGATTAAGACAATTGTAAACACGGGGCTTCCCGCCATGATTCGGGGTATCGAAAAACCTACCCAGAATACCTTTCGTATGGTAACCGACCAGGTCGAAATCAGCCGGATGGCCGCCGAATATTTACTGGAACGAGGATTCAAAAGATTCGCTTATTGCGGCTTCGATGACATGCTCTGGTCCCAGCAACGAGGAGAAAATTTCAGAAGGATAATTGCCGAGTCAGGTTATAGGACGTATTTATACCAACAACCCAAGGCAAAGCGACTGCGTACAGCGGACAAAGAACAAGCCTTAATCGCCAAATGGCTTGAATCACTGCCGAAGCCTGTAGGGGTAATGGCCGGCAACGACGATCGCAGCCAGGATGTTCTCGCGGCCTGCAAGATTGCCGATTTGGATGTCCCAACACAAGTGGCGATTCTTGGCGTGGATAATGATGAGCTGGTCTGCAACTTATCCTACCCGCAGCTATCGAGTATAGCACTTAGTACTGAAAGCGCCGGCTATGAAGCCGCGAGAGTCCTTCATAAATTGATGAGCGGCCAACAACTCACGAAAGAAGAGAAAGAACTATCAATATTTCCCATGCATGTCGTCACAAGACAATCAACAGATATCACGGCAATCGAAGACCGGCAGGTTGCCGAAGCCATCAATTTTATCCGCAAGAATCCCAAAGATTTGATTCAGGTCGGTGACGTTGCAGAAGCTGTAAGCCTGTCCCGACGGGCCCTGGAACAGCGATTCCGCAAAGTACGCAAACATTCCGTGCACGAGGAGATAGCACGTACCCGTGTAAATCAAATGGCAAACATGCTGACCGAAACAAACTTACCAATATCCCAGATTGCACGGTTATTGGGATATTCGTACTCAAATAATATATCCCGCTATTTCAAGCAGCAAAAAGGGATAAGCCCGCTACACTACCGAAAAAAATTCGGGCCGAGATAATTTTCCTTCGATAAATCTATACAAAAAAAGGCCTATACCAAATCATCTGGTATAGGCCCAGAGTTAACCAAAATTAGATACTGTTAGTAAACAGCCTGTTGTTACGGAAGATACAGGCGGATATCATCAACAAATATATGACCGGTACCGCCGCCGGCCTGCGGAGCGGCTTTGTTGCCAAGACCAATCGTAATAGAGCTGA
>CAZKYP010000173.1:0-6768 GCA_964556885.1 uncultured Pirellulales bacterium | reverse complement strand
CCGTCGAATATGAAACGGGTGTCGAACCACCTCCATCTTTCGAAAATGCAGAAATGCCGGATATGCTTATTACAAAAGGTCCCACAGTACGCAGGTGGTCGTCGAAACGCCCTTTCGGCGAAGTATTTCTATCAGTTGAAATATGTACTGTTGTTAATGATAAAGGCAATTCCTTTAATAGCACGATCATGCGGTCATACGATGGTAAAATCTCCAGGTATCTTACAAAGGGTGGCTTATCATCAACCGGTGAGCAGGTTGATTTTTCTCAAGGTGTTATTACCAAAGACAAACGTTTTACACTACCATTAAGTGTGACACCTATTTGGTTCTCAGTTTTACGTTTCAGTTACGAACGTGAAAAAACGCCGCTTTCCAAAAGACTGCGAAAGAGAGATTTTATCCGTATTAATGATAAAATAGAAAAAGTCAATGGATTTAATACAATTTATGCCGAACTGCTTTGGGATGCCCCTAATGTTCCAATTCTGCATAAACAAGAGCCTCAGTTACGTGTATATTTTTCCAAAGACCATGGCTACACACCAATAAAATATGAATATATGACACATACGGAAACGGTCTCAGAACCTAAGTATGCGTCAGTAGTAAATTCATTAGAACAAGTTGCGGATGGACTGTGGTTTCCAAGTAAAGGTTATTTTATAGATTTAAGCGATAAACTGACAAATACATATAAAGCAACTAAGATTGTAGTCAATCAGGGACTTAAAGATGAAGATTTCAAAATAGAATTTCCTGCCGGAACAAAGGTATATAATGAAATCGAAGGTCTATCGTATGTTGTTACAATGCCTAAGGAAAAAGATAAAGAAAAATCAGATAAGGAAAACCGATCCCTGCCAGGATTCGAAGGAATAGATATTAAATTCAATCCAGAGCAGTGTAAAGACAAGGCTATTTTAGTTTGTTTCTGGGACATGCAGCAGCGTCCGTCGCGGAATTTAGTAAGGGAACTCGCCAAGCAGAAAAAAAAGCTGGAGGAAAAAGGTGTGGTGGTTTTATTGGTTCATACCTCGGACATCAAAGCAGAAGAACGAAATAAATGGATAGAAGAAAATAAGATACTGTTTACATCCGGATGTATCACAGGCGAGTCCAAAAAAGTGCTATATAACTGGGGTATCAAGTCCCTTCCGTGGCTGATTCTGACTGATAAAAATCATGTTGTCAAAGTCGAAGGATTTGCTGTAGATGTATTGGATGATAAGATAAAACTTTACGGTGACAAAAAACAGCAATGATATAAAATCTGCTTGTCATATATGATCATACTTTCTATGATAAGAACGCAGTAAATACGATTTGCAGAGAAAAGCCAAATAAGGAGAGACAAGAATGTACGATAGAAGAATCATCGCCATAAGTCTTTTGTTTACTTTAGGTTTCGTTAGCTATTCGAGCGGACAGGAAGCGCAAAAAATAACCTGCTCGGGCAAAGTAATCGATTCCAATGGACAGCCGGTATCGGGAGCGAAAGTTAGTTTATACAGGATGATTATACAGATGGAGTTGTTGATGTTCGATACGGAGCTGGTGCAAGAGACGACCACGAAAGACGATGGAGCTTTCACCTTCGAAGCTGCTACCCAGAGCAATGACATGATGAACCAGACGATTATCCTGGCCGAAAAAGAAGGGCTGGCCCTGGGATGGGGCAACTGGTATTTAAGCAGAGACCTCAATATACAAATAACTCTTGGCCCCCCGGAGATTCTGGCCGGAAAAGTCGTAGATGAATCCGGCGAGCCTGTTCAGGATGCTGAGGTTGGTATGTCTCTTATGTTTATTTCAGAAGGCGATGAGCCTCGTTATATTGCAGGTAAAGTTTCCGAACTATTGTTTTCACGTAAAACCGATGCGGCCGGTATGTTTCAATTCGAACGTATTCCCTCCAAGGCTGCCGCTGAATTGATCGTCAAAAAAACCGGCTTGGCAACAGTTTCAACCTATGACGAGAAAAAAGTTCAGCAAATGCAACTGCAATTTAAGGCGGGTCAAACAGATATTGAAATTAAGCTGCCCTCCGAGGCGAAGATCGAGGGAATCGTAGTTGAAAAAGAAACCGGCAAACCAGTTCCCGGTGTGAAGCTGATGGTGTATCAGGGACAACGCCAGCCTCTTACCGGACATGAGCCGGTGACTTCGCGAGAAAATGGGACCTTTACTATCGGTGCTCTTTATCCGGGAAAGCATTTTGTGCAGGCTGTTCCCGGCAAGGAAGGACCTGCCGGTTGGGTGACCCAACCGGTCGAAGTTACTGTCGAAGCCGGCGGAACGAGCACGGGTGTGAAAGTGGAACTGAGCAAGGGCGGCGTGGTAAAGATTGCCGTCACAGAGCTTGATAACACACCGATTGATGGGGCTAATGTCAATATTCTAAATACAATGGGCGGGGAGCAATTCAATGAAGTAACCGATGCAAACGGGATTATAAATAAACGTCTGGCTCCCGGCCAATACCAGATAACACAGGTATATAAACAGAATTATCCATTCGAGCGGAAGGAAGAGACATTTACTATCGAAGATGGAAAGACAAGCCGCGTTGCTGTCCAGCTTCAAGGCTATCCTAAGGTAAGCGGCATTCTTCGGGACGAGAGCGGCCAACCGGTCGCCGGTGCCAAAGTAAAGGTCTGCCCGTTCGGCCGCGGTGAGATGACTACTAAAAGCGATGGACGCTTCAAGGTTCGTCGTGATTCCGGAGAATGGACTCAGGGGTCTATACCTTATGTTGTAGCGCGGCATTTCGTACGGAATTTGGCTGGGGCAGCGGAAATCGGGGAAGGTGTTATGGTCATGGATGTTAATATGACCACGGGTGTGGTATGTGTGGGCAAAATCGTAGACGTGAACGACAAACCGATAGAGAATGCAAAGGTTTACCTGACATTTTGGAGCTCAAACAGCGGCTCATCGATGGCCCGACTTGATAATAGGACAGACGCAGAGGGACGCTATGAAATCAATGCGGTGCCGCATCATTATAAGTACTCCGTCAATGCAAGTGCGGAAGGATACGGCCAGGATTATGTTGAAATTACTACCGAAGATTCCGTAGACAATCGGTACGAGGTGAACGATATAGCTCTGGCTGTGGCGAATCTTTCAGTTGCGGGTATTGTCGTGGATAATGACGATAATCCTATGGAGAATGCAAGTATTTTCTGCCAGGGCCGGGGCCAGCCTCAGAAAAACGTACAGGCGGATAAAGACGGCAAATTTATAATCGAGAGCGTTTGTGCCGGAAGGATTATGTTAAATGCCAGCAAGAGCAGCGGCAGTAAACATTTATACGGTAATATCGAGGTCGAGGGCGGCCAGACGGATATCAGACTTGTGATAAGTGACCACTCATCTCCTTCTGCAGGGAATGAGCCGCCGTCACTGGTGGGTAAATCGCTGCCGGATTTGAGCGGTTTGAAAATAGAACCGGCCCTGACCGACATCGAGGATAAGGCAATTCTGATCTGCTTCTGGGACATGAATCAACGGCCGTCGCGGCATTGCATTAACCAGCTTATAGAACAGGCCGAGCAACTTCGTCACAAGGGTGTAATTGTTGTTGCCATACAGGCCGCAAAGATCAATAAAGACACACTGGATCAATGGCTCAAGGAAAATAACATTCCCTTCGCTGCTGGTATAATTCAGGAAAGCATTGAGCAAACTCGATTCAAATGGGGTGTAAAGTCACTTCCATGGCTGATTCTAACGGACAAAAACCACATTATCACCGCCGAGGGATTTTCGATAAACGAGCTGGATAAAAAAAATTTAGGAGAGTAAAATGCGGCTGAACAAACGAATCATTACGATTGTTGTTATCGGTGTCTATCTTGGCATTGTAAATGCACAAAGCATAAATTCACCCGGCACGGCACCTACAGCAGGCACTCCACAAACCGGGCATGAATTTGATGGAAAATTGATTTTTCACCAGGACCTTCCCGTTGGTTTAGTTGCCGGGACTGCCGAACATCCCGGGCTTGTTGAGGTCAAATCGATTCGCTTTGAGAGTACCTTTGGCAATGCATGGGGAGTGACTGCGCGCGTGGGTTGGTTGCCTGTTGTCGATGCCACATGGAAACTCAAGGTCGAACTGCTCGATGAACAGGGCCGTCTGCTGCGGCATTCCAGAGATGAGGAGATAATCTTTACCTGCAAAGCCGCTATATCAGGCCCGAAAACGATGCAATATGTCGATTTGGACTTGGATGCTATGCTCGACCAGGGACGAAGACATGCCGCACGATTTCGAGTTCATCTGGAGTCTCTGGATGAGCAATATGATTTAACAAAATCTGCCGATACAAAGACACATACACTTGAGATTGTGGTAGTTGATCAAGAGAATCAAAAGCCCATTACTGATGCGGCTGTGGTGGTAAATAGTTTTTATATCTATGATAAATATCGAAGAAACAAGATTCTATACATCACTGATTCTCAAGGGCGATGTCAATTAAGGTTTGCTGCAAACAAGCTTATTTCGGTGAACATCAATGTACAAAAACAGGATTTTACCTCGATGTCACAACAATGGTCTAATGCCGGTTCATCGTCCGTGGTTCGGACGTCTCTCGTGAGTCTGCCCCAACGGCATACATTCGAAATGCTGCCTGCTTCTCCGGTAGGGGGAGTTGTTCAGGATAAAGACGGTAATGCGATTGAAGGGACGGAGGTTGGTTTCTCAGCCTACCTGAATAAACCGAGCGGAAGGATCTCTGTCAGGCGGAGCGTTCGAACAGATGAAAATGGTCGATGGCTTGTTGAAGGTGTCCCCTCTGAAGTGGATCGTATTTCAATCGGCTTAAAACACCCCGACTATGGGGGTGATCATGGGAATAACCGGCGCATTACAGGCCAGGCGCTGCTCGATGCAAGGGCCTTAAAGCATATCGAGACTTTAGAGAAAGGCATTACGGTAACGGGTAAAGTGCTCGATGAAAGTGGACAACCTGTAGCCGGGGCAACCGCCATGCTGGCGCAAAGGTCTTCAAGTCATTTCTTTGGGATCACGGATTCCAATGGTGGATTTAGATTTGTCTGTTCGGGCAATCGGTCTGAATATCGTGAAGTACCGACAATCATTGTTGAGGCTCCGGGATATGCGCCTGCACAAAAAGCTATAGATATTGAACCAAATCCTGAGCCTGTGGTATTTAACCTGACTCGCGGCAGGACAATAACATGCCAAGTCGTAGACTCTTATGGAAAGCCTGTTACGAATGCATGGACGGTAGTCGAGCCGCTCCAGAGTTATGAGGGATACAGTGTATGGTTGGAAGATACCGATGAACAGGGAAGATTTCAAATACCGAATGTTCCCAACAACGACATTAGCGTGACTGTTGGAAAGCAGGGCTATATCGCGATCAGAGATTATGTGTTGGTCCCTTCTGAGGAGGAGTTTACCATTCCGATGAAACGTGCTTTGAAAGTCCAGGGGACAGTCACCGATGCCCGGACGGGAAAGATGATACCCAATTTCGAAATAGCCACGGTATATGCTGTAGGCGGAGGAAATCGTACTGACAATCCAATGAATTTTACCGAAGGGACATACGAGCTGAGTTTTGATGAAGCTTCAAAATGGACCCGACAACTTCAGGTCTCCGCCGTCGGTTATGAGGCGGTTACCTCGGAAGAATTTTCGATAGATGAGGGCCGGCGTGTATTTAACTTTAAGTTGGCAAGAGCATCTGATTTTGATGAATCTACCGCAGGTCAGCCGCGAATAGCAGACGTAGTAGAGGAACCGCCTAAAATTACGGGAGTGGTTCTTGATGAAAAAGGTGTACCGGTCTCTGGTGCTGTTGTCTCGACTCGGCCGTCGCTTGGAGCCGAAGTAGTAACAAACGCCGATGGAACATTTGCACTTATAACAGGGAGAATATCAGGGGCCATGACGGGATCGGGCTTCAGGGAAGAGGCGAGATATCTTCTTGTCAGGCAGAAAGAGCAGAATCTTGCCGCCGCTGTACAACTCTATGATAACGCCGATAAGCTTAGTATCAAATTATCACCCGGCGTGATTTTTTCCGGAAAAGTCACTGATATTGACGGCAAAGGGATTCCGGATGCGGATATTTCCATAATCCTTCATGTATCCAGCCATGGTTACAGCACCAGAGAACCAACAGAGATTGACTCAGACGGCAATTTTGAAATCAGGGCGATTCCTAATGGTTTTCGCTATTCAATTCAGGCAAGTGCTGATGGATACGGGCAGCAATATGTCCAGGCTGATACGAGTGAAGCGGCGAGCGACCGCATGGAATTGGAGCCGTTGATTCTAAAAGTTGCGAATCTTTCAACTTCTGGTATTGTAATCGATGAGTTTGACCAGCCGGTATCCAATATCAGGATTTATGCCTCTGGAAACGGTCAGCCGTACCGAGAAACGTATACCGACACAAAGGGAAATTTTACACTTGAGAATATGTGCAGAGGACCGATCAGGATTCAGGCAAATTCGATGGGTTCGGAAAGTTTGCATGGTCGCGCAACTGCTGAGGGAGGAGCAACGGATATAAAGATTGTTGTTACGAAGCGAGACTCCGGCGGCAGGACTGTACCGAAACAACCGCCATCGCTTGTTGGCAAATCGCTGCCGGATTTTGAGAATATTGAGGTTGATTTTACTTCTGAACAGACAAAGGATGAGATGATTCTTGTCTGTTTCTTTGATATGCAGCAGCGTCCGTCACGTCATTGCATCAGCCGGCTTGTAAATCAGGCTGA
>CAZKYP010000172.1:0-6833 GCA_964556885.1 uncultured Pirellulales bacterium | reverse complement strand
CTGGCACGAGCCTTCAAACCGGCTGTATTTCGGGTGCGTTTTCAGATCAAGGATATCGCACAGCTTTATTATTCGGCGCCGGCCGGCGATTTTTCGAGAACCGACCGTTTGCGTTTTTACCTTGGGTATACCGGGCACAAAAGACTTGCGGGCGGCGATAAAATTTTTATCCGTAAAGTTATGAAAAAAGCGGCACGTATGGCACGGCACGATTTGAAACACGGCAGACAGGCCCCTTATATGAGCTAAGTTTTAATGAAACGAAAAATCGCCATCATCATAGAAAGAACGGATATTAACCTCGGCGGAGCCGAGCGCTCGGTGAATGAGTTGTCCAATGCGTTGTCCGGACTTGGCCATGAAGTTCATATCCTTGCGGCAAAAGGTCAGGCGGATTCCGACAATGTCCATTTTCTCTGCCGGGGCGAATCCGGCAATCGTGTTAATTTTAATGTTTTCGGCGATGCGCTGAAAATTCATCTTTCCCGAAGCAATTATGACATAGTTCACAGCGTTTTGCCGTTCGATTTTGCCGATGTCTATCAGCCCCGGGGCGGGACATACGCCGAATCCATACAGCGAAACGCCGCAAGTTATAGAAATAAATTACTTGAATCCTGGAAAAAGCTTACAGCTTTTACAAATTTACGCAGGAGATTACTGTTACAGGCCGAACGGAAGTTATGCTCCGCTGCGAAAGGGCCGGTGATTGTGGCGCTTTCGCAATATGTCGCAGATCAGTTTAAACGACACTATAAAACCGAACAACATCGCATTGTCGTAATACCCAATGGTGTGAATATCGAAAGACAAATCGATACGAAACAGGCGCAAGAGATACGCACACAAATACTTGCCGGGCTGGGTGTTGAGGAATCGGATAAGCCGATTCTGTTCTTGTTTGCGGCCACCAATTTCAGGCTGAAAGGTCTGTCATGTCTTTTAGAGGCTATGAAGGTATTGGCGGCACGACATAAGGATTTTTCCGGATTTTTAGTGGTTGTCGGCGGCGGTGAGATAAATAAATATCAACAACTTGCTGAAAAAACAATTTTCCTCGGTCCTGTCGGCGATATCCAAAATATCATGTCGATAATCGACGTGGCAGTCCTGCCGACCTTTTATGATCCTGCGAGCAGGTTTATTCTGGAGGCATTAGCGGCCGGCAAACCGGTCATAACCACAAGATTTAACGGTGCGACCGACCTTTTGACAAACAAACGACACGGCATAGTCATCGATTCTCCGGATGATATAACAACTCTGGCCGACGCCGCCGACTATTTTACTAACGCGGATAATATTCGTAAGGCTTCACAGGCAATTGCCGGGGATAATCTGCGTCAAACGATTTCAATCGGCCGGGTTGCAAAAGAGCTGATGAGCGTTTACGAATTAATATTACAGCAGAAAGGCAAGTAAAGTATGTACTGGATTTTTCCGCCTGCCATAATTACAGCATATTTGCTCGGCTCAGTGCCGTTTGGAATAATTATCGTCAAAGCACACGGCAAGGACCTGCGGAAAATCGGCTCAGGCAATATTGGAGCAACGAATGTGTCCCGTGCGCTCGGCAGGAAATGGGCTTATTTTTGTTTTTTGTTGGATGTTCTCAAGGGATTTGTCCCGACTGTTGGGATATTGTTGATTGTACAACCCATGAGTGTTCCGTCTCATTTCGACAGGGTGCTTATGCTCTGGCTGTGGCTGGCTGTTGGTTGTTCTGCGATTTTGGGACATGTCTTTCCGATATATTTGAGATTCAGGGGCGGCAAAGGTGTATCGACAAGTTTCGGGGTAGCGCTTGGTCTCTGGCCTTACTATAGTTTTTGTGCTGTTGTTTCACTTGTAGTCTGGATTGCGGTTGTTTATATATGGAGGTATGTATCGCTTGCCTCAATAGCCGCTTCGATAGCTTTTCTACTGACGCTTGTTTCCGCGATTATTGCAATTCCCGGCTGGGATTTTGCAGATTTGTGGCCGCTGCTTGTTATAGCAACTGCAATACCTCTGATGGTTATAATTCGACATCGCGAAAATATTGGAAGGATAAGAGCGGGGACGGAAGGAAAAATCTTAGTCGATAAAAAGAATTAAATGGGTGGGAAGGTATTTGTGAGCAATCCCCTACAAAATTCTATACGGAAACGTATACTTTTCCCCCCGGAACAGTGTATACGTCCCCGTAAGAATCAATGCTTATATTTGACCTCGGCGAAACAGATTGCTGTATAAGCAAATATACTCCGGTTTAACAGCAATAATCCAAAACAACCTTTATTGTCCGGCCTGACATACGTCCAGGACTTTATAAATCCCCGCATAAAACCTTAGTACCATCCCATATTACAATTATATTACATATCAACAGACAAGGCGGTTGTTTATGGTTATAAAAAAAAAGGGAGCATCGGCCCCAACCGACGGATACTCACACTGATAGACGTTGTATGGCATCCCCAATGCTCCTTTATTTCCATTCTGATTATTTTGGATAATACAAAGATTTATTTTGGAACTATATCTCATAGACAACTAACACAAAATTAATATTCTTATAATAATTAAATCGGTGAAACAGCTAACAATTGCAAATAGGATATTCCTAAATATCGGTTACGCAAAAGCTATATATAAATTAGCATAAGGCTAAAGCACTGTTTTATAGGCCCTAAGTGTTTCTGTCGCTGTTATTTTTCACAGATGGTCAGGATTCAAGCGCCGTGAGACCTTCTCGGACAGCGTATTTAGTTAATTCGGCAATACTATACATATCGAGTTTTTGCATAATGTGACGCCGACCTGCCTCGACTGTCTTGGTGCTTATATGAAGTTCCGATGCGATTTGTTTTGTGGATTTACCTTCAGCCAGAAGCTGAAGCACCTCTCGTTCTCTGTGCGTAAGGGTTGCCGATGACGAATCACCTGTTTTTGAGAGATGATTAATGTAATCATCAACAACTACACCGGTTACTTTGGGGCTGAGGTACCGGTTTCCTGCAATAACGGTTTGTATTGCCAGCAAAAGTTCGTTGAACAGACATTCCTTCAGGATATAACCGGATGCCCCGGCTCTGAGCATATCGCAGACAAAGCGCCTGTTTGAATGAATTGAAAGAGCGATTATTTTGATATCAGGCGATGTTTTGCTGATTTGATGTGTCGCCTCGATTCCGTTAAGATTGGGCATTGAAACATCCATTATGACTATATCAGGTTGCAGTTTTTGAGCAAGCTCGATAGTTTTTCTTCCGTCTTCGGCCTCTCCGACTACCGTTAAATCCGGCTGTTTCTCAAGCAGTGAATGCAATCCCTGGCGTATAATGGCGTGATCGTCTGTTAATAAAATCTTTATACTCATAATTATTGCCTGTTTTCCGGATTGCTATACTTTAGCGGCGCCGTCATTGTGATTCTGCTGCCGCAGCCGGATTGAGATTTGATTTCTAATTTTCCGCCAAGTATGTCCAGTCGCTGCCTGATACTAAAAAGCCCGAATGTAAACTTTTCGACCGCTTTTGATGTCACTTCGGACGTATTAAAACCGATTCCATTATCTACAATACTGATTTGTATTTTTTCGTTTTTCCTTTGTATTGAAACTTTAACTTTATCGGCATGAGAATGCTTGATCACATTAATAAGCAGTTCCCGCACATTGCGGAATAAAATCATACAAATGTCATCGCTTAGCGGCTTTGGGCGGCCGTCATTTTCAAATTCTGTTCTGATTCCGTGTTTTTCCTGGATTTGACTGCTGAGCCATTCTGCAACGGCGGTCTCAAAACCACACTCATACAATAATGGAGAGCTAAGGTCGAACGTAAGTGTCCTTGTTTCCTGAATGATTTGCTCAAGGCAATTTGAGACCTCTGTCAGAACATTGGCGATTTCACCCGAGGTTTTAGAATGACGTATTTTGTCCAGCTTTATTTTTGATATTACCAGTGACTGTCCGATTTGATCATGCAGCTCGGTGGCCAGACGGCGTCTTTCGCGTTCTTCGGTAAGAGACAATTGAGAAACGAGATATTGAAGTAGTGAACGGTCCTTGAGAAGCTTTTGCTCTGCCTGTTTATGCTCGGTAATATCTATTATAGTGCCTTCATAATACATTGTTTTGCCGGTTTCATCGCGAACCGCCTTTGCACTTTCACGAATAAACATTTTCGAGCCGTCGCGTTTCAACCATGTGGTCTCCAGATCTACAACCTGCCCTTCGGCTTCTATTAGCTGTTTGAATATCGAACGCGGACAGTCCGACGGAAATCTATCTTCTTCCAGGTTCAGGTGCGAAAGCTCCTCGAAAGAGGAATAACCAAGCATTTGTACAATTGCCTGGTTTGCCATCAGGATTTTCCCGTCCGGTGTGGTCCGGTATAAGCCTATTAATGTATTGTCGAAAATGTCCCTGAATCGCTTTTCTGATTTTCGATTAGTTTCTTCGGTTTTCTTTTGTTCGATGATATTTTGTACGATTTTAACGAAACCGGTTGCCGTTCCGTCCTGATCAATCATCGGGAATGCATGAATACGGTATATAGAAGTTTTGTCGTTATCATAAATTCCTTCAATTATAGATTCCACCGGTTTGCCGGTTTCTATCGCTTGTCTTCCCGGACAATTCGGGCATATTGACGTACGTCGGGCAAACATCCGATAACATTTTTGGCCGATGATTTCATCGGTTGTCTTTTTAAATATTTCCAGAACATGATTGTTTACCATGAGAATCCTGCAATTGACATCGATCATTGAAATGCCAATGTGAATACCTTCCATTAGGGATTGATATAATCCCTCCAAATCCTGATTTGCCTTCCGGAATGCGACCACTGAGGATTTCTGATATCCAGATTTCGTTTGATTAGAACATGATTTTACTGCTTGTTCAACTGCTTGTTTGCCGTTCGGTTGTGAACAAGGTTTCATTTCATCTCCTGTATCCTGACGAAATGCATTTGTATAGACAGTGACATTATGATGTTTGACAGGATTATGTCAAGTACAAAATATAAATGAATTTAAAATGATGATAATTTTTTTGGAATTAACATTTGATTACGATGCGGAGGCTGGAATAAGGCAGAGAAATCTTAAAAGACCATTACCTGTATTTTTGAATCTATGCTCTTTGTTTGGCGGCACAAATATTATATATTCCGGACTAAACTGGTGCTCTTGTCCTTCACAAACAAACGTCCCCTGCCCTTCGAGTACAAAGACCTCATGCTCGTGTGGGTGGGTATGTAAAGGGGTAAAACCGCCGGGTTGCAGCTCGAACATCCGCATTGCGAAGTTATCCGCCCCGTCTTCTTTTGAGATAAGCCATCTTATCTGGACATCCTTTGCTCCATCGATTTGCACTGGTTTTATGTCTATATTGCTGCTTTTTTGTATTTTCATTGTATAGCTCCCGCTTTGTTTGGTTATTAATTTGAACCGAGCTTTTTTGAAAGAATTTCGGAGACTACCTTCGGATTTGCCTGTCCTTTAGTCTTCTGCATAACCTGGCCCAGGAGAAAGCCCCTGGCTTTTTGCTCTTTTTTCCCGCCGCTGGTAACATCTTCAACTGCTTTTGGGTTATCACTCAGTACCTGGTCGACTATTGCCTCTAATTCACCGGCATCACTTTTCTGAATCAGATTAAGCTCTTCGGCGACCGGCCGGGGATCTCTGTTTGTCTCGACCATGTTGATGAAGATTTGCGATGAGGCGCTGGCGCTGACGTCTCCGGCCGCTACCATTTTACCAAGCTCTGCGATACGTTTTGCAGTAACGGATAATTCTCTCAGATTGCAATCTTTTTCCTTAGCTAATCTTAGGCCATCCTGGGTTATTAGATTGCAGGCCCGTTTCGGTTCACAGCCCAGTGAGACCGTTTGTTCGAAAAGCTCAGATGTTGAGCGTTCGGATGTCAATACTCCCGCGTCATAATCACTGAGTCCGTATTCTTTAACATAACGCAACTGTCTTGTTATCGGAAGCTCGCACAGGCCCGAACGTATTTCTTCCAGCCATTGCGGCGTCATTTCGACCGGCACAAGATCGGGATCGGGAAAATACCTATAGTCGTGGGCCTCTTCCTTTTCTCTCTGTAAGACGGTCATTTCCCGCTCATCGTCCCAGCCTCGCGTGGTTTTATTACCCATGGTCAAGACCTTGCCGGTTTCGAGAAATTCATCGAGCTGTCTTTGCTGTTCGTAATTGACGCTTCTTTCCAACGCCCGGAAGCTGTTCAGATTCTTTATTTCAACAATGGCTGTTCGGTATTCCGTGCCGTCCTTAGTGATAATCAGGTTGATGTTCGGCTCGAATCGCATGTGGCCTTTTTGCATATCGGCTTCGGAGACGCCTAAGAAACGGACCATTCGCTGCAGTTCCACAGCCAGCGCCCGGACTTCCGACCCGCTGTTCATATCCGGCTCGGTGACAATTTCCAGCAGCGGCGTGCCGGTCCGGTTTAAATCGACCTGTGAAAAATTCCCCGTTGCGTGCAGGTTCTTGCCGGCGTCTTCTTCCAGATGTGCCCTTATTATCCTGATTCTTTTGGTTTGGCCGGATTCGAGCGGGATTTCGATGTAACCGTTCTGACTAAGCGGCAGATCATACTGACTTATCTGGTAATTCTTGGGCAGGTCGGGATAATAATAGCTTTTTCTGTCCCATTTCGTGAAACTTGCTATCTCACAATTCAGGGCAAGTCCCACAAGAACGGAATATTCGAATGCCTGCTTGTTCATAACCGGCAGAACACCGGGCATACCGAGGCATACCGGGCAGACTTTGCTGTTCGGCTCGGCGCCGAACTGAAGCTCGCAGCCGCAGAACAT
>CAZKYP010000171.1:0-6908 GCA_964556885.1 uncultured Pirellulales bacterium | reverse complement strand
GAAAGATTTCCCGTATAACCTGCTTCTAACGAATAGGCAGACTCGTTATGCAAATCCCTTGGATTCGGGATTACGTTAAATAATCCTGCCAGCCCCATCATTCTTAATTCACGCAGCATTACACCCGGTGCACGAAATGAACGTGCCGCTCCGACACGCACAACGTGATTCTTTTCGTCATCGAGTGCATACAGTAAAGCTGTACGCATCGACCAGTCTGTCTCGCTTTTATTATACCTGTCCAGGCGGCCCTGGGATTCCAGTGTCAACCGGTTGCTCAACGGGAATCGATCCACGAGATAAATCCCGGCCCAATATTCGTCATACCTGCTTTCGTTGAAATAGACACCGTAACCGGCATTGTCTCTTTCACTACTTAAACGGGTCCAGCGCAGATTACCGCCGAGGGTCAACTCGTGCGTTTTTCCCGCGGGGAATTGAAGCTGGCCTTCGAGGTCGTTCTCGTAGTAAGCATAACGCCGGATCATTTCAGGAACATGGTTCACCGAGTAATTCCCAAACCACTGCAGGTATCCGGATGTATTGGGATCGAAAGAATGTTCCACACGACTAAACAGTCTTGTCGTGCTCGAAAGACCATCTTTCATCGGATATTGCCCTGCAAGCTCGCGGTCTCCTCTTTCATAGGTAGTGTGACCGGCGCCAAAACTGTAGCGGGTATCCGGGTCGTGTTGATAAGCCATTTCACTGTCAAGTCTGAACGGACGAGCGAAATCTCTTGCATGGTAATTTTGGAAGCCCATAAGGCCGTTAAGTGCCGGGAAAGCAGAATACATTCGGCCTGCTCCTGCCTGGTCCGAGTCTTTTATATCCTCGTATCCGGCCGATACGCGCCAGGAAAGTTCCTTTTCACTCTCGCCGTAACGAACCTGTGTGTAACTGTCACCGTATTCGGTGACCGTACTGCTGAAAAGTCCTCCGACTGTATCTTCAGGCTTTTTGGTAATAATATTAATTAAGCCGGTGAAGGCATTCGCTCCCCATACGCCGCCTCCCGGGCCGCGAAGAACTTCGATACGTTCGATGTCTTCTATCATCACCGGAAGATTCATCCAGTTCGGCGCTCCCCACGTCGGATCGAGGGCATTTCGACCGTTAATCAGGACCAGGGTCCGGTCCGAATATATGCCGAGCATTCCCCTGACACCGACGATATATCGAGTCCGATCGATCCGGCGGACATCGACCGCAGGGATAAGTGCAAGCAGTTCCGGAATGGTTGTAAGGCCGCTGTTACGTATTTCTTCTGCGGTTAGCACGCTTACCGGTACTGCCAGCTCTGAAAATTTCTGTTCGGATCTCGAAGCCGATATGACCGAAACTTCCATCAGCTCCTCGATACTCATATCCATGTAATTCTGGTTTTCGTCGTCACTTAACGAGGCGGCGAAAGATATTTGGGATAACATCAACAACATAAAAAAGGAAATAAAGCTGCATTTCATATCAAATCTCTGAATATTTTGGTCTTTCGAACGTATGTTCAATAGCTATAACAAACCACGTCAATCATAAGACGTTTACCGCATAAATTCTACAGTTACTAAATCCCCCATCAGGTGATGATATAATTAATCGGCATATAAAGGTGTTTACTTAATCGGAATTTATATTTTATATGACTGTGTAATATCTGAAGAACAAAAATCCATTTTGTGATAAGTGCAGTTTTATTAGGTGCTTACAATCGTCAAAAGGCGGTCGGGATTTGATAATACTACCTCGATTGCCTTTTTCTCATACTCAATTGGAAATGCCGATATCGTCCAGCATAATGCTGCCGTATGGTGAACGGTCGAACACGAAGCTGATGCTTTTTATTTTGGACGGGTCAAAAGAAGAATTTTCACTGATGAAGGCAGACATGGGAATCTCGTATGTTTGGAGGATTCGTTCGGCAAAATCCTCGACGTATTTTTTTTCGAGCCATTTCGATTTGGCCAGTCTTACTGTCAAAGCAGGATGAATCGGTCCTATCGAGCTGAGCGGCAGGTCGGCGACGTTTCCATCCGAATCATGAAGCTCGACTGTAATATCGAGCGGTTCATACTGTTGAACATCGTCGGTGCCGATAGACAAAACGAGATTACTGTCATTATTTATGCCCAGTTGGTTTACGACTTCAGGGCTGAGTTGAATCGTGTATGATCCGATATCAGTTAAATCGTCCTGTTTGTTATCCCATTGCACAACCACGGTAGAGTTATCCTGTGGATTCTCATTTTTAAAGCGATTGGGAGTATGGGCTTCCATCCAGGTCAGAAGGTTTTTCCCCAACAACCTTCCTCCTGGTATAGTCGTGGTTGTCACGTCGAAATCTTCTTCGAAATCGGCGATTATTTTGAAATTGGAGTCCTGATACTGGCTGATGTAAATATCCTCCGGCAACCAGAGATCGCCTTTTCGCAGGTCTTTAAAAAAGGGAAGATACTCTTTTTTATCGTTGAGTGTTAATTCGAGGAAGGCCGAGATAAGAACCTTTGCCGCCTGCCGCTGTTGTTCCGGGGCCATAATCGGCTTATTGTTAATGAACCAGCTTTTGGGAACTGTATAATCCATGCTGCCCCAGGCGGAATTGAAGCGGCTGTGATTTGCATGATAGATATATACGGCCGATTTCAGCCGGAAATTCTGGCCTGTAAAGTGGGTCCTTCTGTATTGCTCAAGCCCCATGAACGTTGTCACATCGGAATCGTACCCGCCCTGTATTGCAAGGTAGTTTATGTTATTCAATGTGGTTTGATGTCCGGCAGGCATGTATTGACTATCACTTGGAGCAATGGCAATAATCGATTTGATTGAGAAATTATAATTGAATGTAATGTTGGCATTATCAGGATATCTTTTCAGCCGATTGAATGCAGCGGCATGGGCGATTGATTCGCCGCCTCTTGAATGACCTATCAGTGCAATTCGACTCATATCTACTTTACCTTCGAACTCGTGCCCTTGGGTCCGGTTCCACTCTTTCCATAGTTTCAGGTGTTCCAACAGGACGAGTGCACGTGCGTCGTTCTCGCCGAAGAATTTCTGGTTCAGGAAATTCTCATCTACTGAAACGACAATAAAACCGCGGCCGGCCAGTAATGTGCCAATGTATTCGTAACCTGGGTCTGAAAAATTCCTGTATTTATGATTTCCATGCACAATCATCACCAATGGGAAAGGACCTTCTCCGTCAGGGAACCAGACTCGTGCGTTCAGCGGTACTTTGTCGAAGTCGAATCCCCAGTACTTAGGTATATCGTCGAATATTCCCATAAAAGGCGTGATATCAACCGGTTCCGTTATAAAATCAACTTGTTGGCCATATTCTTTTCGATGTTTATCTCCACCGCTGCCGTAGAAATAGGTTTGATATGTATAAGGACCGTCGAGAGACGGGTCCGGCGATTCAATCGAATCCACCGGATAATCGCGTATGTAATTTATATCAGTCATGTATGATTTGGTTCCACAGCCCGACAGAACAGCCGCTGTAAAGACGGCCGGCAGGAAATGACGATGAAAACATATTGATATAATATTTTTATATGGTTTTTTGCAGCACATATCGACCTCGCTAAAAGTCGCCTGTTTTTTACAGGAAATGAGACAACGAATGGTAAGTTAAAGGTTAATGTTGGAAAATATTGACCAAGACCTCCAGAGCATAACTTTAGCTCTCAAAGACAGCCCGTATTTATATTGTATTTATTGTTACAAAAAATTGCCCTTTTTCGAACGAAATTTCATCCGCTCGAATACCCCTGGCTTTTTCCGCCAGAACTTTGTTCAAATCTACATATACTTTCGGGTATTCGCGCAGGTCTACATGTTCAGGTAGCTCGACCGACTCGGCCCATTTATGAATAAGCCAGTCGAATTTATTCATCAGCCGGTTCTGTACAACCTCAAAGATCGCACCTTCATCGTTAAAGTTGACAAATTTGACCGAGATACGAATGGTTTTCAGGGCGAACCAGCCGGTCTTAATCCTTAGATGGATATTTTCGCCATCAGCCTCTATATCCGATATTTGTTGTGGAAACAAATTGTTGGAATTTAATATCCGGTTCAATTCATTCACGGTAAATTGTAATTTGGCCATACAAAAAATTCCTTATATTTCTAACAGGATAACACTTTTGCTTATTAAAAGAAAGTAAAAGATTAAAAGGCAGGTACTATAAAGTTTTGTGCGACCGGTTTGTTTAAAGGTGCTTTTGAACCGTAATTACAGAATCTATGTAAAAATGTGAAACAGTCAGTGACTGGAATTATGTTTCAATGTATATTAAGCCGCCGGTAATTGCTATTTTCACCAGCTCGGCGATACTGTGAGCATCCAGCTTCTCCATTATCTTTCTCCTGTTGGCTTCGATTGCTTTGGTACTGACATGAAGAATTCGAGCGATTTCTTTGGTATTCTTTCCTTCGCTGATCATTTGGAGGACCTCACGTTCTCTTGTTGTAAGCGATTCCAAAGGAGATTTCACAACACTCTTAAGGTGATTAACATAGTCGCTGACAACAACTCCTGCGACCTTTGCACTGATATACGTTCCCCCTGCGGCCACGGTTCGAATCGCTTCAATTAACTCGTCAAACAGACATTCTTTCAACAAGTAAGCCGAAGCGCCGGCCTTTAACATATCGGCTACGAACGGTCTGCGGGCGTGCATCGAAAGGGCTATAACTTTTATATTCGGGAATTCTCGAACAATTTGCCGCGTCGCATCTATTCCGTTTAGATTCGGCATTGAAATATCCGTTATAACAATGTCCGGTTGTAGTTTCCTGACAAGTTCGAGCCCTTCACGTCCGTCTTCAGCCTGGCCGACCACCTCAATATCCGGTTCCTTATCGAACAGAAAGCACAGCCCCTGTCGGGTGATCCCGTGATCTTCGATTACTATTATCCGCAGGCCCATTTTTCAATCTCTTTATTGTTTACATTTTTTTTAGTTAGCGGCGCAGTCATTATAACGGTTGTTCCTTTGCCGGGTTTTGATTCAATCTCCAGACGCCCCCCGAGTTCCTCCAGTCGCTGGCGGATACTGAACAATCCAAATCCTCCTTTTTTGTCCGGTATTTGCAGCTTGTCCTCATGCTCAAATCCTGTTCCGTCGTCCTCAACCGATACACGTATCTGCTCATCAATGTTCTTTACACTCACCTTAACCTTTTTGGCATCGGCGTGTTTAATAACATTTAATAACAGCTCTCGTACGTTTCTGAACAGGAGTATGCGAATATCGTCGTCCAGAGGTTTGGGCTTCCCGTCGTCTTCAAACTCGGTTTCAATTCCGTGTTTTTTCTCGATTTGCTCATTGAGCCATTCGAAAACGGCGGTTTCAAAGCCAAGATTATATAATAGTGGCGGGCTAAGGTCAAAAGTCAAACTTCTTGTTTCTGTAATAGCACGGTCAAGCATTGTGCAGATTTCGTTCAATTCACTTTTTATCTTTTTATTTCCACGGCTTTTAAGAATTGCTTCCGTTCTCAGCTTGGAAATGGCCAACAACTGGCCGATTTCATCATGCAGCTCTACTGCCAGTCTCCTTCTTTCGCGTTCTTCCGTCAGTGTCAGCTCGGAGGCAAGAGCTTTGAGCTTCATCTGCTCTATAAGAAGCTTCTGTTCGGCTTTCTTGTGTTCCGTGATGTCTCTGTGCTGGCATATTACGTTTGTTAATCTTCCGATGACGTCTACTAAAGGAGATATTGTTAATTCGAGCACCTTGATAACATGCTTTCCCAGCTTGACCTGTGTTTCTTTCGCTGTATCATATTCAATTTCAAAGTTGACGGTGCGACCTTCCGTGAATACTTTTTCTATCAGAGGAAGTAAACCCTGTTTTCGTATCTGGGTATCTTGCAGGATATTATATCTGCCGATTATTTCTTCATCTTCTATTTGCATAAGATCTCTAAGGGCCTGGTTCATTCTAATAACAGTGCCCGTTTCGTCTGAAAGCCACATGGGATTTGGGGTATTCTCAATAACGCTGTTAAGAAATTCCTCCGACTGTCTTATTTTCTCCTCCGCCTTTTTACGCTCTGTAATGTCAATTGCCATGTTGATTAGACACGGCTCATTATTCAAGTTAATTATATCCGCCGAGAAAAGGATGGTGACTACATCCCCGGACTTAGTCCGGAGCCCCACCTCTAAATCATGAACTTTCCCTTCTTCCTGTAACTTCTGCAATATTATATTTCTTTGTTGGGTATTTACCCAGAGATCAAGTTCTGTCGTAGTGTGGCCTATAAGTTCATCTCGCGTATAGCCGGTAAGACGAATGTAGGCGTCATTAATATCAATAACTCGCCCGTCTTTGATAGTTGAGATTCCCATTAAGTTAGAGGTTGCATGAAATGCTTTGTAAAACTTTTCTTCGCTTTGCTTAAGTGCCACCTCGGCCAGTTTGCGTTCGGTGATATCACGGTTGATACCGACAATACCAATAACTTTTCCATTATCATCCCGCAAAGGAACCTTTGTTGCCAATGTCCATTCGTCATTACCCTGCTTGTTTAAAGAGAAACTCTCATGGTTAATCATCGGCTGACATTTTTGAATAATTTTTTGCTCTTCGGTATAAAAACTTTTTGCCAACTCTTTCGGGTATAGGTCATAATCTGTTTTTCCGATAAGCTCATCTTCTCTTTGAAAGCCTTCGTATTTTACAACCGTATCATTTCCAAGAATAAATCTGTGTTCATTGTCTTTTACGTAAATCCTGTCCGGTATGTTATCGATTAAAAGACGCAGTAGATTGTGCTGATGCCGTAGTGCTTCCTCTGCTTTTTGGCGTTCCGTGATGTCGGTCAGCAATGAAATACTGCCTTTATATTTTCCTTCTTCGTCGAAGATTGCCTGTGGCGAGATACGTAAATAAATCCTG
>CAZKYP010000170.1:4048-7130 GCA_964556885.1 uncultured Pirellulales bacterium | reverse complement strand
ACTTTGCGTTATCGGGGCTAAGCCGGGCAAATCGCTGTATATCAGGGAAGATGCAAAAGATATTAAACTGGAGTTTTGGGAGGCCGGAATAGGGTGAGGGGCCTGATGGCAGGGAGTGTTTTTACCTGTGTTGATTAATTCATAGGTCCCAAAAAATGACATGGAGTCGCTGTGATAAAAAAGCTCAAGGCTGGCGAGAAGTTTGGTCGATTCTCCATATTAGACTATGAAATAAAAGAGACAACAGGGAACGCAATCAGGCCCCTGTGAAACAGAAGACGAGTATTTCAGACATATATAAAGATATAGATAACGGAATAGTCTCGAATCTGTTTGCACAGGGGCTTTTTTTGTTGAATCATCGGTAAAACATACCCAAAACATCCTTTCCGCAACGTCCGCAGAAAAAGTTAGGAATTTTAAGACGAATTTGATACAATACGATATTAGGATGGTTATGGGTATTTTGCTAAATAAACAAGATGGGGGCATTTGAATTCAATCGTAGGAAAGAGGAACAACGTGTTATGAAATACAAAGAACGGCATCTATGCTATCTGTTAGTGATAATATGTTCGGTTATTTTATGTATTAATCGGCCCGGTATGGGACTCGTGGTTAGCGAGATAATGTACCATCCCCTCGAAGATGGGGGGATATCCTCGGGGGATGAGACGCTTGAATTTATTGAACTGTATAACAATCGAGCTGTCATCGAGGATTTGACTGGATTCGCATTCACGAACGGCATCGAATATTCTTTCGAGCCGGGAGCAATGATTGGTCCAAAAGATTATCTTGTGGTAGCTAAAAATCCGGCCGCAATGGAGGCGGCGTACGGTATCAGCGGCGTACTTGGTCCTTTTTCGGGGAAGCTGAACAATGACGGCGAGCGAATTGAGTTGTCCAACGGCAACGGGGAGATTGTCATATCTTTTCAGTACAATGATACATGGCCCTGGCCGGTCTCGCCCGATGGGGCCGGACATTCGTTAATTCTGTCAAAACAGGGCGGCGATCCTGACGAGGCTTCTACATGGTCACCCAGCACATTTATCGGTGGAACTCCCGGCGGTCCGGATGAGGTTCAGGTAGAACCCGTGGATCCGACTCTTGTAACCATTGTAGATGTGGGGCATTCAGGCAGATATTTCAAAGGGACTACAGAACCATCACCCGGCCCGGGCGGACAAGCGACAACAACGTGGACGGAACCGGGATTCAATGATACTCCCGGCAGGGGTGGATGGCTCGAGGGTCCCAGCGGGTACGGATATAGCAATAATGACACTGAGCTTGCGACCGTCAGAACCGTTCTTAGTGATATGCAGGGCGGCTATACTTCGGTATATGCGCGCCTGCGTTTCAACCTGACGGTGGACCAGATTGCTTCGTTTACACGACTGCGCAGCACTGTGTACTACGACGATGGCTACGTCCTGTACCTCAATGGTGTTGAGATTGCCCGGGCAAATGTGAGTGGTAATCCGCCGCTGTTCAGCACTCAGGGCAACGAGGCTACCGATTACGGCCCGGATACACAGGAAAGTTCTTCATGGATTTCGCTTTTGGTACCTGGTACTAACGTATTGGCAATCCAGGTCCATAACACAAATCCATCGAGCAGTTCCGACTGTATAGCAACGCCGCTGCTTGCGGCCATCATTGAACAACCTGAAAATGGTGATGATCCGCACGCCCATATTGTTATTAACGAGTTGTTGGCAAATAGCGATGCAGAACAGGATTTGGACTGGATAGAGTTATATAATCCTGGCCCGATTCGTGTCAATCTTGGCAATCTTTATCTAAGTGACGACAGACTTGACCTGTTGAAATATAAAATTCCGGATGGAGTTGTACTTGAGCCGGGCGAGTTCTGGGCAGTCAGCGAAGGCACGCCGCCCGATGGATTTGGATTCGCTTTGGACTACGCAGGTGAGACGATATATTTAACATCGGCTACCAACGGTCCGGTACCGGAGCCGATTCGTGTTTTAGATGCGGTGCGATACGGGACCATGGAGCCGGAGGTTACTTACGGCAGATTCCCGGACGGGGCTGGCTTCTTTGACGTACTGGCTTCGGCTTCTTATGGAACTCCGAATGCTCAGCCGTTGATACGCGATATAGTGATTAACGAGATTATGTATAACCATCTCACACGCGACGAACGCTACGAGTACGTCGAATTGTACAACCGCAGCGACGATACAATTTCGTTGAGCGGATGGGCGTTCACCGACGGTATTGATTATGAATTCGGCGAAGGCATCGAGATACCGCCGGATTCGTACCTGGTTGTAGCCAAAGATCCGGAATTTATTGCCGATGTGTATGATAATCTTGTTGTTGGTGAGAATCTTTTCGGGCCGTATGCGGGAAACCTGGGTGATTACAGTGAGCGTATCAGGTTATCTTATCCGATCGAGCATTTGAATACAGAGACTGATGAGGTCGAAGTGGAAATGGTTACAGCGGACGAGGTGACATATTACGATGGCGGACGGTGGCCGAGCTGGGCCGACGGGCAGGGGGCCAGCCTGGAGCTGCGCGATCCGCGCAGCAATAACAATACTCCGGATGCCTGGGCGGATAGTGACGAGAACGGCAAAACAACATGGCAGCAATTCTCATTTACTATCAACAGCAGTGATACGAATTATACCCATGATGCTATAACGGTATTCGATTTTATGCTGCTCAACCGCGGTGAATTGTTACTCGACGATCTCGAATTGCGGATTAACAATTCCCAGCGCCTTGGCAACAATGGCTTTGAGAGCGGCGAATCAAGCTGGCGAATCCTCGGAAATCATGTTCAGTCTTTTGTTACAACAGACGACAGTCATTCGAGCTTTCATTCTCTGCATTTAATTGCGACCGGTCATGGTGATCCCGGAGCCAATCGCATTAATCAATCGATATCTGGTATCGTAGCAAGTACGGTAACATTTCGCGGCTGGGCTCGATGGCTGCGGGGTAGCCGATTCTTGCTGATGCGCACGTCGCGGGAGCGGTCACCGGTACAGCCGCCGCGACCGGCACATGCGTTCGAGCTTGATGTACCTTTGAATATAGG
>CAZKYP010000170.1:0-3948 GCA_964556885.1 uncultured Pirellulales bacterium | reverse complement strand
ATCAGCCGATGTGCCTGAGCGTACCTGCATGGTTCGCGTCGGCGACTCGCTGCTGAGCACCCAGTTTGCCACATACCGAATCTGGCTGTCCAATGATGTTATTAACACGTTTCGTTCGCGTGCCAATCTTTCGAATGAATTAATGGATTGTACATTCGTTTACAACGATACTGATGTTTTCTACAACGCCCATTTTCGCCTGCGGGGCAGTGCCTGGCTGCGGCCCGGGAGCAACTGGAATCCCCTCGACCGACACGCATTCAGGCTCGAATTTAACCCGGAACAGAGATTCCGCGGACGTGAGGAAATTAATCTCGATATGACTGAAGGCGGCAGCCGCGGCCCGCTGCAGGAACGCGCATCTTATTGGTTCTACAAACAAATGGGCCTGCAGTTCTCGATGCAGGAATTCATACGACCAGTTGTCAACGGTAGAATTTATGGAGATTACGAAGATGTCCAGAAAGTTGACAGCGATTATATTAGCGGCTGGTTCCCCGACGACGCCGGCGGTCGTCTTCATGAGGTAGACGACTATTTTGAATTTTCGACCGATGGGACAAGCCAGACTAATCTTGACGAAGGGGTGAGGTTCGATTCCAGGCACCCCTTGATCCCGGAGACGTATCGGTGGGAATTCGAAAAAAGATCCAATCCTGAAGACGACAACTGGGACCATGTATACGAATTTGCCGTTGCCATGAACACGTCGTCGAGCAGTCCTATATACGAAGAAACAATCGAATCTGTTATTCATCCCGAGCACTTCGCCCGGGTTCTTGCGATTCGCCATGCCGTAGGCGACTGGGACAGCTACGGGTATAATCGAGGCAAGAATAATTCATTTTATTATGCCCCGACCGAGGATAAGTGGTATCTTTTACCGTGGGACATAGACTTTACGCTCGGTTCGGGTGACGGGGCCAGCACAAACATTTTTCAGGTTGGAGGTCATTTCCCCGAAGTCATTCAATTTCTGAACTATCCGAAATATCGCAGGATGTACCTTCAGGCGCTTGCAGAGTTGGTGAACGGGCCGTGGCAGACATCGTACGGTACGAATAATTCACCCACTGCCTTCGATGAATTTCTTGATGATTCCGCGGATGCGTTGGTGGCCGACGGACTCGGTGACGGCCGCCGCAATGCAATCAAGAGCTTTGTACGCAGTCGCCGCAACTATATACTTACACAAATTCCATCGGTTAATTTTGCGATTACGACAAATAACGGACAGAATTTCTGTACGTCAAATTCGACGGTTACGATTCAGGGAACTGCGCCTTTGGAAGTAGCTGCAATCTCGGTAAACGGTACGCCTGTTCCAACGGAGATTTCAGGTAATAATGTTTTTAGTGTGATTGTTGAACTTGAAGAAGGCCAGAACCTGCTTAACCTTCAGGGATTGAACGGTATTGGCAATGCTGTAGCCAGGGCTTCTGACTCCATTACAGTGACCCGCGAATTGTCTTGTACGATTACCTCGGTGACACCTAATCCGGTATACAATATCGATCGAGTACAGCTTACAATACACGGAAGTGGTTTTGAACCGGGATCAGAGGCCAAGATTGTATTGACCGGTGGCGGTTCGGGAGAGAGAGCTTTTGATGCTCTTTATGTCCGTAACAATCAGGCGTTTGATCGGATTGATGATGCAACTTTATTGCTAAACGATCCCGATCGCGGCGTTGGGGGTGCCATCCTCGCAGTCCATCCGGTTATTAATCTCTATCAAACCGGTGCTGAAGGTTTGTTTTCGCCAAGTTCGCAGTTTGCGCCACCGTTTAATTCTGGCGATCCGAGTAATTTCGCCGTTCGTTTCACAGGGAATATTTACGCTCCCTCGCCGGGAGTACGGTACTTTGGTGTGAACAGCGATGATGGTTTCAATTTATGGATTAATGACCAGCTTGTCGGACAATATGCTTTGCCGCGTGCACCGGCAACAACGAACGTCAATCAGAACCGGACGGAAGGGACGATGACGTTTGATTTCCCACAGGCCGGTAATTATTATTTGGTACTCGATTTCTATGAGAACGGCGGGGGAGAGGAGATCGAGTTCTTCCAAACCGATTCCAGGGGTGGCGATACGCGGCTGATCAATGTCAACGCCGAGTTGGTCGTGTTCAGGGATGATGTCGTGCGAATTGAGGCAACAAATGTTGTTGTCGAAGATGAAAACACAATCGTCTCTCAGGTTGAGCTAAACGATGTTGAGCCCGGTTTGTGGGATGTTATTGTAGTATCTCAATGCAGCCTTGATGCACAGTGCTATCTGGAAGATGCGCTGGAGATAATCAATCCACGTTAGGCCACATGTTTTTTAGTTCTGAACGGTTGTATCATACCTCACTCCGTCAGGGACGGGAACCGGAACTGCAACAGTAATTCCATGGTCGCCGGCCGTCTGGCGGCTTGAGTCGACTGCAATAAACGAGGTGTAAGCCGACATTAATTCGAATTCGAGTGCGACTTGTTTGATTTTGCCGGGCAGGTCGGGATTGTTATCATAAGCGGCCCGGCTGGCCAGAGTTTCGATCTGTTTTCTCGCCCATACACATGCAATGCCGGGATGAGTAGCAGCTGAATCACCAGCATCGAATGGAATGGTAATTTCCTGTTTCAAATCTCCAACTTTACCGATGACACGAATGTCAGAATTCGGTTTACCTGTGAATCTTCCGGTTATAATGACCGGCCGACCAACAAATAGATCAGGAATTTGGTTCGGGTATACATCAGTGATCTTCATATCACCGAAATCGATTGTTACGTCTTTCAGGGCCGGGTGACTGATTCGTTCGTAATACAGATCGATTATTCGACTTGAATCATCTTCCAGACCTATATATGCGACAGCTCCTTTTCCGAGCTTGGCCATCCTGTCAAGCAGGAATCGATTGACCGAAGAGCCGACGCCGAAACTGAAGATGCGGCTCTCACCGAGACGCTCGTGTATCGCCGCCAGAATATCAACTTCGTTTCCGATATAGCCGTCCGTCATAAAGCTGACCAGGCGGAATCTCTTTGGGTCGTGTTTGAAGTCAAGGGCCGCCTTGATGCCTTCAATCATCATGGTTCCTCCGTCGCCATTAAGATTTTCGACGTATTCGACGGCCCTGCGGATATTATCTCTTGTTGCGGGAATCGGGTCGGGACCGAATTGAGAAGCGTTATTGGAGAATCGAATCACCTGGAACGTATCGTCAGGCTCAAGCTGCCGCAGGGCGCGTATAATTGCCTGTTTGGCCTTGGCGATTGGTTTGCCGCTCATACTGCCCGAGCAGTCGAGTACGAAAATCATCTCCATCGGCGCGCGTTTTAGACTTTTAAGATTGTCCGGTGGATACAGCATCAGAGTAAAGAATCCGCCTCGTTCATCCTGGTGAATAGCCAGTGCGGATTTAACAGTTCTGCCGGTGACTTTATAGCGCAGGACGAAATCTTTATTGGGGATGCTGTCGAGTTCATTGAGTATGACGGTCCGTGTCTGTGGTGTAGAAGCGCGGTTAGTAATTGCGTGGCTTGGACATTCAAGCTCTTCGATTTCCACACCGGCGTCGATATCGACGGCCAGCGAAATATCGTGTCCGCTTCGCTCGCCGGGTTTTAGGTACTGGATATCGGTCTTTTGGCCGGAGATGCCGGTCTTGCCGCGGGCGACTGCACCGACGCCGTCAGTGTAGCCGGGAGGATTAAATCGCGGCCCAACGACCATCGGAAATACAAACTCGTACCAGCCATCTACGTATGCGAGTGTGTTGAAATATTTAATATTGACGTCGATTTCCTTGTTCGGCTCGATGTTGGCGACTTTCTGTGTGAAGATGTTGGGCCGCTCTTGTGTCAACAGTGATGCGACATATCCCTGTGCCCTGGCTTCCTGATAGATTTTCTCGGCTTCCTGGCGTTCGCGGATGATACCGCGGATTTTTCGCTCGC
>CAZKYP010000169.1:0-7142 GCA_964556885.1 uncultured Pirellulales bacterium | reverse complement strand
ATTCGGCATTATATCATCAGAAGCACTATTGAGCGTCGGGCCAAGATTCACGGGTGCGTTCCAGTCATCGTCTATCGTTCGTCGCTTTGTCATCCACAGGTCGTGAGCACCGGAGCCCCCCGGCCTGATCGAGTGAAATAACAAAGCCAGGCCATCGCCCGAGATAAATTCGCCGGAGTCGTCAGCGGAACTGTTGACCAGCGGCCCGAGATTGACCGGTTCCGCCCATGGCTCTTCCGTCGTCGCCCGGCCGGCGGCCCAAATGTCGGAGCCTCCGTATCCGCCCGAACGCATTGATGTGAAGTAAAACTTAAGGTTATCAGAGGAAATGCACGGCTTCCAATCATGGGCGGAGGTATTGAAAATAGTACCAAGATTCGTCGGCATTGTCCAGGGATCGTTCTTCGTGGCGCGGACCGTCACCCATATGTCCCAGCCGCCTTTCCCGCCGGGCCGGTTGAGCGCATCGAAGTAGAGTTCCAGACCGTCAGGCGAAATGTATTCCACTGTGTCCGGGAACGGACTATTGACAACTGAACCAAGATTCACAGGTTCAGACCAATTATCGTCTATTGTTGACCGGGTCGATACCCATATATCGCCGAGACCGTAGGTGCCTGAGCGGTTCGATGATATATACATCTCCAGGCCGTCGGCCGAGAGGCAAAATGTCGCCTCGTTCGATGAAGTGTTGATTGGTGATCCCAGATTGACAGGTTCACCAAACGTGAAATCCGCATTCGCACAATTGCCGAAAACAGTAAAGACGACAATGACCACCACCAAAATCAGACGGATTTCAGAACCATTGACCCATTTCATTTTCGCCCTTCCTTTCTATATGTTTGTGATTATTTATCAACGCACCAGACTGACACGGCTCTCATCCGGGTAAAGATACGACATTTACAAAGAGGTTTTTGGTAGTGAGCTTCAATGTTGCGTTCTTCATTCATGTAAGACTTCCTCGAAAGTGAATATACACTATTATCAGGATTGAATCAAGAAAATAAAGGGTGTTTGAGCAATTAGGTATGGTCTGCAACCTGTCCCAGTCCCATTGGGAATTCGCAATTATATTTATTATTGAGTCGTTAGTTTTTCGTCAATAGCCGCTTTAAGTGCCAGCGCGGCTGGAGACTGCGGCACTTTCCGGGAGACGACATCAATTGCCAGCTTTGCCTTGTCGAGTTTGTCGGTTCGATAATAGATATAACTCAGGAGAAATCCCAGTTGGTTCGAGCCGCTCTTTGTCAGCCATTCCTCGACATCGGCAATTCTCTTTTCAATTCTTTCATTCCCACCCAGGATAGTTGCAAGATTGACTTCGGTCTGAGTATATTGAGGATATACTTCGAGCGCACGGGAAATAAACAAAGCGCTGCTTACATATTCACCGGCGGCAAACAAAGCATGTCCCTTGCCGGCCAGACAGAACGGATCATCCGGTTTATACATCAATGCCAGCTCGAATGATTTCGCCGCCTCGTAGTACCTGCCCGCCGTCAGGCAAAACTGTCCGTTTCGTAAGTGCTGATCGAATTTGGCCTGCGAGAAAGAGTCAAGGTTCGTATGTGTATCCACGATGCGTCCGGCCTCTACCGAAAGCTCTTTTTCCGACAGCTCCTTTAAATCATTCGGAATTCGAGATGATTCGATATCTTCCCGCACAGTGATACCAACGTTTGTGGATTCATTAAAAGACATCGAATCAGACTTGTCTAAACCAGTCATTGTCGGCAGTTCAGAAGACTTCCGAGACTGACGCCGATCCACACTCTGCTGCTGATAGTCCAAAGGCAATCCCATATCTGTAATCGATTCGGTGCCCTGCAAAATTGCCGGATCATTTTGTATCCGGGATCCCGCGGAAGTATCTCCGATGGACCTTGTCAAATCATCAAGCTGCCGACGTATCCTCTCAAGAGCATCTCGTCGCTTCCGATCAGCCGCTTGAAATTCGGTATATTGCGTATCCGCAGACAAGCTCGCGGACTGACTCGTCATCAAATCATCACTCTCCTCCGGCTTTAATTCAACATCATCGGCCTGAGATTGTACGGATACGGACAAATCCTCGTCCCATTTTGAAACAGATAGTTCGCTCCGACTCTGTAAATCCGGGACCATCGTTACAGTCGCATCCTCCTCCGAAACAGGCATCATATTATTTACGGAAGCATCGTGCTGGGGCTGTGTACCGGAAACCTGCATCTCAAACACTCCTTCTGTCTGTTCGAGCCTGCCGAAGTCGGTGGTTTGAACGGTATCGGTTACCCTGCCTTGCTGAGACAGTTCCGAGTCGCGCCTCGAATCCTGATCAACCAAACCGGAATCGACCTGTCGATTTTGCCCGGAATAATCCGGAATCAACAACTTAGACGGATCCGGATTTAGTGACTCCGACTGCGGTTCGGTCGACGAGCGATAGTGCATCCCCGTCGGCAACGAGCCCGAATCGAAGGTTGAATATTGCCGGGCGGTTTCTGTCGCCGCAGATTTACTCGTCAAGACTTCCATACCGAACACATCTGTCCCGGTCGAGACATCGCTTCGAAACGTCCCGGTGCCTGACATATCAGCGTGTCCGTCGATTCTCGTATTTGCCGGCCGCAGAACACCAGCCCGACCCGGAGCGGTTGTTGTCACCGTCTCTTCAGGAGAAAAATAAGGCTGAACCCTGTAACTGTTTGAATAAACACCATAGTCCTGTGAGCCGGCCGAGTCCCTAAGAAACGAACTTAAAGAAGATGTGCCGAGACTACCCTCGAAACTTGTTGTCGACCGGTACGGTACGTCCCCGCGAAAGTGACTGCCCCGACGGACATTGCCGGTAACAATGAGATTGCCGTTCGTGTCGATCGGATTAGAACTGTCGACAAGGCCGCTTCTGATATTGCTCTGAGGCACCGTACCTATACCGGCAGGATTATAAACAGAAGGATTTTGCACGGAGCCGCTCTGCGCCGGGCAGGCCGAATAAAACACAGCTAATACGAAAAATGCAAATATCAAAATGAAAAATGAAAAATTAAGGAAGTCTCCCTTAGGGATCCGCATTTCTGATATTTGATTTTTAATATTTAATTTCATGTTTAAAACCGCACCATGTTATTAATCAGACGAACCGACTTATTTCTTATATTTCGGCTTTCCGGCCCAACTGAGTTTAGTAGCTAAGGTATCCCACTGGTTCCGAAGCGGGTTATTCACGATGAGAAAATCGCTGCTGCTCCTTTCAATCTTGACAACATCATCAATCGACAGCCTCATCGACACCTGGCCGTCAATGGAAACGGTAGTACCCTCATTAACACGTATTCCGAATACCTCCACCTTGCTATCAGCATTAATAACGATGGGCCGAAAACTCAGTGAATGAGGACAAATCGGAGTGATAACCATCGCCTCAATCTTTGGCGATAGTATCGGACCCCCCGCGGACAGGTTATACGCCGTCGAACCGGTCGGCGTCGAAACAATCAAACCGTCGCTGACGCAGCCCGCAAGCGGCTGACCTTCGACAAGTATCTGAAGCTCGATCGTTCTAAACGGAGGCCCGGCTGTAATGCAAACATCGTTGACCGCCGACGAGTTGAATCTCTGAACCCGGCTCTTACTCCTGCCCTTGCTGAAAACAAAGCAGTTGAGCATCATGCGTTTCTCTATTGGGGCCGAATCTTTTATAAGACACGGGAAGAATCTCTCAAGCTCCTCGACACTGAATTCCGCCAGGAAACCGAGCTTGCCGACATTCACTCCAATCACCGGAACCGATGCCCCGCTCACACTTCTCGCGGTCGAAATGATGCTGCCGTCACCGCCGAAAACAATTGCATAATCACAGTCTCTGAATATTTCGCTGTCCGTGGGCTTGCGAGCTTTTTTACCGACTTTTTTCAATTCCTCGATGCTGTATTGCACAATTTCGGCTTTGCCCTGAGCAAAACCGAGAAACTTTTCAACAGCCTCGCTGACCCCCTGCTTGTCAGGGTCCCCGAAAATCACCAGATTTAGACTTGGTTTACTGTTTTTCATCGCAACTCACATTTTTGAAATCTTTTTTACAGTCTCAACAATGTTATCGGCATTTATGCCTGCTTCTTTAAGCTGAGCTTCGCGAGAATTATGTCCTATAAATTTTTTTGGGGCGCCAAGCAAATGTATGGTATTCGTCGGGTATCCCTTTGCGGCCGCCATTTCCAGCACCGCCGAACCGAATCCGCACGCTAAGGAGTGGTCTTCCACAGTGACGATACTCTTTTCCTGTTTGAGCAGCGAAATAATCTTTCCATCTACAGGTGCGGCGAATCGCGCGTTAATCACATCGACCGGTATTCCATTTTCAGCCAGTGACGCCGACGCTTTCAGCGCCTCAGTCAGGATACTGCCATAGCTGACGATTGCAACAGAGGAATTTTTCACACGCCTGACGACCACACTTTTACCCGTGCTAAACGGCCTGTAGCAAACGGCCCTGACAAACTCCTGCGGCGGGACAAGGTCTTTGGGATAACGAATAGCCACCGGCTTATCTTCACTTAAGGCATATCTCAGAGCCAATCCCATTTCAACATCATTCGCAGGAGCCACTACAACCATATTCGGCATAATCCGCATATAGCCGATGTCCATGAGTCCATGATGTGTCGGGCCGTCCGAGCCGACGACGCCTGCCCTGTCTATGCAGAAAACAACCGGCAGATTCTGCAGTGCAACTTCCTGAAATATCTGGTCGAAACTTCGCTGCAGGAAAGTCGAATATATGCAGACCACTGGTCTCAGGCCACTCCTGGCAAGGCCCGCCGCAATATCAACAGCCGCGCTTTCGGCGATACCCACATCATAAAAACGGTCAGGGAATTTCTCACGGAAATTGACAAGCCCGGTACCGTCACACATCGCCGATGTTATAGCGATAATTTTTTCATCCTTTTCGGCTAATTGCGTCAGGTGCTCTCCGAATGAACCGGTGAAACTCTGCCTGCTTGGCTTCGGAGCCGACTCGACGGTGTCTCCGTTTATCTTGACCCCGGGCTGGATCGAATGATATTCACTGGGGCCCTGGTCGGCGGGACTAAAACCTTTGCCCTTTTTCGTATATACATGCAGGATGGCCGGATGATTCACTTCCGCAATCGCCTCGAACAACTGTATAAGCGAGCCGATATCGTGTCCGTCGACAGGACCGAAATAAGGTATGTTAAGGCTCTCGAACATCTGGCTGGCGGGCAGAGCCATCCTGATGCTCTTTTTTATTCTCGTTATCGCTTCCTCAACACTTCTTCCGAATACCGGCATGTGTTCGAGGATGTTATTGGTGGTCCTGCGAAGGTCCTCGTATGTCTGGCTAAGACGAATCTTGGAAAAATATTTCGCCAGCGCACCAACGGTTAAATCTATCGCCATCGAGTTATCGTTAAGAACAATCAGCAATTGCCGCTTGACCAGACCGAGATTATTAAGCGCCTCGAACGAAGCACCGTTGACGATACTGGCGTCGCCGATAACCGCAACGATTTTATTTTGATCTTTTACTTCACTTTGTTCCCTGCCTGCCTTCTTTGTATTCTTCTCTTCGACACTTCCCGTTTTTAACTGTTCGCCTATAGCCATCCCGACGGCGGTTGCAATCGAAGTACCCGCGTGTCCGACCGAAAAAAGATCATAAACACTTTCAGCCGGATTAGGGAAACCGCTGATCCCATCCGTATGACGAAGATGTCCGAAGCCTTCCTTTCTGCCCGTGATGATTTTATGCGTATAGCACTGATGACCAACATCCCAGAGCAGCTTGTCAGACTGAAAATCGAAGACGCAGTGCAGCGCCAGCGTCAGCTCCACCACGCCGAGATTACTCGCCAGATGCCCGCCGGTCTTGCTCACCGAACTGAGAATCAATTCTCTGATTTCCTCGGCCAGGGCCGTTAACTGCGGCACGGAAAGTTTTTTAACATCAGCCGGACTGTTTATCTGCACCAGCAATTTACCCATACCTTTAAGCATCAATTAAAATCCTCTTACTTAAGCGGCATCAATCCGATTTTTTCGTTGGATAACTACATGTGCACGCGATTGTGACAAAGCTTGAATCCAATGACAAATTATTAACTTGTGAAATTATAGCAGATGATCTCACAAACCGCCATAAAAAAAGGCCATAAGCGTCATGCGTATGGCCGGTTGATTGGTTTATAATGTTAACGTGTTTTAGTGTACGAGACTATCGAACGCAAGAGACCCGGAGGCGGAGGCCTGATTATATTCGGTGAATGTAACTTTTTATGTATACTATCCTGCTGTACCGAGAGATAGTAAAACTCTCTGCTCCGCCCCCCTTTAATCCAGCGGACAGTCACAGCAAGAACCACTGAAATCAGTTCTAAGAAATACTTAACTATTACCACAGTCTACACCCCAAAAGTATTATATTCATGCTATCGGTCGAGTCTCGAAATTTTCCTTAATCAAATCATTTAGGTGATTCTATGAATTCTGAGGCTGAAAAAGGGGGTCTTCACAAGCAAGATTTAAGTTAACAATATTGATATTGGGGAGTTTTTAGGTCGATAAACGAATGAAATTATTCCTGAGAAAATTGCCGCAAATATTTTTTACCAAGATTTTTTCGTGTTTTTAAGGATTGCTGTATAACCACCGTCGCAATCGCTATCAGCCGCCGAAGGCAAAATGAACTGCTCATTTTCCAGCATAAAATCAGGATGTTTTCGCAGAAATTCTTCAATAAGACTGCCATTTTCAACCTTTTGGATACTGCATGTACTGTAGCAGATTCTCCCATGCGGCTTTAACATCCCTGCCGCCCTTTCGAGAAGCCCTGATTGTGTCCTGGCCAGATTTTCAATTGCCTTGGGATTTAATCTGTAACGTGCTTCGACGCGTTTGGCCAGAACCCCCGTATTCGAACATGGAACATCCAGTAGAATAGCATCAAAATGGCCGATTTCAGTCCCGATAATATCGGGATTAGTAATATTATCGTACGTAACAACCTTGATACTCTCCAGACCAAGTCGGGCAGTGTTTTCTGAAACCAAATCAAGCCTGCGGCTGTCGATATCGGTTGCTACTATCGTTCCCGTATCATCTGTGGCTTCAGCTAATTGAGTTGTCTTTGTTCC
>CAZKYP010000168.1:0-7144 GCA_964556885.1 uncultured Pirellulales bacterium | reverse complement strand
GTGCCTGTGATGTGGAGGCTCTCTCGCCGGGCGGCACAAGCTGTACGGCTGAAGCCAATTTGGGTGATTTGGCGTCACCGGTATTTTCAAACAATGACACGCTACCGTCATCGGCACCGACGAGCAAGTCGAGATCGCCGTCACCATCCCAATCGGCGGTATAGGGTCCGGCCCGGCTCGATACTTTTGCGAGTTGCTGCTCCTTACTGAATGCATAGGCCTCCGGCGTACCCTCATTAGGGACAAAGTATACGTTACCACGTATATCTCCGATAATCAGGTCATAGTCGCCGTCGCCGTCCCAGTCGACCGGCTGGGCGGTTGATGCAGTGCCAGTAATCGCGATTGGTTTTTCGGGTGTACTTTCATATCGTTTGCCCTGGTAGTTGACAAATGTTCCCTCTTCTGTGCGTTCGAACTTGGCGCTTCCGGTGATTAGAATTATAGTTTCAGGTTGTTTTTGCCCTTCAATAGAGGGGAAATGATTACGTTCTTCGCGAATCCCGCCGCCGATATTGATTATGTTTCCATCTTTGTCTTTAATCATTTCCGGTGCTGCAAATGTCCGGTCCGGCCCGCCCTTGAAAAAGAATATTTCTCCGGGCCATGAGCCGGAGATGATGTCCATGTTTCCGTCGTTGTTGATGTCCACAACATGTGGACCGAATCCGATGCATCAGCCACTTGGTACGCGGCCATCCTCTTTGCCGTCTTTGAATTTTACACCGGCCGCGAGTTTTGGTTCGGCGTTAGTACCTTCATTACGATATATCCAGAGAATTCCATCTCCGAACTGGCCGACCAGCAGGTCCTTGACACCGTCTCCGTCGAAATCGCAGACGAATGGTGCGGCGTGACCTATGTCGGTGTCAATAGGTTTGCCTGCCGCCTCCAGCCTTACCGGTGACGCCAGCTCTGAAGATAAGGCGACGCTTTGAATAAGAATTAGTCCTGTTAAGACTGAGAATATCCTGAACATGATGAATCCTCCGACGTCAGATGTTATTTTGTTTACAGATGTCATGCCAACTGACTATATAGTTTTTTTTCTAAAATGCCAGTAAAATTGCACCCTGCGTACTATGGCATAATTTTATTTTGGTATTTGTATTTTCGAGCGGATTTCGTCCCCGTCGGTACATCTTGAGCGCGAGAGATTATACTTAGGTACGAAAATTCAGAGTATACTCGCAACGGGTATATTTAATCATGACAGAAGGTAATTTTCAAGCGAAAAAAATCAATAAACAGTATAAATGAGTGACTTATTCGTGTCTGAGCGATTCTATCGGGTCCATATTTGCAGCCCGGTAGGCCGGATACATACCGAAGATTACGCCCACAGCGCCGCTGATTCCGAAGGACAACAGCAGCGAAGTGCCCGTAATGATGGTAGGCATGTGACCGAAACGAGTAACCAGCAGCGGCAGAAGAGAGCCCAGGCCGATACCCAGAATGCCACCGGACAGCGTCAGGATAAGAGTTTCAGAGAGGAATTGAATAATTATGTCGCGTTTCTTGGCGCCGATCGCCCGCCGGATTCCGATCTCTCGCGTTCGCTCGCTCACAGTGGCGAGCATGATGTTCATGATTCCTATGCCGCCGACAATCAGCGAGATTGCGGCGATTGAGCCGAGCACGATACTGAAAATCCGCTGGGTTCTCCTTGCCTGGCGCAGCAGTTCCAGCGGAACGACGATGCGGAAGTCCTTTTTGCCTTCGTGGAGACGTTTGAGCAGTACATCAATCACATCTCGCATCGGCAGGACGTCGTCGAGGGTAGGGACCTTGACTGTGATTTTATGCAGCTCGACTTTTTGAGCGCTGTCGGTCCCGCCGGTGTAGGTATATTCGAGTTCTGTGAAGTGGCCTTTGGTGGTTGTTATAGGCATATAGACATTGCCCACTGCATCGTTGTCAGATTCGATGGCCGAGAGCATCGCATCGGCCATCCCGTTATTTTTGTCCCTTGACAGACCCTTGCCCACAACTCCGACGACACGATAGAAATTACCCTTAATTCGAATATCCTTGCCGATCGGATTATCGAATCCGAAAAGATTCCCGACGACTTGCTCATCGATGACACACAAATTCCGCTGCATGTGCAGGTCGATGCTGCTCAGGAACCTCCCGCATATGATATGTATCGGTGATGTGTGAGTATACCAGGGGATTGTACCGACAATTTTCACGGATGCCTTGCGACGAAGGTATCGCGCCTCCTGATCTATCTCGCGGATAGGTACAATCACCTCGACGTCTTTAATTGTGTTGCGAATCGATTCGGCGTCGCGATACGTCAATCCGTAGACAGTCATAACCTGCTGGTCGCCTGTATCGGCCTTTTCCTTCGGAGGTTCCACAGATTCGATAATCAGATTCGTACTGCCTAACTGTTCGATTACTTCCTGTGCGGCCTTGCTGGCGCCTTCACCAATTGCCAGCATTGCAATTACAGAGCAAACCCCAAAAATAATACCGAGCATGGTCAGGGCGGAGCGGAGCCGGTGGAGCCACAGGCTCTTGAGTCCAAGTCTTAGTGTTCTTCGAACGGCAAACCAGCGCATAACTGTTTATGTCTCAGGCGATGTTTTCGTATCGTTTGTGTCGGGGATTATTTTCGTATCATTTACGTCGGGTGTTGTTTTCACATCATTTGCATCAGGTGTTGTTTCTGTATCATTTGAGTCTGGCGTTGTTTGTTTTTCAGTTTTGTCTAAAGATGCCCAGCGGGGTGGATTGAGAAGGATGTTGTCACCTTCTTTCAGGCCGCTTTTAATCTCAACGAAATCGTCGTTAAACAATCCGGTTTCAACTTTACATTTAGTTGGTTTTCCGTTTATCAGCATGTAGCAGACCTTCGTTTGGTCATTGTCAGTGACAACAGACTGTATAGGTACCTGTAGAACATCTTTCAGCTCGTCGATTGTTATTGTTACCTTTGCTGTCATACCGGTTTTTATAAAATCGTAGGCCCCTTCGATGCTGACATCTGTCGTGTAGACTTTCACATCCGGTTCCCAGTTATATGTCTGATCTGCAAGGGGAGCTTTTTTCAAAACTTTGCCCTCGAAAACTTTGTCCGGGAATGCGGAGACGATGATTTTTGCCTTCTGGTCAATCTGAATTTTATCAATCCAAACTTCATTAATCTTTATCTCGACTTTCATTTTCGAGGTGTCGGGCAGTTCGATAATCTTGTATCCGCGTGGTATTTCCGCACCAGGCTCGATTTGGTACCTCGAATACCTTTCTGTGCTCGATGAGTAAACTACCTGGCCCGGGGCAGGTGCTTTAATTGTACAGGCTTCGAGTTCTTTTTTCACCTGTTCGAGCCGTTCTTTACGCAGACGCAGAGATGCTTCGGCACTTGCAAGTTTTGCCTTTGCCTGCGCCAGTTGCGAACGGGCACGTGCCCGGGTCCTTTCCAGCTCCAACTCGGCCTCTTTATAGTTGCTTAAAAGCTGTTCGACCTGTTTCGGGAATTCGTATTGTTTAAACAGATTCAGGGCGATGTTTGCTTTTTCTTTATCAATTTCGTTTTTTGTTTTTTGCAGCCTGTGTTCCCTGAGTTCTGTTTCCGCCACATATTCCTTTTCGAATAGCTTTTCGGTCCACTCCAATGTATATGATGCCTTTTCCAGATTCTGCTGGGCCAGTGTTATATTGCCGTTGAGATCCATTAATTTCTGGGAGGCTTCACTGCCGGAATTGGGATCATTAATATCGATTTGACTGAGAAGATAAATCATGTCGATGTCCGAATTCGGGTCCGCGTTCAGCTTGTCAATCATGGTTTGTGCGATTTTTGCGCCCAGATATTTCTGAAGGTCCATCAGGGCGAATTTGACCTTCAGCTCGGCGGACGTTACATCACTTTCGTTTTGTTTGATTTGAATCTGATGGGCCTCTTGTGCCTCGGCGAAGCTTGACTCGGCGGCGGCGTATTCAATTTCTCTTTGCGGTAGCTGCTCGGTTAGTTCCGAGGTATCCAGCTCGACGAGGACCTTGCCTTCGTTTACATCCTGGGGTGTGATAATTGTTCCTTCCGGGACGATTGTTACGATTGCGGTTCGTCTTTCGACCTCGGATTTGATTACCGTGGATTTGATGGCCTTAATGTCACCGCTTTCAGTGACGCTGATGTCCAGGTCGCCGCATTTGACAGTAAATGTTCCGGAGTTCGAATCGACGTTGATGGTACCGCCTATTTTAATGCGGAAAAAACCAAATACACATACCGCGCCAATGGCAATGAAGAAAAAAATCTTGAGACTTTGCCTTTTTTTCCCGGGACGGACCGGCAATTTTGAGTTTTCAAATTTTGTTTTGACTACCATTTTTCCAAATATCCTAAAATTTACAGCATTTATTTTCTCATTCTGAATTTTGTTCCCACATCCCGTCCAGCCTGACCTGCAGGACGCCGATGTCCCTGTAAAAGCTCAATTTGGCGATGGCGTGTTCTACCAATGCGCTCGTCAGATCATTTTGCGCTGCCAGCAGGGCGTCCTGGGATTCCAGCAGGTCACGAGTTGTTACCCGACCGGCCTGGAGCAGATATGTAGTACTCTCGACACGTGTTTGTGCGAGTTTCAAGCTAATAGTTTGTGTTTCGTAGCTTTCTGCGGCCGCACGCAACTGGCGATATGCCTGACGGACATTCAGCTCGACTTCGTCCGCGTCGTTCTGATATTCGCGCAACCTTTGCTCCAAGGCAATCAAGGCGATGCGATATGCGTTGCGTTCGGCCTTCCTGTCTAAGGGTAAATCGCTTTCGAGGCCAAGTGCATATGTACCACTGTGAAATTGTAATCTTTCGAATTTGGTACTCTCTGTTGAGTGGACATCCAGACTGGCGACAAGGTTAAGCTCCATCCCGAGGTTGTCAGCGGCCAGTTCGATCCTGCGGGCCGCATCGTCGATTTCATCTCTGCTATTGGCCAAATCCAGACGCTGGGTCAGTGCCGTTTCTATCACTTCGTCCAAAGGATAATCGGGTTGGGTCACACCGATATTTTCAAGGGCTTTTAACTCGTTCTGGTCCAGCTCAACCTCGGTCCGGGGCCGTAAAGACAATAAAATTTTGAATTCATCGAGCTCCTGTTCGTATCTTTGCTGTGCCTGTACGAAACTGTCCCGTGCACTGAGCTCGCTTTGTCTGGCCTGGTCCACTTCGTATGTTGGTTTGCGGCCGGCTTCGGCCTCCATTTCGAGGCGTTCTCTCGAATCGACCCTGCTTTTATAGTTGTTCTCGGCGTTTGTTACAGCATCCCTTCGCTGCAGAACGCGGTAGTATGCGGACACAATCGAGACGATAAACGATTTTCGATACCGATTGAATGAGCGTATCTGGTATAGAACGTCACGCTCCGATTGGGTGAGGTTTTCCTGTACGATTCTGCGACCGCGGCCTCGCAGCAGCGGCTGGGTTATTGTAGCGCTGAGAACTGAGCCTAAGGAAGTTCGCGGGTCGCCGGTTAAAAACCGTACCCAATCAATTGCAATACTTGTACTGATTTGTGCGCCGTCGGCGAGCAGCCTGTTGAAGCTTATTTCCGAATCCGTGCCCACGCTTTCGTCATCAGGATCACGGACGTAACTCGCATCGAAGGTCCCGAACCATCGAAAAGCGAACTGGTGGCGGGCTAAGGTGGTATCGAGTGCGGTTAAATAGAGCAGTTCTTTTTGACGCTGATAATCCCTGTTGTATGCCGTGGCTATTGCGACCGCCTGTGAAAGAGTCAGGACGCCGGATGGTGGTATGACTTTTTCGATTTGTATATCGTTCGGGCATGAGATGCTGTTACTGTCGTTGATTATATAATTCGCTTTTTGGCCGAAATCCTCCCGCCATTTGCTTTCGATGATTTTATAGACTTCTTCATCGGCCTGTGCTTTATATTGTTCAGGGCTGCACCCAACGAAAATACAGACGATAAAGGCAATGAAAATAGCAGAGAATAATGACCTGGCAAACACAAATTGATAAGAATTCACTTCATTGACTCCTGTGCATCGTTGCTTTTCACAAATATGATTTGAGTCCTTTCACAGTAACTTCTGTAATCACGGGATGCCGGGCGGACGAGCATCTATGATTTTTTAGATGATGAGCGCCTATATTCGTCTCTCATTCTTATTTAATAGACGAATAACCTCTGATTTTGTTACTGAAAATCTTCAGATTTGTTCGATAAAATGATGTTTTTTAGAAATTATTAACGGAGCAGGAGGGATTCGAACCCCCGTTACCCGTAAGGGTAAAACGGTTTTCAAAACCGTCGCCTTCAGCCGCTCGGCCACTGCTCCAGGTGCTTTTATTTAAAAGTCTTATGAGATTTATAAGAAATCTCATTTTTAAACAATACAACCTTGACTACAACCAATTTGCGATAATGAATATCATAGTCTGTGATACATTTGTTATAGTTAAGGATATTAACCATGATAAAAACCAATTCCATAAGGAAAAAACAATCTGATAAATTCCCGCTTACTTTACATAAAACCGGCCAGTATTGCAAGAAGATTAAGAGTAAGTTATATTACTTTGGCACCAACAAACGACAGGCTCGTGAGTGGTATCTGGGACAGGCTGACCTTCTTGCTCTCATGACGGCTGGGCCAATATGAGAGGTCAGATCATACCGTTTCTTAAAGGTTCTATAAGTATTTTACCGAATCTGAGTTGCTTTAATCGGGCGAATTCCTGCAAGCCGTCCAGCAAACGATAATAAACAAACGTTGTTTTCTTTCGGAATCGGTTTGTAAACAAGTAAAATCTCTTACTCATTTGATATCTTCGAATCAATATCCAGCTCAAAAAACCCATGGCGAACGTAGCCAATATTGCCAGCCTCTGTATAGCATCGTAACGACGAATACGAAAACACTCTAAACCAGCACGGCTTTTCAAGAACCGCCCGGCTTCTTCACAGGCCCAACGCTGTTTGTAGCACCAGATTATTTGCTTCGCATTTTCTACAATCGGGTTGATATATTCATTTAGTAGACGTCTTGTGTTATTGTTGAAAAAACGGGTTTTAGCATACAGAAGGAGGCTTTCTGTATATCACGTGCCAAAACGGGTAATCGCGTGCTACAAAATAATTGCTAAAAACAAACAAAAGTGCTATAA
>CAZKYP010000167.1:0-7155 GCA_964556885.1 uncultured Pirellulales bacterium | reverse complement strand
TCGCGATTGCGATTTCTTCGATATTCCGCTCGGTGCAGATTTGAGGCAGTTGCCCGACTGTGCCGAGAACGGGTATTCCGTGAATATTGATTCCCTGCTTTACCGGGTCGTCATCGACGAAGCCGACTACCTCATACTGAACTACGGGCATGCGATGGATTTCCCGCAGCAGGGCTTCACCGGCATTGCCTGCGCCGATAATAAGAAATCTTTTTAACCGTCCGGCTTCGACGGCGCGAAATTCCTCGTAGTATAATCTTATTACCATCCGCAGCCCGCTCAGCAGCAGGAACGTCGCGGCCATATCGGCAATAATCACACCGTCCACGTAGCTTATTTCGGGTACAATGTCACGAATGATATCAATTCTCGGTACCACGACGAACCACAGGGTTACGATGAATAAAGTGCTGACAAGCGATGCCCGCAGAATCCCCAAAAGATCGGAGATTCCTACGTAGCGCCACCAGCCGCGGTATTGTTTGAAAAGCCCGAACACTATCAGCTTAATGACGATGAAGAAGCCTATGAAGCGGGCATAATAATCCACGAGCCACATGCGTTCGAAGCGCATGTCGTTGAGCACCAGGAAGGCGAGCATCAGAGATGCGGCGAAAGCCAGTATATGGCCGAGTATAATCAGCGGTTTGCGGAAGCGCAGCAATGCGGCGGGAGATTGTGCTGATAAATTATTCGTGGTATGGATATTATTGTTGAAATCTGTATTCGTTTTTATATCAGGCATATTATCGATGTACTGACTTGAGTGAACAACATGTTAGTCCTCCGAGGAAGACATCGGCCCAGATTCGGATTCCGGTGTTTGCGGCTCTTCTTGCCGGGGCTTTGGTTCCTGTATCACCGGCTCGGTCTCTTCTGCAAACTGCATATATACGTCGTCGATGGCTGTATTATCGACTTTGTAGCGCATCAGCGCATAGATAATGGTGTTGGCCGAAAAAAAGAAACTGATTATAAAAGAGACCAGTAATCCGACGACAATGAGAAGGAATATATAAACCAAAAAAGCGCCAGTTGTTTCCGACCATATCCTCGTTACCGAAGCAGGTGAACCGAGCAGCTTCATAAATTCGGGTTTCGGCCATATCGCCGAAAGCTTATTAAATTCTTTGCCGCTGTTTTCGGTCCATATTGCAATCTCCAGGAACCAGCGGGTGACGAGCAGAATCAGGAAAACGAATAGCCGGGCGAACACGTAACATATCGAGCCGTAAATTGCGGCTACGGCGGTGTAAAGAAGCATTCGCCATGGTTTTGCGTAAACGTAGCTGAAGGAACGACTGATAGCATCGAAGCAATCTGAGCCGTCGTAGGCCACTGCCGGGAATATCAGGTTGAATCCGGCGAAGGCTCCTATCAAAATGACGGTTATTAACGCCCCGGCAATCAGTGCCAGAGGCATCCCGATACCAACCAGCAATTCACCGGCGCGTGGAATGTTGCCTGTCAGGCCTAAAAGAAGAATGAAAATACTGATGAAAATAATTATACAGACCGGCGCGAGCGGCGCGGTAAAGAAACTTATGAACCTCCTGGTGCTGAATCGCAGCGCCTCGGTGAGGCCGGGCTTTTCACCTTTGGCGAATTGCAGCGCGGTAATACGGCAGACGGCGCCGCCGGCGACGGAGATGACCGCAAGGATTATTGTAAAGAAAATAAGGCAGTATACGAAATGATACCTTATCGCCCACATCATGGCCCGAAAGAAATCGATGATATTTTCCACGACACCGGTGACATTTAGGTCGATTACGGATTTTACCGCTCCATGAAACTTTTCGCTGCTGAAGTGCCAGAGTGTGGAGAAAACTCCGATGCGTTCATCTGTGGGCTGTATGCTTTTTTCAATGAAGGTCTTGAATGTATCAGGGCTTAACAGATAAATCTGCAATTCCGTGAGACCTTCAGACTTCGTAACTACTGTTTTATTGAAGTCCATAAGCCAGCCGGCAAGACATATAACAGCGAGTGCAAGAGAAGTTATAATCAGCTTGGTAGGCTGAATGGACATACGAAAAGTTTCGAAGATTTTTGGAAAGAGAAAATCGCCGAATAAAGTAGGTTCTTTACCGCTGACCATTTTGCTTCCTTTCAAAAAGGGTACAACCATAGTTGGTTCCGTAAAGAGTTAATTAAACTATGCTAACGTATTATCGGTCGATTTCAACAGATTTTCTGAGATTTTGTTAAGGTATGTAACTCTGGGTCGATTTAGTTAAGGAGCAGAGGTGGTATTGGTCGGTTCGTCCGACTCTTCTGATTGTATATCGGAGGATATTATATATCCGGTGTCCAGCCATGCTCCCAGATCTATGAGCTTGCATTGTTGCGAGCAGAAAGGGAATGATTTTGACTTATCCTGCTGAGCCTGAATTGACGTGTCCACAACCTTTTTACAGACCGGACATTTATGTTTCATATTATCAAATCATTCTGATGGTCCTGGTGTAAGGCCCTTTTCCATCATTCGGGCGTACTCGACACAATATCTGGCCCAGGGCTGGGCTTCCAGACGAGCTTTGCGAATCGGTTTTCCCGTACCTTCACAAATACCATATATTTTTTGCTCGATACGGTCTAAGGCGTCATCAATTTCCTTAAGGAGTTTTCTCTCGCTATCCATAAGTCCCAGGGCAAATTCCTGCTCGTAGTTATCGGTTCCGAGGTCGGCCATGTGGATAGGCATACTTGACAGGTCTCCGGATGCATCCAGGCGAGATTTCCTGAGGGTTTCGCCTTCGATTACATTTACGTTATTTAGAATTTCAGCCCGCTTTTGCAATAACATTTGCTTGAAACGTTCTGTTTCGTTGTTTTTCAAACTGCGTTTCCTGGTCCGAGTTGCACTGACCTTTTGTCTGGATAACTTTTTGTCGCGTTTTTGTACCACTTCTTTGTCTTCCTATTTTTCCCAAGTTTTAGTTAAATCATTGATTGGTATCCAAGATGTATCGTCTTATATTTATATCTTCTTTAGCAGCCGCAGGTTCGGCTTGTGCGACAAAAGTATAGATATCATGTTAATATTATTCAAGGAAAATGCTTAAATAATCTTAAGGTGTTGCCGATAAAGGATTTATGGCTATGTGTCAATGGGTGAATTATGGATTTGTTGAATATCTTTTGCCAGTTTACCTAAAGGTATGAAAAACCTCTCTTGCCCAATATTACCTGCAAAGACATCTGCTCCGAATACCTGCTTGATTATTTCGGGTGAAAAAACGTCTTTCGTACTCCCGTATCGGCAAAAACCGTCTGGTCCGAGCAGCAGGGTCATGTCACAGTATTGGGCCGCCAGATTGATATCATGTGTTACGGCGATGATGGTCTTGCCTTTTTTAAGCTGTGCGGCTTTAAGCAGGTCGTATATACCTACCTGATGTTTAAAATCGAGAAAATTTGTCGGTTCGTCTAAAAGTAAAATAGGACTATTTTGTGCCAGTGCCCTGGCGATATAGACCCGCTGGCGTTCTCCGCCGCTAAGATTCATAAGCATACGAGAGGCTAACTTGGCCGTATCGGTTGCTTCCAACGCCTCATAAGCGATTCGGATGTCTTCGGTGCTCTCGAATCCTGTCGAGCCATAGTAGGGAATTCTTGCCATTAAAACTGTTTCGAGCACAGAAAAACCGAATACCGGCGTAGATTCCTGCCGGACGACCGCGACTTTTGCCGCCAGGTTTTTAGAATTATATGATTCGACCGGGGCCTTATCTACTCGTATTATGCCCGAGGTTGGTTTTAATAAGCCGCTCATAAGATTAAGCAGGGTGCTCTTGCCTATGCCATTGGGACCGGCTATTGTGAGGAATGTACCGGGTGAAACTGCAAAGCTGATGTCCTTTAGGATTATACTTTCAGGAGTATACCCAAAGCTTAGATTTTCGATTTCTATTATGCCGTTCATTTTAACCAGCTTACTTTTCTACAGTATTTGACCAGCAGGAACAGGAAAAACGGTCCGCCGACCATTGCTGTCAACACGCCGACCGGCATCTGAGCCGGGGCGACGATGGTGCGTGCCAATGTGTCGGCAACTACGAGGAATATTGCTCCAACAATACCGCATAGCGGGAACAACTGGCGGTGGTCCGGGCCGAATATCAGCCTTACTCCATGCGGGACAACAAGCCCTACAAAACCGATTAGTCCGCTCAGACTGACCGAGACGGCGGTTATCGCCGCCGCAATCGCAAAGGCAATCATCCTTATTGTGCGGATATTGATTCCCATGCTCTTCGCATCATCTTCACCGAAACTGATGGCATTTAGTTGGGGGCTTATAAAAAACAGCGCAACAATGGCCCCGATGATAATTCCGGCGCAGTTCCACAATACAACAGGTTCTTCTTCGGTTAGGTTGCCCATCAGCCAGAATATCGTGGAATGTACTTCCGAGCTGTTTGCTATTGATGTTAAAAACATGATTATTGCTGAGAAGAAGGCGTTTACAACCACACCGGCAAGAAGCAGCCCCGTTACGTGGAACTTTCCCGTCAGCCTGCCGATGAACCATACCAGCCAGACGGAGCCAGTCGCGCCTGCGAATGCGAAAATACCAATAGAAGACCGTCCTAACAGCGTCCAGTTCAATCCGGCGATGACGGCAAGAATCGCTCCCAGTCCGGCGCCACTTGAAATGCCCAATATATAAGGATCTGCAAGCGGGTTACGCAGCAGGGCCTGGAAAACCACACCTGCACAGGCAAGGGCCGCACCGACAAGGCAGGCGAGAATGATGCGAGGTACTCTGAATTGCATGAAGATTTCGTAGTCTAAGTTTGCTGTTGACTCGTCACCGGCCCCACGGAGAACCGATTTTAATGAAATGCTCTGTGAGCCGATTAAAGAGCATATTATCATCACAATCACGAGCACTACAAGTGCAATTGCGATTCTGGTTATCAATTTTCGCGGCGTCAATAGTTCATTCATCGAATCAATCCGTAAACATTTCAGGCTGCAAACATCTGGCGATAATCTCGATTCCCTCGTACAGTCGCGGCCCAAGCCGGGAGACTAAGTCACCGTTAATGACATAAATTTGCCTGTTGGTTACGGCGGGCAGGTTTTCATATCTGCTCCAATACTGAAATGCCGTGTCCTGCTGTTTTTTCAGGTCTTTTATGTCCATAGCAGGTTCGATTATTACATCAGCCCGGCAGGCAAATACCTCCTCGGCACCGATGGGAGGGTATACGTGGATTGTTGGCCCGATTGCATTTTCGCCGCCGGCCAGTTCTATCATCTCGTTGATGAATGTGTTCCTGCCGGCCACGCGCAGAGGTTCTCTCTGGACGACCCAGAGCACTCTGATTTTTTTTCGGTTGCCGAGTCGGGCTGTGAGTTTGTTCAGGTTTTCCCTGATTCCGTCGGCTAAGTCCACCGCTTGTTGTGTTTTGCCGGTTGCTTTGCCGATTGCATCGATTGCCTCGAAAAGGTCGTTTACTTTTTCAATTTTAAGAGTCAGGCAGTTGTAGCTGATTCGTCTGAGTCGCTGGGCGAGGTTTTTTTGCTGCTCGAAATCGAGCGTGACAACCAGGTCCGGCCTAAGCGAGATTATGGATTCGATATCCAACTGCCAGAAGGTCCCTACTTTGGGCTTTTCGGTTGCCTGCGGCGGGTAATTGCAGTTAAGCGTGACGCCGACGAGTTCTTTTTCAAGTCCGAGTGAAAACAGGATTTCCGTGAGGTTTGGTGCTAACGATACAATTCTCTCGATACGATTCGGCAGGGGGGTGGCATCAGGGTTTTGTCCGTGCTCGGCGCCGAACATAGCAAATCCGGCGGCCATCCAGCACGAGATTATCAACAGAAGCCAAATCCACTTTTTCATCAGGTCCTCTTGAACTGCTTTTCCAGCTCGGTTATCGAAAATTTTATGGTTGTCGGTCTGCCGTGCGGACAGCGGCTCGGGGATTGGGCTAATTGTTTGTCGGCGAGCAGATTTTCGATTTCGCTGTCAGTCAGTTTCTGGCCCGCCTTGACGGCCGCTTTACATGCGGCCATATTCAGAATGTCGTCGAGCAGTCTCTCCGGGTCGAGGTCGGTATCCTTGCTGCTGAGAAGGTCAATCAAGTCCAGAACAAAATCGAGCGGCTCGACCTTCGACAGAAAGCTCGGAAACGCCTGGATGGCCATCGTCCTTGGGCCAAAGGGTACAATTTCGATGCCCAGCTTTCCAAGTAAGTCGGCATTGTTTTCAAGGGCCTCGGCGCCGGCAGGTGTAATCTCGAAACTTTCAGGCATGAGCAGTTTCTGCGACTGGAGCCTGCTTGCTTTTATACGTCTGCATAAATCTTCGTAGATTATCTTTTCGTGAAGGGCGTGCTGGTCGATAATGACAAATCCATCGTCTGTTTGCACCACGATGTAACTATCGTGAATTTGCAGGAATTTCTTGTCGTATCTGGTAAGCGGCTCAGGTATCACTTCACGTGTTCTAACGCCGGAAGATGCCTGGAATCCGAGATGCTGCTGCGAATGCGGCCTGTGTTTGCGAAGGAAATCGGCCATTGCATCAGCGATTTTCGAATCCCGCATCGACGATGGACTCGATGTAGTGCTTACGCCTGCGGCGGCCCCTATTTTCACCGGCATTGCAAAGTCCATTCCCAAAAGTTTCTCCCGAAGGGAACCGAGGATTTGCGAGTGGACTAAATTAGAATTATAAAAACGCACTTCGATTTTTGTCGGATGCACATTCACATCGTAGTCTTCGTAGGGCATCCGGATGAACAGGAAAACGACGGGGAACCTGTTGGGCTCCAGCAGGCCGCGATACGCCTCTTTGATTGCGTGCGAGATGAATTTGTCGTGAATATACCGGCCGTTTAGAAATACATATTGAAATTTGTTGCTTGTCCTCGATATGCAGGGCTTGCCTAATAAGCCGAAGATATTCAGTCCTTTTTCGTCACTTTCGACTTCGATAAAATCTTCGGAATTTTCTATCTGCAGGCCGGGGAAAAGCTCTGTTATTCGATTATAAAGACTTTGTCCGCCCGGCAGCCGGTAAAGCTCCCTGTCGTTATGAACGAGTGTCAGGTCGAGATTCTCAGCCGCAAGGGCGATGCGGGTGAATTGTTCGCTGATATGGCCGATTTCGGTGTTGGCGGTTTTCAGGAATTTTCG
>CAZKYP010000166.1:5902-7259 GCA_964556885.1 uncultured Pirellulales bacterium | reverse complement strand
CAGTATAACATACTTTTACCAGAAAAATTTACGTTTATAATTCAGTCTTTTTTGCTCTTTCACAGTTGCTGAGCTATATTATACCTAATAAATTCAAAAGTTAAAATGCAAAAGGTAAAATTTAGCCAGTGTGTTATATAGTCCCGATTTTCGTTCGTTTCACAATTCACTAATCACGAACCACGATCCACGAACCACGATCCACCAATCACCAATCACGAGTGAGGATTCAAGGACATTTTCTGATGAATTTGGTTATTTTTGGTTGACTTTTGGCCGCCGTTGTGTTGAGAAAAGATTAAATCGTACATTTTATTAGCGGCCAGTCTTTTTTCTCGCCTTTTTTTGAAGTTTTTTGAGGTCTTCGGTCCCCTTGCGCCAGTATTCGAGCTGTTGCTCGAGAGATTTTCCCTCAAGACGTTTGCGGACCAGTTCGGCCCCGCATCTTTTCATCTGGACACAATCGAAGGTTTTAGTCTTCATAATCAATCACCTCCAGGGGCGAATAAATAGCTATTTCCCTATAACCAAGTTGGGTGTTAATTTTGTTATACATTGGTATCTTTTGAAAATTAACGATATGCTTGAAATTCCAACTTACTATTAGCGTCGCTTGTGAGACTGTTGCCAAGGCTACATGCAGAGCATCCGTAGAATGCTTCTCAGACAAGATTCCTGCATCGGTGTAAGCTTGTTGCAGCTTTAAGGCTTCGGCTGTAATCTCGGCTATATCTGCACTCGGCAGAATGTCGGAAAAAAGTTCCTGGACACGTTTCGGTCCTGCCTGGATTTCCTGTCTGACCAATTCAGAACTCACAAGGACAAATCTTTCCTCTCTTATAGCACTGAAAAAAGCCTTGCTTGGTTCTTTGAATTCCTTATCGAACACCCCGCCAAAAACAGATGTGTCCGCGTATATTCTTATGGTTCCCTGTTCTTTCATCCTGATTATCATAGTACCTAACCTGACGGACGTTTACAATAAAAAAAGCTTCATTCTATCCATTAGGACGGAACCAAAGAATGTTTATGATCATATCCTTATTACGGCTTATTTCTTCAACGATATAATTGAGGATCAAGCATCCATTATCCCTTCGACTGGCGCTCTGGACAGGCGAGTATCAAGTCAAGGACATTTTCCGGGGGATTTGGGAGTTGTTGCTTGACTTTTGGCCGCCGTTGGGTATAATACGCACACAATTAGAGGGAGGGTAAAAAATCAAAGATTAAAGAGCAAAATGCAAAATCACAATGCAAAAACTTGTCCTGAGTAAAATCGAATGGATCAAAGATGACTGCCAATTAACTAATCAACCAATTAACCAATGATCTAAGGAACTTTTTGAAAAAACAA
>CAZKYP010000166.1:0-5802 GCA_964556885.1 uncultured Pirellulales bacterium | reverse complement strand
CAATTAACTAATCAACCAATTAACCAATGATCTAAGGAACTTTTTGAAAAAACAATTTATCCCCAAGGGAAGCCAATTTACAGAGCAGAATACAGACGGCAGAACACAGAAAACAGAATAAAAAAACAAAGCCAAATTGAAAGGCACAAGGGCACAGAGGCACAAAGGCAGAATACAGGATACAGAACACAGAATACAGAATAAAAAACAAAGCCAAAATGAAGTCACAAGGCACAAGGGCACAGAGGCACAAAGGCAGAATACAGGATACAGAATTGAAAAAACAAAGCCAATTTCCGGCTGAAGGCCGGAAGTACTGAGTTCCCCGTAATACCTTGGGCATGCCTTACGGCAGGGGTCCCTAGGACTGAGTGCTGCGTATTGCGGAGATTGAGAAGGAAAATAGATCAATGAGATTCAAAGGCACAATGGCACATAGTAATTTTACAACATCTTTGTGCCTCTGGACCTCTGGCGCTCTGTGGCGGTTAAAAATTGAAAAAACAAAGCCAATCGCCGGCCTTTGGCCGGAAATCCTAAATCCGAATCTCTAAATCCTAAAAGAACAGAGGGCGGAGTATCGAAATTAAAAATCAAAATGCAAAACGTAAAACTACAATGTAAAAATCAAAGATTGAAGTTTATTGGCCAAAATGAGACTTATTTGTATTCCTTAGCTCTATTTTTTAACTTTGATATGTCATTTTGCTATTTTACCCCCAAGGGGTTAATCTTTAATATTTGATATTGCAGTGGACGGAGGGCGAAAGGGTGAGTAAAAAGTTCGGAAAGTGTGTATTTTTGTTATAAGGTGGACGAAAATATTGAATTTCTGTGCGAAATTGTTTGACAATTTTCCAAAATCGGCTAAAATTCTGTGTTTTCTATAGTTTATGAGAGTAAATCTATGAAAAGCTTTATGGCAAATAAGAATAACGTCGAGCAGAAATGGCTGCTCGTGGACGCGGACGGGGCCGTTTTGGGGCGTATGGCCGCCAAGATTGCACCTATGCTGATGGGCAAGACCAAGCCGACATATACGCCGCATGTCGATACCGGCGACTATGTTATTGTGGTGAATGCCGAAAAGGTCAGGACCACGGGTAAAAAGGCCCATGTCAAGGAATATGACTATTACACGCATTTTCCCGGCGGGCACAGATACGTCAGCTTTGCGGAAATGATGGCCAAAAAGCCCGAAAAGGTGATCGAACTGGCGGTCAGGCGTATGCTGCCAAAGAGCGCACTCGGCAGAAACATGTTGAAGAAGTTAAAGGTTTACCGCGGCCCGGAGCATGAGCACCAGGCGCAGAAGCCTGAGAAAATAGAACTATTTTAATTCTTATAATATGTAACTCCTTTGCCAACAAAGGGTTATGAATCACTATTTGAAAGAAAGATTATGGCAGAAAGTGAAAATCTTGCCGCAAGCATAAATATCGGCTCCGCAGCGGCCAAGCCCGACGCACCCGCCGGCCAAACATCGTCAAGCTCGGCCAGAAAGGCGGCCGATAAGGGTGGATTCTTCTGGGGAACCGGCAGACGCAAAAGCTCTGTCGCCCGCGTAAGAATCAAACCAGGCAGCGGCAAATTGATAGTCAACAAGAAAGAACTCAACGAATACTTCAAAAGAGAACAGGAAAGAGAGGCTGTTCTGGCTCCACTCAAAACCGTCAATGCCGTAAACTCTTTTGATATCTATATTAACGTCAAAGGCGGCGGCACTACGGGACAGGCCGGTGCTTCGCTTTTGGGCATTGCCAGGGCGCTGAGGAACTACGACGACAGTCTTATATCCGCACTAAGAGACGGCGGGCATCTGACTCGTGACCCGAGAATGGTCGAAAGGAAAAAGCCCGGACAATCCGGTGCAAGAAAGAGATTCCAGTTCTCGAAGCGTTAAATTGATATATACATTAAGATCACATCAGCCGCTGAGAGAAATCCTTGGCGGCTTTTTTTATACGAGGGAAAAACATGATACGTGTAGCAATAATCGGGGCAAGCGGATACACAGGCGCAGAATCAATAGAAATACTACTTCGGCACAGCCAGGCCAAGTTGACCTACCTGACCGCCCTGCCGGAGGAATGCGGGCAGGTCGAAGAGGTCTTTCCGCATTTTAAGGGCCGCTGCTATCTGCCGATTGAGCCTCTGGATTTGAGCAAGCTCGCGGATCTGGCCGATGTGGTCCTTTGCTGTCTGCCGCATAAAATTTCTATGGGATTCGTACCGAAACTGCTTGACGCCGGATTGAAAGTCATCGACTTCAGCGCCGATTACCGAATCAAAGACGTGGCGGTTTACGAGAAATATTATGTCAAGCATACCGACAAAAAGAACCTGAAAGATGCGGCATTCGGGCTGCCGGAGCTGTTCCGCGAGCAGATAAAAGGTGCGCAACTCGTCGCCAATCCCGGCTGCTACCCTACCGGGGCATCGCTGGCCATCGCCCCACTGCTCAAGGAAGGACTGATTGAAACCGAATCCGTCGTCGTCAACGCAGTCACGGGAGCGTCAGGTGCAGGCAAGAATCCTTCCTCCAAATTCCATTTTCCCAATATGAACGAGAACCTGTTCCCATACGGAATCGGCACGCATCGGCACATGCCTGAGATCGAACAGATAGCAAGTGACATCGCCGGCGAGAAAGTCACTGTACTGTTTCAGCCGCACGTCGGGGCCTTCGACAGGGGTATCCTTTCAACAGCTTATTGCCGGCCGAAGAAAACTATTAGCAACGACGAACTGTTGAAACTGTATCAGGATTTCTATGCGGGCGAGCCTTTTGTGCAGGTGCGCAAGGACGCCCCCGCGGTCAAGGACGTGGCCGGAACGAACTACTGCCATATCCATGCGGCTTATGTAAAAGGTATGTTCGTGTGCTTTTCGGCCATCGACAACCTCGTTAAAGGCGCTTCCGGCCAGGCCATCCAGAACATGAACATCATCTTCGAAATAGAAGAAACAATGGGATTGAAATAGGAATATCCATCGATAAATAATATAATGATAAGAAACAGCAAAAAAGTAGATGAGTTCTTCCGCAAATTAGATGCCGAGGAAAATCTCTCTTATAAAGATGCTATGCGGATATACGATGCGCTTCACAAGGAGGCTGTTGCGTTGGGTGCAATCAGCCACGAGAATATCTGGGATGGCTTCGATGTCGACTTGAGAATCGCTAAAGCAATGAGCCAGCTAAAACATGTTTGAAAAGTTGATAAAAAGAATAGCTCAAAAGTTAGACGAAGATAACATTCCCTATATGATTATCGGCGGTCAGGCTGTTTTGCTTTATGGCAGACCACGATTGACACGTGACATCGACATAACATTAGGAATCGATACAGATGACTTTGAGTTGGCCAAAAAGGTTTGCACAAAATTGAAGTTGAAGATGCTACCTGAAAATCCGCAATCCTTTGCGAGAGACACGAGAATCCTGCCTGCAGAAGACCCGAATTCAAGAATACGAGTGGATTTTATTTTCTCTTTTACACCTTATGAATCACAAGCAATCAAGAGAACAAAGCAGATAGATATAGACAACTACAAAGTGAAGTTTGCCTCGTGCGAAGATGTTATTATACACAAGATGGTCGCGGGCAGAGCCATTGATGAAGAAGATGTAAAAAGCATCCTGGCCAAAAACAGTAAAACAATAGACCTGGATTATATCAGAAAATGGCTGTCGGAATTCGTTAAAATTGAAGAATATTCCGGCATATTAGAAAGATTCAATATTCTACTGAAAAAGTAAATAACACAGGAGTAATCTTGATTAAAGGCGTTCTAAAAGTTGCGACGTGTCAGTTTGGTGTTAGCCGCTCGGTGAAGCGGAACTCGCGGAGTATATGCAGTCTTTTGCGAAAGGCAAAGAAGGCCGGAGCGGATATCGTACACTTTTCCGAATGTGTGCTCAGCGGCTACGTGGGTACGGACTTCCCGAATTTCCAGGGATACAACTGGGAGCTTCTCAAACAAGAGACCCAAAGAATCATGGCCCTCGCAGCAAAGCTTAAACTTTGGGTAGTTTTAGGCAGCACGCACAGACTGACCGAGCCGAACAAGCCATATAACAGTCTTTATCTTATCAATCCGAATGGCAAGATTGTTGACCGATACGACAAAAGATTCTGCACGCCGGGCGACCTGCGGCGATTGTCACCGGGAAACAGGTTCGTGAATTTTCAGATAAAAGGTGTCAAATGCTCACTTTTAATTTGCTTCGATTTGCGTTTCCCGGAAATTTACAGGGAACTTTATAAAGCAGGTGTCAACTGCATTTTTCAATCATTTTACAACGCCAAACAGTCCGGCCCCAGTGTCCATACTCATATCATGCGACAGACGATGCAGTGTCACGCCGCATGTAACTACTTCTGGATAAGCATGGCAAATTCGAGCGGCTACTATGCCCCGTACCCATCGTGTTTCATTCAGCCGGATGGTAAAATCGTTCGACAGTGCAGGGCAAACCGTCCCGGACTGATGATTAATACGGTCGATTTGAGGAAAAAATTCTACGACCCGATGGCCAAATTCAGGGACATGGCCGTCGCCGGCGCTCTCAGCAACGGGCCTGAAATAATAAATGACCCTCGCTCCAAAAATACAAAGAGTCTTTAATCACCAGAGTCAATATCCTGAATCAGCTCTATCCCTTCACCGGTGCCAAGGTTCATGGTGTATTGTCTATCAGTCGGATTGTTCCAGTGCTCATGCACACCGAGACTTGCAAGCGGGATCCCGTCGTTTTCCGGGTCATAAAATGTCCCTGAAGGAGGGTCGTTCGCCAGAGCCGCTTCGTGGAGGAAATTGTCGATACTACCGTCCGGCACGTCACCTTCTGAACGGAGGAAATCTACAAGGACCGAATCGATAGCCACCGGGTCCTGCGAAACAAAAATGCTCGATGTCCAGTCACCGTTGAAAGGCGGAGCCGACCAGTATCTATACCAGATACAATCCGAGAAAAACAACATCGTCTTACCGCCGAGATTCTCATGCCCCATCAAATCGACAAGCGCGTTATACGAGCCCATCGGCCGGGCTTCAATACCGCCGGAAAAATCATAAGCCGCAACGGCCGCATGCATAAAAGCCGGATGCCATCCGTGATAGTAATCCCAGATTGTCGGATGCCAGACCGAGCCGAAGAAGTTCTTGAAGCATAATGTCACCCCGGCAAGCTCATGCGGCCGGGGCAGTGAGATATTGATCAGATACCTTGCTTCGGTCACAACGGTCGGCAGGCATACCGTACCGCTGCCGGGAACAAGATCCGGGTCGCCATAATATACATGCACATTCAAATCAGGCTCAACTTTAATTCGCTCCCTGGGATTCGAACCAGGCCCACCGCCGTAACCGCCGCGGTCTGTAGCGTCCCCTTCGGCAAAACGAACGCCCGGAAAATCGGCATGAATATAATCGTAAACCGGGTCGCCCTGATAAAAGGCACAGTCATAAAACGTAATATCAGAATCGGGAACTCCGGCAACCACGACCAGTTGCCACACAAGGGCATAAAGCATCTGCGGGCACGGCCTGTTGGTCTGATTTGAATTCCACCTGTATTCACGGGAGAAGATATTATTGATTTTGACAGCAATCTTTTCTCCGCTAATGTAGCCTTCATCAACGCCGTAACGAGTCACGTTGAAGTCCCTGAAAATCGCATCCCAGGCATCGACAGAGTCTTCTATACCGGTAAGGTCGCGAACCGCACATGCCGTCATATCAAGAGCAACATTCGGGTCCGTATGAGAATCGTCCCACCAGTGCCCGGAGCGGCCG
>CAZKYP010000165.1:0-7262 GCA_964556885.1 uncultured Pirellulales bacterium | reverse complement strand
ATTTTTGGCGGCGGAGGCAATATGAAAGACAATGTCCCTATTGAAATCCGCTTGTATTATCGTGACGACGAAAATAACAAGGTCCCGGCAGGGGCGATGTCTTACACATATTACTTAGAAAACGGCTATGTTAAGCACTTCAATGATGTCCGGCTGGATATACCCTATGTGAAACAGACTGATCCATGGGCCGGAAAGAATATCGGCGTGCAATTGATTTCCACCCTCACACTCGCGGATCTCGATCCGGATACCGGCAGGGCGGGGGGTTACTGGGACCTGGATAATGTTCGACTCACGAAGTCGCCGGCTGATGTGGAAAGTCCTGTCGACGATGAGGATGGCACCGTGGTGATAATCCAGGAATAGCTGTTATATACGCAGACAGCGAACCAAACAGGCGACGGATGCGTAATGATTGATAACTTGAAGATATTATTGATGTTCCGGCTAAAGATGACCGGGTTGTAATATTTCCCGCGTTTTCTACCCTATATTCGTGAGCAGGAACTCACAGCAGAAGTTTGGACTTTCTGTAAAATGGTGACATGACAATGTCTGGAAGCACGGAAAAATCCGTTAGGGGCCATTTGGCACCCCGCGATAATCATCGCCGCGGCGCCTTTACGCTGGTCGAATTGTTAGTAGTCATCGGAATCGTGGCGGTTCTTATGGGGATATTGGTCCCGGTCCTGTCATCGGCCCGGGCGTCCGCCCGGAAAATTGCCTGCATATCGAATCTGAGCCAAATCGGCAAAGCTATCTATTCGTATTCATTTGAGTACAACGATAGTATTCCCGTAGGCCCCACAGCTCCGCCTTTCCTGTCACCCGCCAACTTCTACCCATCAACGGGAGCACCAACCAGCCTTGTCTCGCTCAGCAGCGGCGAACCGGTCGGTTTGGGGCTGCTGCTGAAAGATTACCTCGCTCATCAGCCCACTATTCTGTTCTGCCCTCACCCGGACCAATATATTGACGTTGATACTGAGCTGGCCAATGTCGGTATTCGACAGGCCCAGTGCAGCTATTACTACCGTCACGCCTCGGTAACAAGTTTGTTCGACAGTCAAACGGAGCCGCTGCCTCGTCGCGTTTCACTCACCAACCTGGGCCAAAATCGCAACGGGCGGCAGGTCCGCGCTTTGGCTATTGATACCCAGTTCCTGTGTCCTTCCGGTCTGGCTGATTTCAATGTTAAGCCGCGTACACACCATCAGGGGAAATTTGCGAACATCCTGTTCTCCGACGGCCATGTCATCTCCTGCTCCAATACGGACGGCCGGTTCACAGTCGACCTTCGCGACTACGCCCAGATACGCAGAGCATTCAACAAGATACTTGATGTTCTGGAACGCGCCGACGAAGAGCAGTGAGTTCTGAATCGATGAAAAATCCATCCGCATTTTTCGCAGCTTGAAATCGGCCTCTCGGAGCGGAAGTGATAAAAAACTAAACCGAACTATCAGCTTTATAGCGAATTAAGAATTTCGAAGCCAACCATCGTGATATCATCGACTTCGGACGGTAGAATTTTTATGTTTTGAATAAGCGTATGAAATCCGTCCATCAGCTCCACTATCGGCTTGTCTTTAAGCGCGATAAAATCCTTGATGAAACCAAAGCCGGCCTTGTCGTCAAACTTGCCTATAAACGGTTCGGCACCGTCGGAATACAGCAGCAGCTTGTCACCCGGTACGAGCTGAATGGTCTGTTGAGTGTATTCGGCCTGCTCGAAAATACCAAGCAGTGAGCCGCGTATTTCGAGCTGCTTCGGCGGTTGTTGGCCTCTTAGAAGAATAGGATAAGGATGTCCCGCACGGGCGTATGTCAACTGCAGCGTCTTCGTATTCAGAAGACAATAACAACACGTGGCAAACTGATAACCCGAAAGCTTCTGGAGTGCCAGCCTTACGTTAAGATTTTGCATAACTTCGGCCGGTGAAAATATCCTGTAATTGTTCTCAATCGTCTCACGCATAACCAGGGCCTGCTTCAAAAAAATCGTCAGCAGTGCCGCAGGCATTCCATGACCGACCACATCGGCGACATAGAAACCAATATGCTGCTCGTCAATGCGTACGACATTGTAGATGTCACCGGAGACCCATTCGGCCGGAAGAAAAATAGTCGACCACCGGATCTGTTCGTTATTCGGCAGTTGTGAAGGCAGGAAATCCTGCTGAACGCGGCCGGCCAGGCGAAGCTCTCCGGTCAGGCTCTCCACAAGCGCTCCGGCCAGACTGAGCTGCTCGGCCAGCTTATTTTTACTCACACCATGCGCCGGGTCGTCCGAAAGCGCAGGCCTTACCGATATCCCCGTGCTCTTTTTGCGATAAGCAAGATTGACACTGATCTGAACCCACAAATCATCTATGGAAACCGATTCCATAGTCTCGGTCATCGAAAAGCTGGTCTTGGTCGGAGCCAGAGAAAAACTCTTGATGGGCATATTCACCCTGCTGGTAAGTAAAATCACGCCTATATGCTCCATCTCGAGCGATTCGATAACCTGTGCTATCTTCTGCTGCTGCTGTGTGTTCAGGTCCTCCGTATCAATTATGGCGGTTCCTATCAGTCTGAGTTTGTCGCGTATCAGAGGATACTTATCCAGCGGCAGGACCAAAGAAGACAACTTCCTGAGTTTCAACAGCCTCTTTATCTCCGGCGGCATATGACCCTGATTGGTCATATATAAAACATCCACGAAACGGGTAAGCAAGTCGGGGTTCACCAAATCAGTTCTTTCCATACTGTATGCCTTTTATTTTTTATTATAAGACCATGAATAAAAACCCGGTTCCCATATAAGCCCAGGTTATTTTCGGCTTGTTAAAGAGGGGACTTTGCATTAATCCGGCCTTTTCCAGACCAAAAAGGTCCGGACAACGGTATCGCCTGTATGTTTTGTGCCGAATATATATCGGTTTTTTTAAGGGTATGATTTTACTTTGCCAAAAATCGTGTTTATTTATATATACAGGTTAAATCCGGGGGCTGAATAGTAAAATTACAGCGGCATGAATTTTAAAATATACCGGCGAAGGATTGTCCTATAACAATTAAAATCAACCTGCGAAGATGGCTGAACCTATGCGTAGGATGGTAGCACCCTCCTCCACGGCAATCTCGTAGTCTGAGCTCATTCCCATGCTCAATTCCGTGAATTGGCCGCCGACAATTTTTTCGCCGCGCATCTCTACGAACAATTCCCTCGCCCTGACAAAACAGGCCCGGACAACATCCTTATTATGAGTCAAAGGCGCCATCGTCATCAGGCCGGACAGTTTCAGATTCGGCAGGGTCTCTATCTGCTCGGCCAGATGTACCGCAGCCCCAACCGGAACACCGTACTTCTGAGATTCGTTGGACGTATTTACCTGCAGGAGCACTCTTGGACACAGGTTCAGCTTCGCTGCCGAGGTGTTTATCTCTTCGGCCAGTCGAAGCGTATCTACCGTATGTATCAACGACGCTATCGGCAATACCTGCCGCACCTTGTTGCGCTGAAGGTGGCCGATCATGTGCCAGTGCACCTCTTTTGGTATAGTCAAATCGCTCTCTTTTTCCTGCATAAACTCGACTATCTGAGCCGAAACTTTTTTCAGTTGCTGGACCCTGTTTTCACCCAGCTCGGTCATACCAAGACTGAGAACCTCTCTCACGGCCTCAATCTCGGCTGACTTGGTAACGACAACAAGTTTTACATCGCTCGGATCTCGCCCGGTACTCGCACAGGCCGAGTTAATCGTGTCTTTTACCTGTTTTACTCTATCAGCAATCTTAGCCATCAAACTCTAATCCAAAACCATAGCGCATAACAAATCAATATCGATTCAGAGACATAGTCAAAATATCAGTCTATAAGGACATTTACCAGTATAAAAACAATTATATCACAGATTTTAGGCGTTTCCTACTCAACAAATGAACGAAATCCCTTACTCAATTAGGTTTATTAAAAATTCATTTATTGCGCAATGCGCAACAAAATAAAACTAAAATGCAGACCTGAGTTACAGACTCATCAAGGTTATCGGGTTGTTCATAAAAAAATCAAAAATCGTGATTTTAGGCTTGATTTTTTCAATAAAAACTTGTATACTACTTTAATTAAGGATGGGCAGGGTCGATATATATTTTCATGGAGAAATTTTCGGGGTTTTTTGTTTGACAGATTTCCAGGGAAGTGTTAGTTTGCCAAGCGATTTTTTAAGGACAGTTTTACAGGCTTTTTCTACCAATTGAAGCTTTACTGCTTATTAAGCAGTTATTAGACCTCGGCGAGGCAGTGTGGTCCACCGGTCTCCCCCCCAGCCGGTTCCACCACCTCGCCTTTTTTATTCGCAAATTAATCCCCCGAATATCCTGCGGGAATTCGAATTTCGGAACCGTAATGAACTTCTATTCGCCCCGGATCTGGACGTGAACTTTCCTGCTGCGGGGCCCGTCGAACTCACAGAAATATATTCCCTGCCATGTACCAAGCACCAACGATTTGTCTTCTATAAGAACTTGCTCGCTGCAGCCGATGAGCGAGCTTTTACAATGCGAATCGGAATTGCCTTCGGAGTGTCGATAACCGGAGCGGCCCTGTGGAAGCAGTTGCTCCAAAGTCAAAAGGATATCATGCGGGACAGATGGGTCGGCGTTTTCATTTATCGTTATCGCCGCCGTCGTGTGGGGACAGTAAACTATCACGTCTCCGTTGACGACGCCGGACTTCTCGACCAGCGAACTCACCTGGCTCGTGATGTCTATCATCTGGTTGCGGCTTCTCGTATTTACGCGAAAATCTTCCCTGATAATCTTCATTTCACACTTGCTCCGAGTCTCAATGTGATGAAATTCCTTTAGTTATCCTCAATCGAGAATTTCCTTTAGCTCTCTAATTAGTGACGGTATATCTTCTGTTGAAGTTCTCCATACAACATCAAGGTTGATTGAAAAGTAAGCATGAATAAGACGGTTTCGCATACCGATGATAACAAACCAGGGAATCTCGGGAACACCCTCGCGAACCTCTTCGGAAACCTGGCTTGCAGCTTCACCGATAATTTCAAAAAGACGAACCAGCGAATGAACCAGCTTACGGTCCTCGTCCAGGTCCTCACGCTTTGAGGATTGAACGTACTGCTGGATTTCCAGGGCTGCGTCCAGCATGTGTTGAAGTCTTATTCTGTCTTCACGACTGATACTGAAGTTCGGCATTTCGTACGACCTCATCACGGAAATACTTGCTTAAATCCTCGGGCGTCCTCAAATCAACCTTCCTTCCAAGCATTTCAGTAAGTTTCATCTCCATTCGTACAATCGAAAAAAGTCCGGGAGTATGGTTTTGTTCGAACTCGACTAATATATCGATATCGCTGTCCTGCCGCAGCTCGCCCCGAATCGAAGAACCGAAAACAGACAGCCTCCTGATATGATTACTTTTGCAGTAATCAGCAAGTTTATCCCTTGATATCTTCTGCACGAGTGAAAAAGCCATCTCTTATAAACTCCGAAATACCGGATTATAACATATTTCCCAGGCTTTAAAAGTCTATATCAGACAAACGTCCTGTATTTTTACCATTCCTGCATCACATCTGTTCGACAACTTCGATTCCCAGCAATTCGCTCAGGCCGTGCCTTATGGTCCTCGCCGTCAAATCGCACAGCAGCAGCCTCGTCGGCCTCTTGCCGGGCCCGGCGCCGAGGACGGGACAGTTCGTATAAAAGACGCTGAACTTCTGGGCAAGCTCGTAAAGGTATGAAGTCAGGTAGTTCGGCCTGTAATCCGCGGCCGCCGCTTCTATCGCCTCGCCGTAACGAATTAGATACTTTGCAAGGTCTATTTCCGCCGGCTCTGTCAGGTCCAAATCTTTGATACCAGCAAGTTCGGTCTCGATATCGACTTCCCTTGTTTGAGCCTTTCGTTCTATAGATTTTATTCGCGCGTATGCATACTGCATATACGGGGCCGTATTGCCGTCCATCGCAAGCATCTTGTCGAAGCTGAATACGTAGTCACTCGTGCGGTTGTTGGTGTAATCCGCGTACTTGACCGCACCGATCCCGACCGCCTTTGCGATTTTTTCCTTTTGTTCAGCTGGCAAGTCCGGATTCTTCTCTTCGACGACCGCCTTCGCCCGCTCGACGGCTTCATCGAGCAAATCTTTCAGTTTAACATTCTCACCCGACCGGGTCTTCAAGGGCGTCCCATCCTCACCCAAAACGCTGCCGAACATAACATGAACAAATTCTGTCCTCTGTCCTCCGTCCTCTGTCTTCTGCCTTACATCCCAGCCGGCCATTTTCGCAACTGAGAACAGCATCTCGAAATGCATCTTCTGCCGCGAGTCCGTGACATAAATTATCGCGTCAGCCTTCAGTTCGTTGACCCGATATCGAATCGCCGCCAAATCCGTCGTCGCATAAAGATATGCCCCATCGGATTTTTGAATAATAAACGGCAGCGGCTCACCCTCTTTATTCTTAAACCCTTCCGGAAAAACACAAATCGCACCATCCGACTCAACCGCAAGTCCAGTTTTAGTAAGGTCGCTTACCACTTCTGACAGGTCATCGTTATATTCACTTTCACCGCGAACATCTTCTAATTTAAGAGTCACATTCAGAGTATCGTAAATTTGCTGACAGTGATCTAAAGAATCACCACGAATCATTCTCCAGTTCTGCATGATTCGCGATTCACCAGACTGTAGTTTAGCAACACAATCTCTGGATAATGTTGCAAACTTCTCATCGGTGTCAAATAGCTTCTTGGCTTCACGATAGAATTGTTCAATATCTGCTATACTCGTATCGATATGCTCATGTCCAAATACAGAATTCGTTTGACTCAATTCCTCTTCATCATGTTTCATGATACGCTCATCGAAATATGCACAAAGCATTCCGAACTGTGTTCCCCAGTCGCCGATGTGGTTTTGGCGGATGACCTTGTGGCCGAGGCATTCAAGCATTCTACAGATGCAGTCGCCGATGATGGTGCTTCGCAGGTGGCCGACGTGCATCTGTTTTGCGATGTTGGGGCTGGAAAAATCGACGACAACAGTCTTCGGCTCGGAAGTCTTTTCGATTACGAGATTGTCGATATTCTTGTTTATTTCAAGCAGCCCGGAGGCAATAAAAACGGGTTTGATCCGCAGATTGATAAAACCCGGTCCGGCCACCTCCGGTGATTCGCAGATGTCACTTAGGTCAATATTCTTCACAATCTCTTCGGCTAATTTGCGGGGATTGGTTTTCAGCCG
>CAZKYP010000164.1:0-7275 GCA_964556885.1 uncultured Pirellulales bacterium | reverse complement strand
TCGAAATTGTGCCGCATTAACTTATGGTTTATTCATATTCTAACGTTTACCTACGATTTGTACAGGAAACGGTTCGATAATCTAATCTGCATACAGAATTCAGAGCCGGAACGGGATTTTGGTTAAGAGATAGGAGTGAAGTAACAAAATATAAAGCTGCCTGGGAAAAGAAACTCTTTGACCATTCAAGGTGATTTTTATAAGATTGCCGGTGCTTTATGGATTTGCAGGGGGCTAAAAAACAAAGAACAAATTAATTCGTAAGTGAAAGGAATGAGAGGATGTTATTTCAAACATTGATTAATATGAAAGTGTGCGGTGAGGTACTCAAAAGGCTATCCCATATTTGTTTGTTAAGTATTTTGCTGGGATTGACATTTTGCTCCGGAAGAAGTTTCGGTGCTGCTGCGAGCAATCCGGGTGTAGCCGTTTTGTTGATTGATACCGACCGGATAATGGGAAACATCGATGAGGATATTTACGGACAATTCCTTGAACATATAAACCATTCGGTTGTCGACGGGCTGTTCGCCGAGCAAATTCGTGGCCGGGGCTTTGAGGCCGGGGATTTTGAGAACTATTGGAAATCGTTTGCAGACAGTGGCAGTGTCGGTATCGCGGATGTACAATTTGAAAATGGACAGAAAAGCATACGACTTTCAGCAAATAACGGCAAAGCCGGTATTCGTCAGGGCCGCGTTTATATCCAGGAAAATTATGCTTACAATGGCTCCGTCTGGCTCAAACCCGAACAAGGTTCGGTGGAGGTGACTTTCAGGGTAAAAGATTCCGACGGCAACCTGATTGCGGAAGTGCCGCTTAAGACATCCGGTTCGCAATGGCAGGAAGTTGATTATTCTTTTACCGGCAAAAAAACAGATCCGCAGGCATTGGTTGAAATTGCAGCAAACGGTAATGGTTCTGTTTTGCTGGATTATGTCTCGATGATGCGGGCAGATGTTCGCAAGAATGGGATGCTTCGTCCCGACCTTGTTCAGGCCCTTCGTGACTTGAAGCCGCCCTTTATTCGCTGGCCCGGCGGTTCTTTTGCTTCGATATATAAATGGCAGGACGGCATCGGCCCGCATGTTTCGCGTAAGTACCATCCCAATGAGATATGGGGAGGGTACTCGGATTACTATGGTTTCGGTACGGAGGAATTTATGGAACTTTGTCGGCAACTGGGTACCGAGCCTATGGTGGTATTAGCCGCAACGAGTACCGACCCGGAAATGGTCCAGTACGCCATGAATTGGGTGCATTATATGATTGACCTGCCGACAACCGAGTGGGGAAAGAAGCGTGCGGCCAACGGCCATTCCGAACCATATCATGTTCCGTATATCCAGATTGATAACGAACCGATGAATCACGGCCTGACTCCCGAACAGTATGCGGAGATTGTGAATGTCTATGGCAGCAGGCTTCGCAAAATCGCTCCTAATGCCCGGATTGTGGCCTGTGGGCAGAAACGCTCCAACGATATGGTCTGGAGCGAGAAGCTCATTGATATTGCTGGTAATAACTTCGATATACTGGGATGTCACAATTACGAATATGAGCCTGAAAACTTTCAGACCGGACTGCGGCGAATACAGGATTACCTTGTGAAACTGCGGGATTATGTTCGAGTCTCGAAACATCCGGAAATCAAAATTGCCATACTCGAATGGAATCTTTCGCGCACGTATGACTGGCGGGCCGGACTACATGCGGCCGGCAGTCTGATCATCTATGAAAAGTTGAGTCCGGGACTGGAAATGAGCTGTCCGGCGTTACTGATGAGAAATACAACCGACGATCCGACATGGACCGCGTTTATTTACCATGATCATGTGTCCTGGTTTCCCGGTTCGGCTTATGTGGTCGAAAAACTGTTTCGTGAACATTATGCTGAAAAACATTTTGCTTCAACCACTGGTACATTTCGGGATATCGAAGACCGCGAGGATTTCTTAGACGATATCTCACAGATGAAACCGGAAGATTGGAAGCCAGGTACGGTCGATGCTATCGCCACTGGCAATGCGGACGGCAGACGTATAGTTATCAAGGTTGTTAATTACGAAGGCATCCGGAATATATTACTCGCCCGGTTACAGGGTTCAAGCGTGCCTCAAAACGCCAATGTGAAGGTTTATACTTTGAGCGCCGGACTAAGAGATGTTTGTTCTCTGGAAAATCCGGATAGAATAAAACCGGTTGTCAGTACAATACCGTATACGCGGGATTTGATGATAGAATTAACACCTTATACCGTCGCTGTTGTTGAGATTGCGGCGGAATAATACATAAGCATCGCCTTATCAAAAAAACAGGGCTGACAGTAAGTTTGACTGCCGGCCCTTTGAGTTTTTTTTCTGAGAGGTTTTACTTTGTTTTAAAAAGGCGGGGGGCAAAGTCGTAAAGGCTGCGACGCCATGTCTGCCACTCATGGGCCGTACCCGGTGATTCGAAGAATACAGTTTTAATGCCCGCTTCGTTCAGCGTGTCGTTGAATTTCTTTACACTGTTATAGAAAAGTTCCCTTTCGGCCGTACCAATTCCCAGCCAGACGAGGCGAACCTTCTTATTGAATGCGTCCGCGTCCGCCATCACGCCGTTATGGATTTTTTTGGCGTCGAAAGGCTCGACAGACGGTCCGACACTTGTGCCGCTGAATCCGCCGATCCATGCAAACTTATCCAGGTTGTTCATGGTAATGTTGAAAGTTTGCAGGCCGCCCATGGACAAGCCCGCCATGGCCCGGTTCTCACGGTCCATGAGCGTGCGGTAGGTGGAGTCGATCATGGGGATTATATCATTTATCATAATTTTCTCGAAGGTGTCAGACGCCAGGAATCCCTCGCCCGGTGCGCGGGCATTGCCGTTGTCCATGACAATAATCATGGGCTTTGCCTTGCCTTCGGCAATCAGGTTGTCCATAATGAAATTGACACAGCCCTGTGTGACCCAGCCGCGTTCGTCCTCGCCGCCGCCGTGCTGGAGATATAGTACCGGATAACGAACGCTCCTATTCGTGTCGTAGTCCGGCGGGGTATAGACGAAGCATCGGCGCCAGGCATTGGTAACTTTGGAGTGATACCATCGCTGGCGAATCTCTCCGTGCGGCATGTCTTTGGGATGGTAGAAGTCCTCGCCTTCCGACGGTACCTCGATGCCGCTGGACATCCTGCCGACTCCGAAGAAGCTCTCACTGGCCGGATCCGCAACAGAGACGCCGTCTATCAGAAGGTAATAATAATGGAATCCCGGCACCAAAGGATCGGTCTTGGCCGTCCAGACTCCATCATCGCCTTTGACCATGTCGTATTTCTTGCCTAAATCGAGCTGTACCTTCTTTGCATCGGGCGCATTGACGCGGAACGTGGCACGCAGCTCGGAATCGATTCGCGGATATTCCTGGCCGGGGACGTTGGACGATGCAGGTTTAGAATCGTTCGCATCCGCCGGCTGTGCCGGGCACGGTTGAGAACAGAGGATTATCAGCAGCAATATTGTAAGAAGTTTCAATTTCATGACGATTGTCCTTTCTTAATCCTGGAAAAGCAGGGGGGCGAATTGATGCAAGCTTCGACGCCATGTTTGCCACTCGTGGGCCGTATCGGGCGAGACGTAGAAATGACAGTTAATGCCGGCCTCTTTGAGCGCATCGGTGTTCGCCTTGGGGTCGCCACCGAAGCCACCGCGGCCGCCGCCTCTGCGGTTTTCGAGTTCCCGGCTGCCATAGCTGACGAACACGAGTTTGACCTTCTCTTTGAAACCGGGCGCATCGTTGACATCATCCGGGCTGATGCTGCCGCCGCTGAAGATGCCGATATGTGAGAACGTATCGAGGCTGGTCAGGGTAATAGCCCGGGTCTGCATGCCGCCCATGGACAGTCCCGCCATGGCCCGGTGCGATTGATCCGCCAGTGTACGATAGTTGGCATCGATCATAGGAATAATGTCCTCCAGCAGGGTCTTCTTGAAGCCGTCGGCCCAGCCTTCCGGGGGCCAGGTACCTCTGCCTTCGCCGCTGCGTGGCGGGCGATCCTGGCCCGGCATACGCCATGTGCCGTTGTCCATGACGATGATAAACGGCCTGGTCTTGCCTGCAGCGATCAGGTTGTCCATGATCAGATTGGTCTTGCCCTGATTGGGCCAGCCGGTCTCATCTTCGCCGCCACCGTGCTGGAGATAGAGCACGGGATAACGTTTGGTCGTGTCCTTGTCATAATCGGGTGGCGTATATACGAAACAGCGGCGCGTGGTGTTGTTGCTCTTGGAGAAGTAGAGCTGCTCGCATATCTGACCGTGCGGGACATTCTTGAGGGCGTAGAAATCCTGGTCCTTGGCGGGCACTTCAACGCCGCTGCCCCAGCGGCCGGCGCCGTAGAAGTATAGGCTGCCGGGATCCGGAACTGCAGCTCCATCGATCCAGATTTGATAATAGTGGAATCCTTCATCCTGGGGTGCCGATTCGCCGCCGGTCCAGACGCCATTCTCACCCTTAGTCAGGGGGTATTTAACAGCGCCGATATCGAGTAGAACAGTGTGGGCTTCTGGTGCGGTGATGCTGGTGCGGACCCTGCCTTCGGAGTTAACCTGGGGATACTGCTTTCCGGGTTGATTGAGGGACGAGGGCTTCCAATCGTTCACGTCCGCAGGCTGGTCTGCCTGGGCGAAACAGACTCCGCATAATATTGCGGCTCCCAACAAAATAGTTCTAAACATGTGATTCATTTGATAGTCTCCTAAAATTGTTGAATTTTTTGCCAATTCTGCTCATCACATTGACTCAGATTTCATCTATTGCTTAATCCTTAAAAAGAAGCGGTGTAAAGTCATGCAGTGATTTTCTCCACACCTGCCATTCGTGCGCGCCGGGAAATGAGGTAAATTCGACGTTTAATCCGTGCTCCTTTAAATCGGCCACAGCTTTTTTCGTGTTCTCGATACGGGGGTCCTGTTCACCCACAGAGATATAAAACAATTTGAGACGCTCATTGAACGATTCGGCTTTCGTCAGAAGACCGGGGATTTGTGCTTCTGCATCAAATTGACGGTTGGCCATGAAGCCGACGCCGCCAAATAAGCCGCTGCTGAAGACTCCAATAGAGGCAAAAGTATCGGTGTTCTGCAATCCCACGTAAAATGCCTGGCCCCCGCCCATGGATAAACCAGCCAGGGCTCTATTCTCTGGATTGGATAGAACACGGTAGTGGCTTTCTATAAACGGCACGATATTGTGGATCATCTCATTGGCTATACTCACCATGCCCTCGCGGCTATAGCCGCGCTGTCTGCCGGGACTGGGGACATCACCATTGGCCATGACCACCAGCATGGGCCTGGCCTTGCCCGCGGTTATCAGGTTGTCCATGATGCAGTCTGTCCTGCCCTGTTCAACCCAGCCCCTCTCGTCTTCGCCCCCGCCGTGCTGCAGGTAAAGCACGGGGTATTTCTTGTTTGTGTCAGCATCATACCCGGCGGGCGTATAAACGTGGAGCCTTCTCCATGTGTTCGTGACATTCGAGAAATAACGTCTTGAACGGATCTCACCATGGGGCACATCTTTGATAGCATAGAAATCCACGCCGCTTTCCGGGACTTCGATACCGCTGCTCATTCGACCTGTCCCATAGAATGCCTCGCTGGCCGGATCGCTGACACGCACTCCATCGATGATCAGTTGGTAGTAATGAAATCCCGGTTCCAGAGGATCGGTGGTGACAGTCCATACGCCTTTATCGTCCTTGACCATATCGTAGCGTTTACCAAGATCGACTTGCAGCTTTTGGACATCAGGCGCATTAATGCGGAACGTGGCACGCAGCTCGGAATCGATCCGCGGATATTCCTGGCCGGGGACATTGGTGGATGCGGATTTTAGGTCATTGGCATCCTGCGGCGACTGGGCCGGACAGAACCCGCCTGTTAATAAGGTCAATAAAACGATAAACAGCAGTTTGTGTCTCATGTGACAATCTCCTTTATTAAAAAAAATCTGCCGTTCTCTGTGAGTAATACACGTAGGAATTATTCACATTTTACAGTCTCGCAATATACTATGGATTAACTGTCCCGTCAAATAAAGAGAGTGTAGAAACTGCAGATCAAATGGCACAGGAATGTTATGGATGCACCCTGTGAACCTTTACGTTTCTGACCAGACGGTTTATATTCCTAATCATAAGACGTATAATACCTCACATGGTTCTTAGCTCACTTTTCCATTCGAGCTGTTGCTCAATGCTGTTTGGAAGTGTATATTTTTTGATGTAGTTCTTCGGTTCCTTTCCTCCGATTATATCGATTTTTGACCTGTCGACGATACCCATACCGGCATCGGCGCAGAATTTTAGATATCCGATGTCTTCGAACGGGATACCCATCAGTTGTGCCCCGATACTATCGACCGAGAGGACATCCGTTCCGGCCAGCGCCACCCCGTGCTCGATAGGAAATCCTCCGACCGGGCCGTTGCCCTGCATTCCTTCAAGAGCGTCGATCACGGTCAATTGAGGACGCATGAGATGAGCGAGCAGGAATAAATTGTAATGAAGCCACCGCGGGCCGCCGCCGTGGACTGTATGTTTGTACCTGCGGCCGTTATATTGGCTTATCGGGGAACCCATTAATATATTCTTCAAACCCATTGTTGCCACTACTGTATCGTGTGTTTTCAGACGCGTAATGGAAATGAAATAATTCTTCGGATCGAGGAATTCGCTTATAACCTGAATCTGGACCGGATGTATATTTTGATCCGTAACCCAGGCCGGTCTTGTGGCTGAGCTTGCGTTGAAGTCGACGAGCGTGACGTTATACTCTCGCTCGAGAGGGCGGTATCCGTAGTTGTCATAACCGTTCGAAGTCACCTCGAAAGCAGAAGATTCCCCGATAATAATCTTTTGCTTGTAGATTGGTTTGAGGAAATCGAGTAATCCTCGGACGGCATCGACATGGGTTGCGCAGAGCGGATTTCCGGTCCCTACGAAATTCGGTTTGATGATAACCTGTTTGTCCCGGATACCTTTTTCCACCTCGTCTTTTAACGGCGTCAGTGCCTGGTATACCATTTCCCGTCGATCGCCGCCGGTAATAAACGAGACCCGGCTTCTTTGTGGAGCGGCAGCCGAAGAGCTCGCAGCATATGCCTTTGTCGAATTGTCGAGTACTAATCCTGCTGATAGAAGTGCGGCCCCTTTAAGGAAATTTCTCCTGTTGGTGAGATTATTTAAGATTTCGAGTGGTGTTCGTGAACGTCTCATGATTTGACCCCGTAAAAAC
>CAZKYP010000163.1:1224-7326 GCA_964556885.1 uncultured Pirellulales bacterium | reverse complement strand
AATCGGGATCTTCGATATTGATTAATGATAAATGATTATTTTTCCATCTTTAGGGCGGGGAGGGCTTTTTCGGTGAATTTGATGATGTTATTCATCATCAGGACGGATTCGTAGGGGAAGCGGCCTGCGGCGGTCTCGGCAGAGAGCATTACGAAGTCGGTGCCGTCGATGATGGCATTGGCGACGTCGGTGACTTCGGCACGCGTGGGCCGGCTGAATTCGGTCATGTGCTCGAGCATCTGCGTGGCGGTGATGACGAATTTTTTTGCGGCGTTGCATTTTTTGATTATCTGCTTCTGGACGATGGGGACTTCGTAAATCGGGATGGCGACGCCCATGTCGCCGCGGGCTATCATTATGCCGTCTGCGGCCTTGATTATCCTGTCGATATTATTTATCGCTTCCCTGCTTTCGACCTTTGCGACGATTTTGCAATTCGGAAGTTTCGGTTTTATCAGCCCGGCGGCTTCGAGAACGTCGCTGTCGTCCCGGACGAACGACAAGGCGACATAATCGACCTTTTGCTCGATTCCGAATTCGATGTCCTTTTTGTCTTTTTCGGTAACGCCTTCGAATTCCAGCTTTGCTTCGGGGATGTTGATGCCTTTTCTTTCTTTGAGGATGCCGCCTTCGATGACCTCGGCCTTTATGCTGTTGGCAGAAGTGCTCTTGACACGGAGCGAGAGGTTGCCGTCGTCGATATAAATCATTTGCTTCGGTTTAATCAGGCCCAGGTCGCCGGTGTAGTCGAAGGGTATGGTCTTAGGGCCTTCCGCCTGAGGATCATTTGTCAGCCAGACGGTCGTTCGGTTTTTCAGGAGCCTGGAGTTGGCCTCGGCGAAACGTCCGATCCGGATTCGGAAGCCCTCGAGGTCCTGCATGATTCGAATGTGCCGACGGTATTGGCTATTTAGCTTTCGGACGATTTGGATTCTTTCGAAATGCTCGGCGTGGCTGCCGTGGGAGAAGTTCAGACGGACGACGTCGAGTCCGGCCGCAAACATCTTGCGAAGAACGGTGTAGCTGCTGCTTGCAGGGCCTAACGTGGCGACGATTTTGGTTTTGGGTGCCATAACAGCTCCTATGAAAAACTGTATTCGAATTCGATATGCAGGAGATTATAGCGGCTATTTGTCTGAGAGTAAATCAGGTTTTCTTGTTTGCAGCCACTGGGGCAGTTGCTCGCGGGTTACTTGTTTCCACAGACCTTTTTGTGTGCTACGTGCTGATGCCTGGTACTGCTGGTATGCGTTGTATAAACTGTGGCGAAATCGCAGGTCCGCGTAGGCGAAGCCCTCGGTCAGGATTACTTCGTTCAGGAATCTTCCGTCGGGCAGTTGGACGTAGGCGAGCAGTCTGCCGTATTTGCCTCTCGTGTCACTTATTTCGTCGAGGTAGACCGTGACGGATTTGCCGAGAGCGATTTGCTTTACAAATTCGGCAGCCTCGGGGCCGAAATACATTACGCCGTACTGGTCGCTGTGCGTTTCGGGAGCATCGATTCCGAGCAGTCTTATGCGCGTGCGCTCATATCCGTTATCGGCAATGTTTATGTCGATGGTGTCACCATCAATAACCGAGCCGACGGTAAAAGTTTTGGCATGATATTTTTCGCGGTCGGTTGCCTGAGTGTGTTGGCCGGTCTGGAAGCGGGGTGACAGCCTGCCTTTGTAGAAAGCGTGGTCGAGCCACGAGAGCAGGGCGATTAACAGCAGAGACAAAATGATTACGCCGCTCCTGAAGCGTCTACTCATGGCGTATTTAATCCTCTCCTGTTCGGACTGCATCAGTCTGTCAGTTAATAATCAACGTGCTTTATAAAGTTAATTACTTGCCGCGTTTTTTTGCCGGCTTGTCGAGCTCGAAGGCAAGGCAAACGACCTCGAGGGCCTTGTCGGCCTGCTTTTTGTCGACCGTGCAACTGATTCGGATTTCGCTGGTTGTTATCGAGTCGATGTTAATCTTTGCCTGGGCCAGCGCGCTGAACATTTTATCGGCGACGCCGTAGTGACTTCTCATGCCGACGCCGACAACGGATATCTCGGCGATGTCGTCGCGGACGAAGATACTGTCGCAGTTGACTTCTTCTTTGATTCCCTCCAGGGCTTCTTTCGCGACTTGCAAATCCGAATCTTCAATCATGAACGAAAGGTTTGCCTTATCGGGACTGACTTCATTCTGAATGATATCGTTGACAATTACTTTGGCCTTCGCCATGTGGGCAAATATCTTTGCGGCATTACCCGGGATGTTATCGACGCCGATCAAAGCTATCTTTGCCAGATTTCTTTGTATTGTTGCCCCTGAGACTAATACACCTTCCATTTGTGGTACCTCGTGTTGAATTAATGTTCCCTCTATATCTTTCGCACTGTTTCTTACATGAATAGTGACATCATATTTTTTCCCGAACTCGACGGCGCGGGGATGCATAACACCGGCCCCGAGACTTGCCATCTCGAGCATTTCATCGTAGCTGATTTCATCCATTTTGACGGCTTTTTTGAAGATTCTCGGATCAGTGGTATAAATTCCATCCACGTCCGTGTAGATTTCGCATACCTTTGCTCCCAGGGCGGCGGCTATTGCAACCGCGGTCGTGTCCGAGCCACCCCGTCCGAGCGTTGTGATATTTTCATTTTCATCTATACCCTGAAAACCTGCGACGATTACGATTTTCCCTTCGTCTAACTGTTTATGTATTCGTTGGGCGTCAATGCTTATAATTCTCGCCTTGGTATGGACGCTGTCGGTCATCATCCGAATCTGAGCCCCGGTTAAGCTGATGGCTTTTTGTTTCATAGCATCAAGGGCCATTGCAATCAGCGAAACCGTTTGTTGCTCGCCCGTGCTGAGCAACTGGTCCATCTCGCGTTTGGGCGGATTGGGATTAAGTTCCATAGCATCGGCGACAAGCTCGTCCGTCTGCTTGCCACGGGCCGAAGCCACTACAACGACTCCATAACCTTTCTGGGCCTTTTCAATAGCCCGTTTGGCGGCTCGTCGAATCTTCTCTGCGTTGGCCACAGAGGTGCCGCCGAATTTCTGAACAATTATTTCCATACCTATCCTGTCATAAACAAAACTATTAAACTATTTTATTGAGTCGAATTTTAATATACAACTCTTTTAACATTTCAGGAAATATTCCATCAGTTCGTAGCCATTGTCGATCCTGAATCCTGATTTAGCGGCGTTTTTTTCTCCAAAGTCAGCGTGCATGATGCCGCTGATATTATCTCCCGCCATAGCAAACGGAACAGGCTCGGGAGAATGAGCGCCGCTTCGTACCGGCGTCGGGTGGTCCGGCATAACCAGTATTCGCCAGCTTTCATATTTGCCGAGGGCGTCGAATACGGGTCCTACGATATGCCTGTCGATGTTTTCAATCGCCTGCTTTTTCATCTCGACGTTGCCGCTATGACCAGCTTCGTCGGGTGCTTCTACATGTACGAAAACAATGTCGTAATCTTCAATCGCCTTGATTGCCGCGGATGCTTTACCTTCGTAGTTCGTGTCGATAAAACCGGTAGCGCCTGCTACTTCAATTAAATCAAAACCTATCATCCTGGCCAGACCCCTGACAAGGTCGACGGCGGTGATGGCTGCGCCTTTGAGTCCGAAACGTTTTTGAAAACGTTCCATTTGGGATATCTTTCCCTGTCCCCAGAGCCAGATGGAGCTGACCTGGTTTTCGTCGAGGTCCTTTCTGACTTTGTTTATATCATGGTCGCTAAAAAGCTGCTGCGAACGAGCCATAAAATCGATAAGGATATCGGAGCCTTTGCCGCGAGGAAGGAGCTTTTCGACCGGCTCGCCGATATGGTCGTGTGGCGGGTACGTCTGGACATTGAAGTCATATCCTTTGAAGACAAGCAGGTGCCTGTAGCTTACACCTGTATGAAATCGAATCTTATCATTGCCAAGCTGCTCATCCAGCTCCTGTATCAGTTTACTGCCTTCTGCGGTGGAAATATGCCCTGCGCTATGGTCGACCATTTTTCCGTCGGCGATAGTGACCAGATTACATCTGAAGACCCAGTCGTCTAAGGACAGCTTTATATTTCTCGCCACCGCCTCGATAGGAGCGCGGCCGGAATAATATTGTCGAGGGTCATATCCCAGCAGAGACATCTGAGCCACGTCGCTGCCCGGTTCCATACCGTCGGGAACTGTTTTAACGAGGCCCTGTCTGCCGGTTGCGCTTATTTTATCTATATTGGGAATATCGGCCGCTTCGAGCACGGTCTTACCGCCGAATTGTTCGATAGGTTCGTCAGCCGCACCGTCGGGGATTATAATGACATACTTGGTCATTAATCTTTGTCCTCCGGGATGTCCTCGATCCTTATACAGGCGGGTTTTCCACCTATAACATCGAGTTTCTCCATATCCTTTAATGCGGCCAGGACATTTTTATGCCGGGTGACATGCGTTACGATTACGACCGGTACGGTATTTTCGGGCCCTGTGCCTTCGTGCTGAAGTGAGCCGGAGATACTTATCTTGTGCTCGGCAAGGACCCTGCTCCACTGGGCCACAACGCCGGGCTGGTCCTTGCACATAATTCTGATATAAAATCTGCCCAGGTGGTTATTTTCTTTTTCTATAATCGGTTCAGTCTGGCTTCTCGGTTGCAGGTTCAGATGTTGAAAAGTATTCCTGGAATTACCCAAAGCGACATCGATAATATCAGCAACAATCGCGCTTGCAGTCGGCATCATTCCTGCGCCCCGGCCGCTAAACATTACGTGCCCGACGGCGCTGCCGAATATACTGATTGCGTTAAAAGAGCCGTTGACGCGAGAAAGCGGATTGTCCCTGGAAATAAAGGACGGATGTACGCGGAGTGATATTTTGTTTTGTTTGTTTTTCTGGGCTATCGCCAGCAGTTTAAGGCAGTAGCCCATTTCGCTGCCGTAATGTATATCGTATTTGGAAATTCCTTCGATACCCTCAACAAAAACGTCGCTGAGAGCGATTTCATAACCGAATGCGATGGAGGCCAGAATCACTAATTTATGGGCGCTGTCGTGACCACCGATATCCAGTGTCGGATCCGCCTCTGCGAATCCTTTTCCCTGTGCCTTTGTCAGGGCTGCGGAGAAATCCTCCTGATGGGAGGTCATATTGGACAGGATATAATTACAGGTTCCGTTGAGGATGCTGTAAATTGCAGTTATATTGTTTGCAGTCAGTCCCGTTCGTATTGCTGAGATTATGGGTATTCCGCCGGCACAGCTTGCCTCGAAGGCTATACAACGGTTGTTCTGGTGGGCGGTTCTGTACAGTTCATTGCCATATTCGGCCAAAAGGGCCTTGTTGGCGGTGACGACGTCTTTTCCTGATTCGAGCATTTTAAGCTGAATTTGCTTAGCGATGGTTGTACCACCTACGGTTTCAATTCCTATCTGAATAGTTTCGTCTTTTAGGAGCTTGTCCAAATCGTCCGTAAGAATGCCTTCGGGGAGTTTTACCGGACGTACGGACTTCGTATCGATATCGACAACACGGGCCAGTATCAGTCGAATACCGGTTTTAGCCGCTATAGAATCTGCATTTTCAGTTATCAGCTTTGCGACGCCGCTGCCCACGGTTCCAAAACCGACAAGACCGACCTTCACAATCTGTTCGCTCATGGATACACTTTTCCATAAAAGTATTGCCCCTGCACAGGCAGGGACAAAATTCCAGAAATTGATCCCCTAACTAAGGGAATCAGTTTCTATAAAAATTAATTAAAATGGAAATTCTATCCAAATTATCCCATGTGGTCAAGTAAAAACCTGTAATTTGAAGGTGTAGGCTTTCTTACAGCAGCCAGAAAGATATTGACTTAGCAGTCATATATATGTTAGAATAGGTAAGATTTACGGTTGCTCGGTAGGGCTGAACTGTTATAATTTAGGCGGGCGGAATTGTAAGTTGACTTGTATACATATATTTAAAGTGGTTTGTGTCCTATAATGCAGACCTGAATCGATAGGTGCTCGAAACAAGCATTGTTGACTCTTTCCAGCTCCTTGAATTTGTTGTGTAAAGACAGTGGCTGTCATGTTTGAAAATAAATTTCCGAAACAGGTATCCGGGCAAAAAAAAGAT
>CAZKYP010000163.1:0-1124 GCA_964556885.1 uncultured Pirellulales bacterium | reverse complement strand
AAAAAGAACCGTTATAAATTGCGAATACGCAGTTACACGGACGAGCCTGAATATCCTCGTTTCTTTGAAATTAAAAGACGTATAAATACGGTTATTGTCAAGAGTCGGGCTCGGGTTATGGAGGTAGATGTTGCGGCTTTGCTTGAAGGCCGACCTTTGCCGCCCCAGAATTTTACATCCGATATAGATGCAATTAGTCAGTTTCAGATGTATGTAAGAAACCTCAAAGCCGGACCGGTAGTTCTGATCCGTTATATGAGGAAGGCATACGAAGGTGATTCACATACGAGAGTGAGAGTTACTTTTGATCGGGAGCTTGCGTACAAGGTAACAAGCAAACCCGAAGTAAGACTGGGAGGCCCGGGCTGGCAGCGCAATCCCTATACGTCGGGCGGGGTGATTCTTGAAATCAAGTTTACCGAGCGTTATCCTGAATGGCTCAATGAGATGGTTAAGTATTTCAACCTAAGCCAGCAGTCGATATCGAAATATGCTTCGTCGATCAGCGAGTCGTGCTCGCTGAGATTCTGTGCACCACAGTTTACAGGGCAGTAGTAATGGATAGAATTTGGCAAGTATTAGAAGGTTCTCCTGCGACGGGCAGTCCCTTTACGCCCGAGGCGGTACTCCTGTCATTGCTGCTGGCGTTTGTCCTGGGGCAGTTTCTGGCATGGATTTATTACTTCACTCACAGCGGCCTGTCGTATTCGAGGTCTTTCGTCCAGTCGTTGATTCTTATAACCGTTGTTGTCTCCATGGTGATGGCGGTAATCGGCACAAGTTTCATTACCGCCGTCGGATTAATGGGGGCGCTGGCTATTATACGTTTTCGAAACATCATCAAGGACACGAGGGACATAGCATTTATCTTCTGTGCCCTTGTTGTGGGTATGGCTTCGGGTTCCCAGCGTTATGCGGTGGCTATTGTCGGTACGCTTATTCTCAGTTTGATAGTTGTTTATTTACATCTGACCGGATTCGGAACGCATCAGCCGCATAACGGTTTTTTAAGATTTACTTACAGGGGCCATATCGGACCGGATAGTCCTATCCCCGCCATACTCGGACACTTCTGCGGCAGCTTCGTGCTTATATCGGCCCAGGACAGCGGCTTCGGAACTTCG